>JAHZKP010000115.1 GCA_022600345.1 Alphaproteobacteria bacterium | reverse complement strand
TTAGTGACAAGATCAAGTGGACCGGCGCAGTGCGTAGCGGGGCTACGGACAAGACGGGCTGCGCAGAGATTGGCGCAAATCCGCCCGGCCCGTCCAATCGTAGATTGGCTCCGCCAATACGGGTTTCCAAGCGGCGGCCGCATCATGCCGGCGGCGTGTCTCCAACACGACGCGTCGAGCGGCTTGGCCGATCACCCAGATCGACCCGCGCCACTCTCCTGCTGGATCGACTCGCCGCTTGAGAAACAGAATTGAATCGATTTGGTCGGAAAGTGCTCTAGCGACTTCAGGACTGGCGCAACTGCGGCACGGCGGCTAGAAGGTGTGTCCTACCCAACGAACACCTGAAAGCCACCATGCCCCAGCTCCTGCTCGAACTCCTCTCCGAAGAAATCCCAGCCCGCATGCAGGCCCGCGCGAGCCAGGATCTGCTACGCCTCGTTAGTGACGGCCTCATCGCTGGCGGATTGGAGATCGGCAAAGGTCAGGCGTTTGCAACCCCACGCCGGCTGACGGTGATCATCGACGACGTGCCTGAAAAATCGCCCGCTGTTTCCGATGAACGCAAGGGCCCGCGCGTCGGCGCACCAGACAAGGCAATCCAAGGCTTCCTGCGCGGAGCAGGCCTTAAATCCATCGACGATGCCGAGGTCGTTTCCGACCCCAAGAAGGGCGATTTCTACGTTGCCCGCATCAACAAACCAGGCCGCCCGGCACCCGACATTATCGCCGAAGTCATCCCCGAAGCAGCGGGCAAATTCCCCTGGCCGAAATCCATGCGCTGGGGAGACGGCGATTTCCAATGGGTCCGCCCACTGCACTCCGTCCTCTGCCTGTTGGGCAGCCAGGTTGTACCCTTCGAAATCGCTGGAATTAAATCCGGCAACCAAACCACCGGCCACCGCTTCCACGGCCGCGAGACGATTGCCGTCGAAAGCTTCGAAGATTACGGCCGCAAGTTGCTTGACGCCAAGGTCCTGCTACCCGCTTCCGAGCGCGCAGCCGCCATCGCCGAAGAAGCCCGCCAATTGGCCGATGATGCCGGCCTCGAACTGGTCGAAGATGAAGCCTTGATGCTGGAAAACGCCGGCCTCACCGAATGGCCGACCGCACTGATGGGCACCTTCGATGAGGAATTCCTTGAGGTCCCGGCCGAGTGCCTGATCACCTCGATGAAGTCGCACCAGAAGTGCTTTTCCCTGCGCGATCCCAAGACCGGCAAACTCACCAACCGCTTTATCCTGGTGTCCAACCTGATCGCTGACGACGGCGGAAAGCAGATCATCGCGGGCAACGAGAAGGTCATCCGCGCCCGGTTGGCGGACGCCAAGTTCTTCTGGGATCAGGACTTGAAGCGCACGCTCGATGAGATGGAAAGCGATCTCGAAGACATCACCTTCCACGCCAAGCTTGGCACCCAGAAAGACCGCGTCGAACGCGTTGCCGAACTGGCCTACCAGATTGCAGGTGCCGTCGATGCCGACCCGGATTCAGCACGTCGCGCCGCCCAACTTTGCAAGGCCGATCTTGTCTCCGAAATGGTTGGCGAGTTCCCCGAATTGCAAGGCTTGATGGGCCGCTACTACGCGGAAAAAGGCGGCATCGCCCCCGATATCGCCCGCGCCATCGAGCTGCACTACAAGCCCAAGGGCGCATCTGACACCGTGCCGCTGGAAGAAGAAGGCAATCACACCGCCATTGCCGTTGCGCTCGCCGACAAGCTCGACACGCTTGTGGGCTTCTGGGCAATCGACGAAAAACCAACCGGCTCCGGCGACCCCTACCAACTCCGCCGCGCTGCACTGGGCGTGATCCGCATTCTGCTGGAAAACGATCTGCGGTTGAGCCTGCTCAAAAAGATCGGCCTGGCACTGTGCCCTCTCTCGCCTGTGGGGAAAGTGGACCAAGAGGGCAACGTCAAAAACCCCCTCTCCCCTGGGGGAGAGGGTCGGGGTGAGGGGGGAAGGAATGTGCGTGAGGGGGAAAAGAATGTGGGTCAGGGGGGAGCAAAATCCGTTAATGCCGACGCTGTCACCACCAACCTCCTCTCATTCTTCGCTGACCGCCTCAAGGTCCACCTGCGTGACCAGGGCAAACGCCACGACCTGATCGACGCTGTCTTTGCACTTCCCGGCCAGGACGATATCGCGCTGATCGTCAAGCGCGTCGAAGCCCTGTCCGACTTCCTGGAAACCGACGACGGCGCAAACCTGCTGGCTGGCGTCAAACGCGCAACCAACATCCTCGCCATCGAAGAAAAGAAAGATAAGCGCACCTATGACGGCGAACCCTCCGGCCCGCTGATGACGGAACCAGCCGAGCGCGCACTGGCTGCTGCCATCGCCAAGGTCAAATTCGATACCAGGGCCGCCATCAACGTCGAGAGTTTTGCTGGCGCGATGAGTGCGCTCGCCGAACTGCGCGCGCCCGTGGACAAGTTCTTCGACGACGTCACCGTCAACGCCGACGATAAGGCGCTGCGCGAAAACCGCCTCAGGCTACTCGCCGAAATCCGCGCCGCCACCCTCACCGTCGCCGACTTCTCCAGGATTGCCGGCTAAAAGGAGTCGTTGTGCGGGAACCAATTGCCGGTGCAATCGTTTCCAACGATGGGACAGCGCGTCATCAGGGGGCACAAATCTATGACTGAAGAAGAAGCAGACAACCACGCCGAAGACCTTCTGGGCGAAGAAGCAACGACCGTTGCCAAGGAACACGCCAAACACTCATCGGCGAATGGTGAACCCGTCTCGGTTGTCGTTCAGCACAATCGCCTCCGCGCTGCCTCCGTCTTCGATATCATCAGGCGCGAAGGTGACAAGGAACTGATCCGCACATTCCACGCGCTTTTCTGGAGTGGCCTAGCCGCCGGTCTCTCGATCGGATTTTCCGTCGTCTCCGAAGGCATTCTTGCAGCCCACCTGCCCGACGCCCCCTGGAAACCGCTGGTCGATAACCTGGGCTATTCCGTCGGCTTCCTCATCGTCATATTGGGCCGCCAGCAACTGTTCACCGAAAACACGCTGACCGCCGTTCTGCCCGCCATCCAGCGGGGGAAGTTGGAATGGTGGTACGTGCTGCTTCGGCTCTGGCTGATCGTGCTGACAGCAAACGTCATCGGCTGTGCGATCTTCGCCGGCTTTATTTCATCGACCGGCGTGTTGAGCCCCGACGTGCACGCCGCGGTAACTCATCTGTCCGAACACATGATGCAGAAACCGCCTTCTGAAATGTTCCTGTCAGGCATCATGGCCGGCTGGCTGATCGCCGCCCTGGTGTGGATGCTGCCATCTTCGGAAGGTAACGAGTTCATCGTCATCACCTTGATGACCTACCTGATCGCAGCCGGCGACTTTACCCACGTCATCGCAGGTTCCGTCGAAGCCTTGTTCCTGGTGTTCGAAGGCCGCCTGGATCTGGCCTCGGCCACGTTCTCGTTCTTCCTGCCAACCCTATTGGGCAACGTTACCGGCGGCACCGTCCTGTTCTCGGTCATCGCCTACGCCCAGGTCCGCGACGAGATCTAGCAACCCGCCAGGACCATGCGAACTTGTGGTGCCGCTATGCGCGCTCACGCCATCGTGAAAGCGCAGTGGCACCACAGGTGCATTGCTGTTTCCCAGTCTTGTCGAACTCCAACTGTAGCTGGGCGCAATGTCTCAAAATAAAACACAACCAAGTAACAACCACGCCCAGCAGAGCATCGATACGGTTCGCAATTTGCGAGCACGGTTGGCTGGCAGCAACATCGGCAACATGCCCGCCGATGGCCGGGTTGCCTGGTTTGATTACGCCAAGGGCATCTGCATCCTGCTTGTCGTCATGATGCATTCCACCCTCGGCGTCGGGGAAGCGTTCGGCGAGGCAGGCTTACCATCCGAAGGCTTCATGCATTACGTCGTGGCCTTCGCCCAACCCTTCCGCATGCCCGACTTCATGCTGCTCGCCGGACTGTTCCTCTCGTTTGCGATCGGCCGCGGTTGGCTCCACTACCTCGATAAGAAGCTCGTCCATTTCGCCTACTTCTATCTTCTGTGGACGCTCATCGTCTCGACCGTGAAGCTTGGCGCCAAGGGTGACCTGTCGGCCGGATCGCTTGGAACTGAGATCATCCAGTCGATCCTCAACCCAAATCCGGTCTTGTGGTTCATCTACGTCCTGCCCCTGATGTTCATCGCGACAAAGCTGTTGCGGTGGGTCCCTGGCCCGATCCTGCTCGTTGCTGCAGCGCTTCTACAAGCACTACCAGTCCACACCGGCTGGATTGCAATCGACCACTACCTGGCCAACTACTACGTCTTTTTCCTATGCGGATATCTGCTCGCCCCGCACGTCTTCGCGATTGCCGATTGGGCCGCAGAAAACGTTAAAACATCCATTGTTTTGGTTGCGGCTTGGGCACTGCTAAATGGTTTACTGGTCGCAACGCCCTCGCCAATCGAAGGCTGGGCGAATGTTTCGCAATTGCCAATCATTTCGCTAATTCTTGGTGGCCTCGGTGCAATGGCCGTCGTGACCATCAGCAGTCTGTTGTCGAAATTCGATGTCGCCCGCTTCATCCGCTACTGCGGACAAAACTCGATCGTCATCTACATTTCATTCACGATTCCCATGGCGACACTGCGCACGATCCTGCTCAAGACAGGCGTCATTACCGATGTCGGATGGGTTTCGTTGATCGTGTGGGTGACGGCGGTGGTCAGCCCGCTCATCTTACTGGCAATGGTCCGCTGGAATTTCATGCGCTTCTTATTCGTGCGCCCGCATTGGTTCAGCCTACCCTATGAGAAAACTGTCAGCGATGAACGCGCGAGGGCAACTCGGGTCCCAGGGCAGGCATCGGCATAGAGCCACATTTCTCCGAACGAATTTGCTTTCCTCAGAACCTCATGCAGATCGGCAATTGAACTGTCCGGAAACTCTTCACGCTCGACCGCCCGGCACGACCAGATTGCCGGTCATATCCACCCAACTCCATCAAACACTCTGCGTCCCCGGAAAATGCAATCAGCATTTGTCCGGGGCCTTGCCCCCTCTCGGTCGCTCCCCCCTCGCAATCAACCCGGCAAGATCCCGGCTCGCAACAGCGCTGGATTGCGCCGTTGCGTCCGGGAATGCAAATCGGATATTCTAAGGGATGCGGATAGCGCGGTGTTGAGTGACCTTTTCGAACCTCAAAAAACACCATGACGGCCCTCCAGGGGCCGCTTGGCGCTCACATTGCCGTCCTCCACCCTGGATGGCCGGATCAAGTCCAGCCATGGAGTTTGGCGGGAACGACCGGCCTTCACTTAAACGGCGCCATGCCCTCGCGGGCCAGTTCGTCGGCGCGTTCGTTTTCAGGGTGGCCGGCGTGTCCCTTCACCCAATGCCATTCGACATCGTGCTTGGCGCGCATTTCATCGAGCCGCTGCCACAGGTCAGCATTCTTTACCGGCTTCTTGTTCGAGGTGCGCCAACCGTTCTTTTTCCAGCCGTGAATCCACTTCTTGATGCCGTTCTGCACGTAGGTTGAATCGGTATGCAAATCGACCTTGCTGGGACGCTTCAAGGCAGCAAGCGCCTCGATAGCCGCCATCAGCTCCATCTTGTTGTTGGTCGTCAGCTCTTCGCCGCCATTCAACTCCTTGCGGTGCTCGCCCGACATGAGAATGGCCCCCCAGCCGCCTGGCCCCGGATTTCCCGAGCAGGCTCCGTCGGTATAGATCGTGATTTCAGGCTTGGAAGCTTTCTCGGCCATGCGTGCTGTATCAATCCCTGGCAAGTGTCGTCATTGAAATCATGGCCTGCGACATGCGCTTGGCCGTCACCCCGCAGAGCGGGCCCAATCAATCGTGCAATCCATAATCGGCAATCGTGTCGACGCGCTGGTGGAAGCGCAACCGGCGCAGATAAACGACCGGATCGTGCGGCTTGACGATTGCGCCCTCTGGCGTGTTGAGCCAGTCATAACACCGCGTCAACAAAAAGCGCATGGCAGCCCCCCGGCAAAGTACCGGCATCGCCAAGCGCTCGCTTGCCGAAAGCTTCCGAATTTCTTCATAGCCCGACAACATCGCCCGGCCCTTGGTGACGTTGAATGAGTAGTCATCTTCAAAGCACCAGGCATTGAGGCAGATGGCTAGATCGTAGGCGAGGAAGTCGTTACAGGCGAAATAGAAATCGATAACGCCGGAGAGCTCTTCGCCAAGAAAGAAGACGTTGTCTGGAAACATGTCAGCGTGGATGACGCCTGTCGGCAGGCCCGTTGGCCAGATGTCTTCAAGCCAATCCAGTTCGCTTTCAATTTGGGCCCGTAGATTGCCGCTGATGCTATCGGCGTCCTTCTCGAAGTGTTCGAAAAGCGGCCGCCAGTCCGTCGGGCCCAGCGCATTTTTGCGGCTTATCTTGAAACCCTCACCGGCCAGATGCAGGCGCGCCAGTCCGCGACCGGCCTCCGCACAATGCACCGGCTTGGGCCGCTTGACGCAAAAGCCTTCGATAAACGTAATCAGCGCCGCAGTGCGCCCGCATAGCTCATTGAGTTGGCGGCCCTCGTTATCGCGAACCGGCAACGGGCAGGAGACCCCATGCTGTTGGAGGTGCTCCATCAGCCCGAGGAAAAACGGCAGGTCATCGGTCGCCACACGCTTTTCATAAAGCGTCAGGATGAACGTCCCAGCCGTCGTGTGGACGACGTAGTTGGTGTTCTCAACACCTTCGGCAATACCCTTGAACGATTGCAGGGTGCCGATGTCATAGCGCTCCAGGAACCGGGCAAGGTCGTCATCGCTGACTTCGGTATAGACGGCCATAAGATCTCACGCAGCCGGGGAGTTGTCGCGCAGCGCGCGGGGGATATTGAACGCAACGTTTTCTTCCGCCGTCGTTACCACCTTCACGTTGGCCTGATAACGGCTGCTGAGCGCTTCGATGATCTCATCAACCAGAACCTCTGGTGCCGAAGCCCCCGCCGTTACGCCGATTGTGCCACCTTCGACGACCGCATCCCAGGGGATATCTGCCGCCCTTTGCACCAACCGCCCGACCGGGCAACCAGCCTTCTGCGCCACCTCAACCAGCCTGAGCGAATTCGATGAGTTCGGCGCACCGACAACGAGAACCAGATCGCATTGCGGTGCGATTTCCTTCACCGCCGCCTGTCGGTTCGTCGTCGCATAGCAAATGTCTTCCTTATGAGGACCGATAATCGCTGGGAAGCGCTGCTTCAGACGCGCGGCAATCTCAGCGGTGTCATCGACCGACAGCGTCGTTTGCGTCGTAAACGCCAACTTCTCGGGATCATCCGGCTTGAAAGCGTCGACATCGGCCACGGTTTCGATCAGATGCACCGCGCCATCTGGCAACTGGCCCATCGTTCCGATCACTTCCGGGTGCCCCGCATGACCGATCAGCAGCACCTGCAGCCCTGCTTCGTGATGGCGAACGGCCTCGAAATGAACCTTGAAGACCAGCGGACATGTCGCATCCAGAACAAACATATTCCTGTGTTTGGCAGCTTCCGGTACAGATTTCGCCACACCATGTGCTGAAAATATCACGGGCTGGGCGGTATCGGGGATCTCATCCAGATCTTCCACAAAAATGGCACCTTTGGAGCGCAGGGAATCGACCACATATCGGTTGTGAACAATCTCGTGCCGGACGTAGACGGGGGCTCCGAATTTCTCCAAGGCTAGTTCGACGATTTTGATCGCACGGTCGACGCCAGCGCAGAACCCGCGAGGAGCTGCCAGCAGGACCGTCAAATCCGGACTGGGTTGCGAAGCGTTTGTGAGTTTGTCTGATCCTGCGTTCACTGACATTGTAACGTTGCCTTGGCTTTCTGAAATGCGAGCGTCTGTTTCGTTTCTTGGAACGCTTTGCGGGTTGCACGAAGGGGTGCTAGACTTTGATTGAGCACAATAAATGGCGAATCGGAACTTCGCTGTGGGGGACGGGTCTGCCGCGTATCTTGCGGCGGGCGAAGTATGGGGACTGCGGCGGCATGATGCAATGCATCGCTCATGACGATTCGGTTGGGGAACCGAACAAATTGACCTCCAAATCGATCCGGCGCTCAGCGCTTGCCCGGCGTTCTGCACTTGCGCTCGTTGCCGGCACAGCTATCGGCCTCGCAGGCTGCGGCATGCCATCATTAACCTCAGGCTTCGGATCGAGCATCCTGGGTGGCTCGGGCGAGCAGACGAAAGTCGATTCGCTCACCGAGGAGCAACTCCTGTCAGCCGCCCGCTCGGATGTGAACGGCGGCACAGGCTCCCTGTCGACAGGCGCAATTGCCCATGGTTGCCCGCAGTTCATTCCCAAAATCCGCGATGGCAACGTTACGATCTACGAAGACGGCCGCATCGGCGACAGCCAGGCGATCAAGCACCGTGGCGAGATCACCAAGACGGCGCGTGAATGCATCATCGAGCCGGGCAAAGTGACCGTTAAGTACGGCTTCTCCGGCCGGGTGCTCCTCGGCCCGCGCGGCCAGACCGAAAAAGCTATATTCCCGGTCAGCGTGTTCGTCACCGATGCCAAACGGGCTCCGGTTGCAACCGACAAGATGACGGTCGCAGTCGACCTCCAGGTCGACAAGCCGATCAGTTATTTCTCCGCAGTCCGCATCATCTCATTCGATGTCGCCCAAGGCGCGCGCCCCGGCGAATACAAGCTCCACGTCGAATTCGACCGGAACGTCCCCGGAGCGGGTTAGAGCGGTTCAGGGCTAGTTGGAATCATTCTGCCGAGGCGAGCCCCACGGCTGTCCGGTTAAACAATGAAGTGATCGGTCAATGGCTCGAATGTCACGACCGTTTGTCGTGTGCTGTTTGACCAGGAACACATTGATTTTCACGTAAGTTTAGGGGAAATTTCGTGTCGCCCACCATCCGTCATCCCGCCGGAGGGCGGGATCCATGCAAGCCTCAAGGAATCCTCCAACAGTCCTTCTCGATGCCGTGCCATCCAGCTTTGTAAGAACGGCCCAATTTAAAAAAATCGTTGCGGTAACAGCGGCTTGCACAGATCCCCGCCGGAGTTTATCCCGGCCTCCGGGCCAGGGCGGGGATGACGCAGGTGGGTGTGAGTTTGCTGGTCCAACCAAGGCTCGCTGAGTCTAAACAGACAGCCGTGAGGCGGGCCCCTGCAAACCGGTTCGAATACCCGGGATCGATCATTTCCCTGGGGGTGCCAAGCGCCGGTGCGGTGGCCGCACGACGCTGCCCCCAGAATCAAGCCACAGCTCCAAGACAAAGAAAAAAGGGCGGAAACTCTTTTCCGAGTTCCCGCCCTTGAATTCCAAGCACTGTTAGGGCCGTGCCCCAGCCCCACGACCAGGCAATCGAGGCTCTCGCAAGAGTCAGTTCAACCGGTTGCCCAGCGACTTGATGCTCTGCTCGATCAGGTTGCCAGCCTTATCGCCAGAAACCTTGGAGCTGACGATCTTCTCGCTTGCAGCAACAGCAGCATCAATCGCAGACGCCTTCACTTCGCTGACAGCCTGAGCTTCCGCCCTGGCAATCTTTTCCTCGGCCAACTTGGTCCGGCGCGCCAGGCTTTCCTGTAGCTTGACCTCGGTCTCTTTTTCCATGACCTCGGCGTCTTTGCGAGCCTGGTCGATGATGCCCTTGGCTTCATCTTCGGCTTCGCGCGCCTTCTTTTGATACTCAGTCAAAAGAGCCTGCGCTTCTTCGCGAAGGCGGCGGGCTTCATCCAATTCGTGACGGATGCGCTCGGCGCGATCATCAAGGCCCTTCGCCATCAGACCGGGTACGCCCATGTATAACAACAGGCCGACGAAGATCAGAAACGAGAGGAGAACCCAGTATTCGGGGTTGTTGATAATGTCCTGCATCACTGGGTCCTTAGCTGTTCGCCTGGCTGGCAATCGCTGCCTTGACGTCGGCGGACGATACATCCGTATCGATCAATTGCTTGACGATTGCACCGGCCACGTCAGAGGCGATATCCGAAACGCTTGCCTGTGCCTTCGCCCGGGTTTCTGCAATCTGCTTTTCAGCTTCAGCAATCCGGCCGTCGATTTCAGCGTCGACGACAGCCTGTCTCTCGGCCACTTTGACATCGAGCTTTTCACGCGTCTCACGTGCGATTGAACCGGCATTGGTTCGCGCATCGCTGAGCGCTTTTTCGTAGTCGGCAAGCGCCTTGTCGGTGTCGCCCTTCAGGCGCTCGGCGGTATCAAGGTCGCGCTGGATACGATCGCGGCGCTCCTCAATGACTTCGCCGATGCGCGGCAGTACCAATCGCGACATCAAGACGTAAAGCAGCGTAAACGTCAGAAAGAGCCAGACGAGCTGCGGCGCGAAGGTCTCGGAATTGAATGGCGGGAAGGTGCTACTATGGCCGCCGCCGTGATCACCAGTTGAAGTGTGAACGTCGTGCGCGCCTTTAGCGCCATCGGAATGCGTTTTTTCAGCCATGGCTCGCCAGAGTGTCTCATGCGGAAATCAGGAGGCGAGGCGCGCCTTAAAAAGGAAGCAGCGCCTCGCCCTCCAAGTGTTCTTCTGGTCGTCGGCGTCGTTATTAGACGGCGAACAGGAGAAGCAGGGCGATCAGCAGCGCGAAGATGCCGAGAGCTTCTGTCAGTGCGAAGCCGAGAAGCAGCGTACCGCGCTGGCCGTCGGCTGCCGATGGGTTGCGCAGTGCGCCGGCGAGGAAGTGGCCAAACAGGTTGCCCAGGCCGATTCCGGCTGCACCGGTACCGATAGCCGCCAGGCCTGCACCGATATACTTAGCTGCTGCTGGATCCATGACATTCTCCTTAGTTGAGTTCGATTGGTTGAGATTTCTAAGTTCAGATTCGAAGGCTTCTTGAATTCGGTTAGTCAGTCGTTTGAAGCGTTATTCCATTTGCCCGGTTAGTGCGAACCGTGCACCGCATCCGACAGATAGATGCAGGTCAGAACTGCAAACACGTAAGCCTGCAGGACGGCGACAAGAACTTCCAGTGCGGTCAGCGCGATGGTCAGCAACAATGGCAGCGGCGCCAGAATTGCCCACACACCTGCCCCAAGCAGCAGTCCGATGAAGCTTGCAAAGATCTTCAAGGCAATGTGACCGGCAAGCATGTTCGCAAACAGTCGCACTGAAAGGCTGATCGGCCGCGAGATGAACGAGATGATCTCGATGGGAATGAGCAGCGGGTAAAGCGCAATCGGCACGCCCGATGGCACGAAGATCCCAAAGAAGCCCAGCCCGTGCTTATAGAGGCCGTACAAGATGACGATCGAGATCACCAGGATCGCCAGAGACGCCGTCACCGCGATGTGGCTGGTCACCGTGAATGTCACGCCTGGGATCGGGATCATCCCGAACAGGTTCAACACAAGCACGAAAATGAACAGCGAAAACACCAGCGGGAAGAACTGCATGCCCTTCGTGCCGATATTCTCTCGCACCGTTGTGGCCACGAACTCGTAGAGTATCTCCGAGATCGATTGCAGCCTCGTCGGCACCAGCGAACGGCCGCCGGTCGAGAAGTACAAAAAGCCGAAGATCAGCCCAAGCGCCGCGATCATATAGGCGCCGGAATTGGTCAACGAAGCATTGATGCCGAAAAGTTCGATAGGAACCAGTTCTTTGATTTCGAACTGTTCAATCGGGCCATGACCTGCTGCCACGGTAGTCCCCCCTAAATATCGCCGTCTTCGTCGTCGCGGACCGCTGGCCCCTTCGAAGGGTCTGACGGACCGGTTTTCATCTTCATACCGCTGCGTATCACATTCAGCATCCCGGCAGCCGAGCCGAGCAGGAAGAACACAATGAACATCAGCGGCCACGTCTTGGCGCCGAATACTTGCGGCATCAGATAGGTGTCTAACCACCACCCCAAAGCCGTTCCGACCAGAATTCCCCCAATTAACTCGGTCGAGAGGCGAAGAACCCGCCCCAGAACCTCGCGATTGGCAGTTTCCTTGGCGCTTTTCGCCACCTCATCCTCACCAGGTCGAGCAGCTTCAAGCTTGCGCCCCAATTCAGCGGAGCGCTTCTTGAATTCAGCCCTGTCTTCAGGGCTGATCTCGCCATCGTTCTGATCGGACCCCTTGCCTGCAGGTGACATCGAGTGAAGCCTCTAATTGCAGATTCGGGAGGGAAATCGGCGGGTTTCGTATCGCGCCGGACCATAGAGTCGGCCCACTAGGGTGTCAAGAAAACCACTGTGCTACGATGGTCAGATACACCGATGACTAAATGTCGCTGGAGTCAATGAATTCGGGCATTTTCAAAGGGTGCGGCGAAATCGCCCGGGCGTCTGCGCCCCCCTACTTGAGGCCCATCTGGGCCGTTCGAAATTAGGACAGCCCGAAAAACGATTTTCATTACAAGTTAAGCAGATGGTGACCCTCACCCCGTAAAAATTCGCCAGGAGAATTTTCGATTGCACGGCGTCGTCCAGACGCCAGGGGGAACCGGTCAGCATGCTCGATACGAATACAGCAATTTTGGTAGGGATCGCATCCGTCCTGGCGATCGTGGGCGGGCTTGCGTGGCTGATTGACAATGGTTACGCCGACAAGGCTAGGTCTCTGATTAAATACACACTTTTCGCTTCATTCGCCGCCGTCATGGCGCTCTTTTTCATGATCGATGACGACAGCGAGCTGGGTTACGCCATGTGGACACCGGCCAAATTGGGCGGCAAGGGCGGCGGCGGTCCCCGTAAAGGCCTGGAAGGCGGCGAAGGCGGTGGCGGCGGCGGCGCGGCCATGGTCGGAGGCAGCGGCGGCGGCGGCGGAGACTTGTCACTGCAAGAAGATTCGCCACCTGAAGACGCCGGATATTCCGAAGGCGACATGGGCGAAACCACTGTCGATCACGGCACCGGGCCAAAGCAGGATTGTCCCTCATGCCCTGAAATCGTGACCATTCAACCAGGTCAGGGATTGATCGGCTCTTCAGCCAAAAGTGCAATGAAGGGCGCCGCCAAGGCAAGCCGCGTCTCATTCAAGCGCGAGTTTGGCATCGGCAAGTTTGAAATCACGGTCGAGCAATTCGAAGCCTTCACCGCAGATGCGGGCTACACGCCCAAGGGCATCTGCCGCGTCGGCAAAGGCAAAAAGAAGCGTGGAACCTTCAGGAAGCCGGGCTTTCCCCAGACTCCCACACATCCTGCCGTCTGCCTGAACTTCAAGGACGCCCTCGCCTACACCCAGTGGCTGTCGGAAAAAACCGGTCACACCTACCGCTTGCCAACAGAAATGGAGTGGGAATACGCAGCCCGCGCAGGCGTCACCAACGCCTACCTGTCGCCTGGACCGATCACCGGTGCATTCGCCAATTTCTCCGACAAGAAGGGCCCCCGGATTGGTAAGACCACGCCTGTGGGCAGCTATTCGGCCAACGGCAACGATATGCACGACGTCCACGGCAACGCCTGGGAAATGACGGCTGATTGCTGGTCGAAAGGCTACCTGTCTTCGAAACCGGGCGCCAACAAAGCCGGGATCGATTGCACCAGGCACGTCGCCAAAGGCGGCGCCTGGTATAGCGCGGCTCCCCATCTCAACTTCGCCATGCGTGTCGGCGTTAAGACGAATTTCGCCAATAACGGCCTCGGCTTCCGGGTTGTGCGTGAAAGCGGCGTACCGCTTGGCCGCAAATCCTCGCGCCTTTCGAATGCCTTCAAGGGCGAAAATCCAGTCGCCGGCAAAACGCCAAAAGGTCAGCCCGAGCAGGTTTCAATCGAGGGCATCGCCAGGGGTATCAGGCGCTGAGGTGAAGGGCGCGCCCTCGACCCAGGAAAACTTAACCATCCTGGGCTTTGAGGGCGTGCCCGATCACCTTTCGCATCACGCTTGGAAGCGCCGCCCCATCCAGTTCGTGACGGCTGACCCAGCTACACCGTTCAGGATCGGCCCAAAGATTGAGCGGCGTATCGGTGGCGACAATCGCCAGATGCACCTGTAGCTCCAGCCGGAAATGCGTGAATGTATGCGTCACCACACCTGGTACGAGCCACCACTCGACTGACAGCGGCACGCCCTTCACCGCCTTCTTGGTGCTGATCCGTTGCGCTATCCAGTCGGTGGACGGCACCTCCCGCATACCGCCAAGAAGGCCGGCATTCGGCCGCCTGCGGAGCAGAATGTGGCCATCCTCGCGCAGCCCGACGAATGCATGCGTATATCGCGTTGGCCTCTCAGCCTTGGCAGCCCGGCGCGGCAATTCCCCGGCAATCCCTTTGGCGCTTGCATGGCAGTCCCCTTGCAGCGGACAGGTAAGGCAGGATGGCCGCTTAGGCGTGCAAACAGTCGCCCCCAGGTCCATCATCGCCTGTGCGAAATCTCCAGGCCGGTCGCCCGGAACCATCGTCTCCGCGTAGCGCTTGATTTCAGGTTTGGCGGCAGGAAGCGGCAGTTGCAGCGCAAACAGACGGGAAACCACCCGCTCAATGTTGCCATCGACCGGTGCCGACTTTTCCCCAAACGCAATCGCAGCAATCGCGGCTGCCGTATAAGGCCCGATCCCGGGAAGCTTGATCAGCTCTTTTTCCGTTCGCGGAAAACGGCCCTTGTGCTCCTCGGCCACCACCTGGGCGCATTTATGCAGGTTGCGCGCGCGGGTGTAATAACCAAGCCCTGCCCAAGCCGCCAACACCTCGTCGAGATCGGCTTGGGCCAGCTTCTTCACAGACGGCCAGCGTTTCAAGAAATCAAGATAGTAGGGGATAACGGCTTTCACCGTCGTCTGCTGAAGCATGATTTCGCTAAGCCAGACCCGGTAGGCATCGGCCCGCTTTCCGGGCGGCTTGCGCCATGGCAAATCGCGGCGCTCCGCGTCATACCAGTCCAACAAGCGCTGAACCGTCGCCGGCCCGGCGGGCCTGAGGGGCAGTTGTTTTTGTGCAACGGTGCTCATTGAGCCTCCAGCGCGGCCACGCGAATCATTAAGCTGATGTTAACTATAAGCGCTGCATTCGAAAAATGATCCAAGGTTGCCAGAGCCGCTTCATGACCCGCGCATCAACGATATCCCTCAGCCGCAAAAGCCCAGTCCCGCGCGACACCATTTTGCGCGCCAACAGGGCACGCCAGAAGCGGCCTAACGTCGGCAAGTCGGTAGGCAGCTTCGTCCCCAGGCTGGCCCAGAAGGCGTTTGAGAAGTACGGCTTCTCGACGGTTGCCCTGTTAACAGACTGGCCGGCCATTATCGGCCCGGACCTGGCGAAATGCACAAAGCCTGAAAAATTGAAGTGGCCCCGTAAGGTCGCGATAAGAGACGATGTCGAGATCGGCTGCGAGGGGCGCCCGGGGGCAACCCTGATTCTGCGCGTGGAACCCGCCCGCGCCCTCGACGTGCAATATAGCACCACCCAAATCGTCGATCGCATCAACAGCTATTTTGGATACCGGGCAGTTGCCGACCTCCGGCTGCAACAGGTGCCCCTGGATATCGGCCAGCGCCGCTCCTCGCGGCTCGCACCGCCACCACCAGCACCTCGACCGCAAGGATCAGGGCAAGGAACGGAGTTGCCACCCGATCGCGATGCCAGCGCAAGAATCGCCGCTGTGGCCGATGAGAAACTGCGCTCGTCCCTTGAACGGCTGCAGGCTGGCATATTCGGCCGGAGCACCACGCTGTAAAAGTCATTGCATTCCAGCAGGTTAACACGGCGCTAAGGCTACCCCTCAGCATTTGTGCATCAGCTCGGGCAGTATTTTCGCGTATCCTCACGAACGGTTCAGTTGCCATTCAGCCGCAAATTGCCTTAATCGCATCGAACCAACGGTTTAGCGGTGGTCGCAAACATTGCGTACTGCCAACTCTGGAGCAACAACCGGTCTGATCGGAACGCAAAGGCGATTCACGGATTGGAAAGCGTTTCTCTAGGCCCGGCCCAATTTGAGACCTTCAGGAGCCATCCTTGACCAATCAAACTCTCGCCTCCAGCAATCTGACCCTAACCCGCCGCCGCTTGCTGACCGGCACCAGCGCGATTGTCGGAGCCGCAGGCTTCGGGATCTCCATCGGCGCCACGCCCGCGCACGCCGTCGAAGAGGCAAAGCTGATGGCCGACACCGGCCTGCCGGAACTCTCCGTCGGTCCCAAGGATGCCAAGGTCACCATCGTCGAATACGCATCGATGACCTGCCCGCATTGTTCGCGGTTCCACAACGAGATCTATCCAAAGATCAAGGAAAAGTACGTCGATACCGGCAAGGCCCGCATCGTCTTCCGCGAATTCCCGCTCGACAATCTGGCCGCAGCCGCTTCGATGCTTGCCCGGTGTGCCGGAGAGGGCAAGGAATTGGCCATGGTCGATGTCCTGTTCTCCAAGATGGACGAATGGGCCTACGTCCGCGACAAGCCGGTCCCAGCACTGTTTGAGCTTGCCAAGCAGGCCGGTTTCACCAAGGAAAAATTCGAAACCTGCCTGAAGGATCAGGCCCTGCTCGATAAGCTTCTCGCTCAAAAGCAGCGCGCGGTGAAGGAATTCAGCGTTTCCTCGACGCCATCCTTCTTCATAAATGGCAAGCCGTTCAAGCAGTCCCAGACCATCGAGAACTTCTCCAAGGAAATCGATGCATTATTGGCCGGTGGCTGAGGGGCGATAGGCAATGGGGGCTTGGAAATTTCCATCACTGACACGACGCTTCGCCCGCACAGGCTTCGGCTTGTGCGCGTTGCTCGTGGTGACTGGATGTTCGGGCGACAATAAGCTCCTGGCCACGTCAGCCATAGACGGCAAGCCAGCCGGTGCACCTTCAAGCGCCTACGGTTTGTCGAATTCCAAACAGGCCGAGCCTGAGCCCTTCAATCCCTTTAACGATTCCCCGCCGTCGAGCTATGGTCGTCGCGAGGTCTTGACGAACCCGTCAATCGGCGAAGTTATGAAGGTCGGCGCCCTGCCCGAGATGTCGCTGGGCCGCGCCAACGCGCCTGTCACGGTCATCAAATACGCTTCGCTGACCTGCCCGCATTGCCGCCGCTTCCAGGCCAATGTATTCCCGGTCTTCAAACGTGAATACATCGACACCGGCAAAGTCCGCTTTATCATTCGCGAATTCCCCATCGGGCGCTCTTCAGGCAACGCAACGATAGCGCTGCGCTGTGCGCCCCAGTCGAAATACTTCGACCTTTACGCCCGCTTCCTCAGCCAGCAGGGCCGCTGGGTCTCTCAGAATGTCCGGCTCGACAACATCTTTAAAGTCGCCAGCCAGGTCGGTTTATCCAGGGCCAAGTTTGACGCCTGCCTCAAGAATCAGGACTTAATCCAGGGACTGAATTGGGTGAAGGATCGCGGTCGCACCCTGGGTATCATCGGAACGCCGAATTTCTTCATCCAGAACAAGCTGGTAAAGAAGGTGCTCGGAATTGATGATCTAAGGGCACTGGTTGACGCTGAACTTGGCGTAAAGCAGAACATCGCCGTCGCGAACTGATACCGCCACTGCCGCGTGAGGGGAGCCTGTCGAACACCGACCAGGCCGGAGCCAAGCCATGCATCTGAGCCGCTTAAGGCTGGTCGGGTTCAAGTCGTTCGTCGAACCAACCGAGCTTGTAATTTCCCCGGGGTTGACCGGCGTCGTCGGCCCCAACGGCTGCGGCAAATCAAACCTGTTGGAGGCCCTGCGCTGGGTCATGGGCGAAAGCTCATATAAGTCGATGCGCGCCTCCGCGATGGATGACGTAATCTTTGCGGGAACCGCCACGCGACCGGCCCGCAACAGCGCCGAAGTCACCTTGTTCATCGACAACCGCGAGCGCCTCGCCCCGCAAGAATTCAACGACGTCGAGCAGATCGAGATCAGCCGCAAGATTGAACGCGAAGCCGGGTCGGCTTACCGCATCAATGCCCGTGAGGCCCGCGCCCGCGACGTCAAGATCCTGTTCGAAGACGCAGCAACCGGCGCCCGGTCTCCCGCCCTCGTGCGCCAGGGTCAGATTGCCGAAATCATCAACGCCAAACCTGAAAGCAGGCGCCGCATCCTGGAAGACGCAGCCGGCGTCGCCGGATTGCATTCCCGCCGCCACGAAGCCGAACTCAGGTTGAAGGCCGCCGAAGCCAACCTGGCACGCCTTGATGATGTCGTCGGCGGCCTCAACTCACAAGTCGAATCGCTCAAGCGCCAGGCCCGCCAGGCCCGCCGCTACCGCGACCTGTCCGAAAAAATCACCAAGGTTGAAGCCCTTGCGCTCCACCTTGCCTGGCTGGATGCAGACCACGCCGTCAGGGCGGAAGAAGAGTTGCTGCGCGAAGTCCTGGAGCGCCTTGGCGCATCGACCGCGAATGAAGCCCAGGCCTTGCGGCTTGAACAAGAAACCGCTGAAAAACTTGCACCACTGCGCCAGACAGTTGCAACCCGCGCCGCCGCCGCCGCCCGCATTCGCCACGAAACCGAATCGTTTGAGTTGGAAGCCGAGCGTCAGGCCCAACTTGCCGGCGAACTCAAGGCCCGCGTCGAGACCTACACAAACGACAAGCAACGCGAAGAACGCCTGCGAACCGAATCGACCGAAACCATCGAACGGCTCGAAAAAGACATTGCGGCCCTTGATGCAGAAGAAGCCGGCTTTGAAGCATCCGAACGCAAGGCACGCGAAGATTTCGAAGCCGCTCAAGCCCACCTCCAGAAAACCGAATCCGAATTGAGCGAAGCCACCTCGCTGCTCGCCAATGAGCGGGCGCGCCATGCCTCCCTGGTCCGCGCCCTAGACGAACGCAAATCCGCGGTTGAACGTCTGACCCGCCAGATCACCGATCTGGAACAGCAGGCCGGCAAGATTTCCGCCAACGGCTTGTCCCCCGATGAACGCACGGGCGAACAAGAACGCTGCGCCAAACTCGAAGCCCGG
This sequence comes from Alphaproteobacteria bacterium, assembly GCA_022600345.1. GTDB lineage: Bacteria > Pseudomonadota > Alphaproteobacteria > Rhizobiales > Hyphomicrobiaceae > Filomicrobium. The sequence continues at coordinate 2,450 of JAHZKP010000115.1, read as the reverse complement.
CTTGAAACTTTCGAAGCCGAAGCAACAAGTGCTGAAGATCAGGTCAGCGCAACAGCATCCAATCTCGATACCGCCCGCGAGGCCGCCCAGGTCATCCGCTTAAAGGCAAGCGCGCTCCAAACCGAACGCGAGACGCTGACCCGCCTGTTGGGTCCGGGGCAGGCCGGAGAATTTCCCCCGCTGATCGATGCCATCAAGGTCAAGCCGGGCTATGAAACCGCCCTGGGTGCAGCTCTTGGCGACGACCTCGATGCACCGGCCGATGAAGCAGCCGCCTTGCATTGGCGAAAGGTTGCCGGTCACGGTTCTGATCCCGCCTTGCCCGATGGCGTCAAGGCGCTTTGCGACTTCGCCAAAGCCCCGCCTGAACTTGAACGGCGTCTGAAGCAAATCGGTATCGTCGCCCGCAACGACGGCAGCCGGCTGCAAGACGAGTTGGCCCCCGGGCAGAGGCTGGTCAGCCGCAAGGGCGATCTTTGGCGGTGGGACGGCTTCGTTGCCGCCTCCGAAGGCATGTCGGCTGCCGCCAAGCGCCTTGAGCAACGCAATCGTCTCTCGGCGATCGAACAGGAAGAAGCCCGGATTGCCGGCGAACTGGAAACGCGCAACCGTGAATTCGCCGCTGCCGGCGATGCTCTGAAACAGGCGCAGGAAAACGAGCGCAGCATCCGTGCATCATGGCGGGAATGCCAAGGCGACCTTGGCAAATCTCGCAACCGGCTTGCCCAGCTCGATCGCCAGATCGCCGAAACCGAAAACAAGCTCGCCTCGATTGCCGGCGCCCGGCAACGCAACGAAGCCGAGCTTGTCGAAGTTCAACGCCACGTCACGGAAGCCAAGGCCTCACTATCGGAATTCGGCGAAAACAAGCTTGAAGAACTCGATGCCCGGCGCGTGGAGATAAACGCCAATGCAACGGCCGCGCGAACCCAGTCAGCCGAAAAGCGTGCCCACCTCAATGCCCTTCACGCCAGCCGCGAAGACCGCCGCCGGCGCATTGAGACATCACGCCAGGACCTCATTCGTTGGCAACAAAGATCTGAAGCAGCCAACCTGCAACTAACCGCTCTCGACGAACGGATTGCGGCCACCTCGAAGCAATTGGGCGAACTTGCCGACCTTCCCGAAAAGATCGCAACCCAGCGCCAGAAACTGCTCGATGCCCTGAGCGATGCCGAACGCCTCCATAAACAAGCTGCCGATGCGCTTCAGGAAGCCGAGAACGCAAGCCGCCAGTCGGTCGAAAATCTGCGCACCGTGCAGGCCGCCGTATCGACCGCGCGCGAAGAACGCGCCGGTATCGAAGCCCGCCTGGAAGCCCAAAAGCAGCGCCGCGATGAAGATGAACGGCGCATCCGCGAAGTGTTCGATACCGACCCGCAGGCCTGCCTGACACTAGCAGAACTGCCAGATGACGCCGAGCTGCCAGCCTACGAGGAGATCGAGAAGCGCCTGCAAAAGCTGCGTGCCGACCGCGAGCGCCTGGGCGGCGTCAACCTGCAGGCCGATGACGACCTGCAACGCATCGCCGGTCAGGTCGAGACAATCGAAACCGAGCGCTCCGACGTTCAGCAGGCGGTCGACAAACTGCGCCACGCTATCGGCCAACTGAACCGTGAAGGCCGCCGCCGTATCAACGAAGCCTTCGAAAGCGTCAACGCGCACTTCGGGCAGCTCTTCGAAACCCTGTTTGGCGGTGGAGAGGCCCGCCTTGAAATGGTGCAATCGCAGGAAGATCCCCTGGAAGGCGGTCTGGAAATCATCGCCAAACCGCCCGGCAAGAAACCAGCAACGCTTTCGCTGTTATCGGGCGGCGAACAAACGTTGACAGCCCTTGCTCTGATCTTCGCGGTGTTCCTAACCAACCCCTCGCCGATCTGCGTGTTGGACGAAGTCGATGCACCACTCGACGACGCCAACGTCGACCGCTTCTGCACGCTGATGGAGAAGATGGCCGAAGACACCTCAACGCGCTTCCTCGTTATTACGCACCACCCGATGACCATGACCCGCATGAACCGGCTGTTCGGCGTCACCATGGCCGAAAAGGGAATTTCGCAATTGGTCTCCGTCGACCTGGAAACCGCGCAAGGGTTCCGCGAGGCCGGTTAATAAAACACCCCTTGCAGTCGATAAAGAAAAAGCCCGCCACCGGTTCCCCGGTCGCGGGCTTTCTGCAAGATTGCATGGCGTCATTGGGAAACTTTAGAGCACTTTCCGACCAAATCGAACCATTCTGCCGAGGCGGATTAGTGACAAGATCAAGTGGACCGGCGCAGCGCGTGGCGGTGCCACGGGCAAGACGGGACGCGCAGAGATTGGCGCAAATCCGCCCGGCCCTTCGGGTTTCCAAGCGGCGGTCGCCCAGTGCGTCGAGCGGCTTGGCCGATCACCCAGATCGACCCGCGCCACTCTCCTGCTGGATCGACTCGCCGCTTGAGAAACAGAAT
>JAHZKP010000114.1 GCA_022600345.1 Alphaproteobacteria bacterium | reverse complement strand
CGAATGAGCGCAAGGCAGACCTGCCTGGGTGGCTACACCGCTACAACTGGCATCGCCCACACGCTAGCCTTGACAAGAAACCACCGATCAGCCGTCTCGGCCTGACCGAGAACAACCTATTGAAGCTTCACAGCTAGAGCCCTTCCGGCTTAGCCGGAAATCGCCTTGCCAGCCCGCTCCCCCGTCCCGACTACCCCAAATATGCCGCTAAGGGTGGTCGGGACGGAGGAGTGGGCGTTTCCACCCAAATCTGAAAAGGTCCAAGGTCGTGAGGTGTCGGGACGCCGAGACTTTCAGACAGGCCCTGGGCTGTCAGCGATAAGGTGACAGGCGGGCTGGCTGGTCGGCTTGGGCGCGGTCGGCGTCCGATGGGGGCGTTGCTGGCACCGGTGCACCTGGAATAGGCGTCTGAGGCACGTATTCAGCGTGTTTGCACGAGCAGCCGTCGATATACTTCTTGCGGTAAAGGAAGGCTTCGCGAAGCTGGGTGTAGGGTTCGTTGGTGGAAAACGAAACCATCTGGTCGACCCCGGAGCCAGGGTTTTGATGGTAGTAGAGCGTGGCTGGGGCCGCACAGCGTGATTGGCAGACATCGGCGTCACGCTCGAAGTGGTTGGGCAGGGTCGAGAAGCTGACGGGGAAGTAGTAACCGTCGCACAGCCGTACGCACAAGGTTCTGTATGTTGCGAACGGCAGCGCCTTGTAGGAGCTGCTGTAGCCGCCCGATCCGCCGTCGTCCTGGTCTTCCCAAAAGGGCGTGAAGGCGTTGCGCTGGCGGCGGTTGGCCTCACGGGCGTACTGAGCGCCGCAATTGTTGCGGGCCAGTTCGCGGATTATTTCGTCCTGATAGGAGTGGCTGGACTGGGAGGTGATGTTCTGGCGCTCGGCCTCCAATTGCGCGAGGTTGCTGCGCTGGTTGTCGCGGGCGCGGGCAATCCGCACGCAGCGCGGCGTTCGTCGCAGGGTGCGCGAAAACAAGAACTCATCGTAGCAGCCGGAGCGTTCAAGGCTTCTTTCGTGTTTGCGTACGGCGCGCCGCGCTTTGCGGATATCGGCTTCCAATTCAGGCAGGCGATTGCGGGCCTGGCCGCCGGAAGCCGATTGCTGGACGAGGCGGCGCTCCAGGTCGAGGCAGACCGAATTGCGGGCTGTCCAGCCGCCCTGTTCGCCACCGCGGACATAGGGATCGGGACCGGCTTGCGGACGGGGTTGGCGAGCTGGTGGGCGACGCGGCGGCGGGTCATCGCTTTCCCACGGCCACTTAAAGCCTTGCGCATAGGTCTGGGAGCCCGGTAGCGGCGCGAGGCTCAGCGCGGCGGCGGTTAACGCCACCAAGGCCAAGGCTACAAGACTCCGTGCCAAATTTTTTAATGCGGCGCTCATTGCCACGCGGTTCTCTTCGATTCGGCTTTCAATGGAACGGGCGGGCCCGGTTTGATTGGGCTAGTCCCTGTTTGCAGCACAATAAAGGCATGAGTGGTGCGTCAGGGGAAGTCGTCATATGGTCCCTGGCGAAATGGGGGCGGGACTGGCGGGTGAGGGTTGCTTGACGCCTATTGGGGCGAGCGCCATAACGTTTCGCACTTGCGAGGGCCGGTTTTTGGGGACCGTGGGGCGTTTGCAGCCGAAGCTGGGGTGCTGGCACGCCCGATAGCTCCGTTTGAGCATTTCTAACGAAGGTAAGGCAGGATTCATGTCGCTTACGCTCTACAACACGTTGTCGCGGAAAAAGGAGGCGTTCGAGCCCATCGATCCGGAAAATGTGCGGATGTATGTGTGCGGGCCGACGGTTTACGATTACGCGCATATCGGCAATGCGCGCCCGGTCATCGTGTTCGATGTCCTGTTCAGGGTGTTGCGGCACGCCTATGGGGCCGATCACGTTACCTACGTGCGAAATATCACCGACGTCGACGACAAGATCAACGCCCGGGCGGCTGACGAGGGGTGCTCGATCCGCGACCTGACGGAGCGCACGGCCAAGCAATTTCATGAGGACATCGCGGCGTTGGGCGTTTTGCCGCCGACGGTTGAGCCGCGGGCAACCGATCATATCGAGGAGATGAAGGCGCTGTGCGAGACCCTGGTTGAAAAGGGGCATGCATATGCGGCTGAGGGGCATGTTCTGTTCGACGTCAATTCGATGGCCGATTACGGCAGGCTTTCCAACCGAAGCGTCGACGAGATGGAAGCGGGCGCCCGCGTCGAGGTGGCACCCTATAAGAAGGGTCCGATGGACTTCGTGTTGTGGAAACCGTCGAAAGACGGTGAGCCGGGGTGGCCGTCGCCGTGCGGGATTGAGGGTAACGGGCGGCCTGGATGGCACATCGAGTGCTCGGCGATGGCGGGCAAGCATCTGGGCGATGTGTTCGACATTCACGGTGGCGGTATCGACCTGGCCTTTCCGCACCACGAGAACGAGGTGGCGCAAAGCCGTTGCGCGCACGGCACGGATGCGATGGCGCGGGTGTGGATGCACAACGGCTTCCTGCAGGTCGAGGGTGAGAAGATGTCCAAGTCGCTGGGCAACTTCATCACCATTCATGAGCTGTTGGATACCCAAGGATTCGGCGGCAGCCGGTGGCACGGCCGTGTCGTGCGCTGGGCGATGCTTGGGACGCATTACCGGCAACCCATCGACTGGACGGTCGACCGGCTGGTTCAGGCCCGCTCAAGTCTATTTGAGATCGCAGAACTGTTGCACGATGCCGATGTCGGCGAAGCGCCCAACGAAGAGGTGGTGGCAGCGCTTAGCGATGATCTGAACACACCAAGCACTTTGTCGATCATCCATGGTTTGATGAAGTCAGCACGCCGCAATCCAGACAAGCGAGCCGAATTGAAGGCGACACTGCAGTTCATGGGGCTTTACGGTAGCGAGACGGTCGATGAACTCGATGTAGGCCGCACCGCGTGCGACGTCGACGAGGCTGCGGTCGAAGACCTCATCGCCGCCCGCCTTGCAGCGCGCAGGGACAAGAACTGGGCGGAGGCTGACAGGATCCGCGATGAGCTATCGGGCATGGGTGTGCAGCTCAAGGATGCCAAGGATCCAGAAACCGGTGAGGTGGTAACCACCTGGGAAGTGGCGCGATGACGCCTTATAGGCAGGCAACTGTTGCTGGTGGCAGCGCGGGAAGTGAGGTTTTCCAGTCTTGAACATGACAAACGATATTCCCCTGCGACCATATCTGCCGCAGGACTTGATGGCCTTGCGGGATCTTTTTGCTCAAAGCATCGAGGAACTGACCCAGGAAGAATACGACGAGGATCAGCGCCTTGCCTGGATCTCGCGGGCCGCCGATGCGGAGGCTTTCGGCCAGCGGCTTGCCGGGGCGACGACGCTTGTCGTCGAAGTCGAGGGCGATTTAGCGGGCTTTGGTTCATTAAAAGATAACCGTTTCATCGACATGCTCTACATACACCCGTATTTCGTAGGGCGGGGGATCGGTACAGCGTTGGCTGACGCGCTGGAAACACTGGCCAAGGCGCGCGGAGCAAAAGACATATCCGTGGATGCCAGCGATACAGCCGCCGATTTCTTTGCCGAGCGCGGCTATGTTCCAACGGCGCGCAACTCGGTCCCGCTGGATGACCAGTGGCTGATGAATACAACGATGACAAAACGATCGGCACCGCCGACAAGGACAACGCCCAATGAGCCGTGAACGCCTCTACCTCTTCGACACAACGCTGCGCGATGGCGCGCAGACGACCGGTGTCGACTTCAAGGTGGCCGACAAGCAGCGCATCGCCAGCGTGCTCGACGACCTGGGCGTGGACTACGTCGAAGGCGGTTATCCTGGCGCCAATCAGACCGACACCGAGTTCTTCGCCGCAAAGCCCGATTTCAGGGTTGCGAAATTTACCGCCTTCGGGATGACCAAAAGGCCGGGGCGTTCGGTTGAAAACGATCCGGGCTTCCAGGGGCTGATGCAGTCGAAGGCCGAAGCAATCTGCCTGGTTGCCAAGTCGTGGGACTATCATGTCCGCGTGGCGCTTGGGATCTCGAATGAAGAGAATATCGAGGGAATCCGGCAGTCTATTGAAGCGGTTGTTGCTTCGGGGCGCGAGGCGATGCTGGATGCCGAACACTTCTTCGATGGTTACAAGGCCAATCCTGACTACGCCCACCAGGTTGCGAAGACCGCCTATGAGGCAGGCGCGCGGTGGGTCGTTTTATGCGACACCAACGGCGGGACGCTTCCTCACGAGTTGGACCGTATCGTGCGCGAAATCGGCGAGGTGGTTCCGGGATCGAATTTGGGCATTCACACTCATAACGATACGGAAAATGCGGTTGCCAATACGCTTGTCGCGGTGCGCGCTGGGTGCCGGCAGATCCAAGGCACGCTCAACGGCCTGGGGGAGCGGTGTGGCAATGCCAACCTGACGTCGATCATCCCCACTCTATTGCTGAAGGGCGAGTTTGCCGAGCAGTTTCAGACCGGGGTAACGCCCGAGCGGCTGCGAACATTAACGCATGCGTCCCGTGTGCTGGATGAAGTCGTCAACCGGTCGCCTTACCGGCATGCGCCGTATGTGGGTGAAAGCGCATTTGCGACGAAGGCGGGGATTCATGCATCAGCGATCCTGAAAGACCCCGACACCTATGAGCACGTTGCGCCTGAATTGGTTGGCAACAGCCGCCGGGTCCTGGTTTCCGACCAGGGCGGGCGCTCGAATATCCTTTCCTCCCTGTCGCGTCTTGGATTGAATGTCGACAAGGACGATGCGCGGATTCCCGGTCTTCTGGAGGCGGTCAAGCAGCGTGAAGCTGCGGGATATTCCTATGAGTCGGCGGATGCTTCATTCGAGTTGCTGGCGCGGCGCGAACTGGACGAGGTGCCAAAGTATTTCTCAGTCGACTCGTTTCGGGTCATGGTCGAGCGGCGGCACAATGCGCGCGGCGAACTGGTCACGGTTTCGGAAGCAACCGTGAAGGTCTTCATCAACGGGGACAAGGAACCGTTGTGGTCGGTTTCGGAAGGTAACGGACCGGTCAACGCATTGGATTCGGCGTTGCGCAAGGATCTGGGACGCTATCAGCGGCACATCGCGGATGTCGATCTGGTCGACTACAAGGTTCGCATTCTGACCGCTGGCGGTGGTACTGAAGCGGTAACCCGGGTGCTGGTGGAGAGCCATGACCGGGGTACCGGGGACCGTTGGCTGACGGTTGGCGTTTCACCCAACATTATCGATGCGAGTTTCGAGGCGCTGGTTGATTCCATCAATTACAAGCTGATGAAAGACGGGGCGAAAGCCTGCGTACATGCGGCCTGAGTCGCTGGCGGCTCTTTTGTTGGCTCAACATTCGGCAAGCCGATGTTGGAGCGGTGTCGAGATACGGTGAGTGTTTCCCAGAGAGCGGAAAGGCGCAATTTATTGCGCCCTACCGGACGTCGATTTTATGGTAGGGCGCAATGAATTGCGCCGGCCCGACGTTGCTCTATTTTGACTCAACAGTCGGCAAGTCGGTGTGCTTTATCGGTCCATACTCGGTAGAGCCGTGCCTATCCCCTTTGGTCCGGACAGCAATTGTCGCCACTGAGCAGTGACTTCCGCCGCGAAGCGCCACCCAAAACATCCACACCCACCGTCGTCATCCTCACGAAGGTGAGGATCCATGCAAGCCTCCAGGAACCGCTTTCCTGCGCTACTTGATGCCGCCGGATCCGGCGTCAGTTCTAAGGCAGCGAACGAAGGAAACGGCTGCGAATACAGCACCTTGCGTGGATGGCCGACTGCTCGGCCATGTCGGAGGTGGGTGAGGTGATTTGGGTGGCTCGGTTTTTTGCCCAACACTCGGTAAACCGGTGTTGGAGCGGTGACAAGATACGGCTGAGCGGGTGCCGTATTTGGCGACTAAGTATTCACGCCCACCAACGTCATCCTCACGAAGGTGAGGATCCATGCAAGCCTCCAGGAACCGCTTTCCTGCCCT
>JAHZKP010000009.1 GCA_022600345.1 Alphaproteobacteria bacterium | reverse complement strand
CCTCCCCCTTTGACGGGGGAGGACGGAATGTCATCTCTTGGGCCCGGTTTGCAATCGACAGCAGCGCCGCCCCCGCAACACCAGGGACCAAGTGATCGTGACATTCCCAGGTGGGGGTGTCTGTTGCATTCGCTACTCACCGCTCCAGTTCGGAGAACCGAACGGAGCCGGATGCCGCCAGCTCCACAGGACTTTAGGAACTGTGGACCAACATCAGAGCGGTGGGCATCTGGAGGCGCAAAAAAGAGATTTACCCCCTCCTATCCGCGCCACAATCGCTTAGCCCCTCATGTTGCGATGGTTGAACTATTGCGGTGTGAAGCCGGGGCTAAACGATGGCGCGGAGTCCTCCCCCTAAAAGACAGGGGGAGGGGCTGCGTCGGGCCCGGCGGAATGCCGGAACGGCGCGTGAGCTAGGAAAGCTAAAGCGAGCCCACCAAAGGAGAACCAGCTTTAATGCCCACACAAAAAAAGCCCGGCTCCCGCGTATGACGGAAAACCGGGCCGGTCCCCTGGGGGCACAGGGAACGAAGTGAGTATTGCTTTCAGACTGCTTCAACTTGCCCCTGGCCGACGCCCTTATCTGGTCGTCGCCCGCGCCGAGCGGATCGACGGAGCGGCCTTCTTGTCGGCCCGTGAAACCTTGGCATTGCCATCGTGCAAATCGCGCAGATAGCTGCTGTTCATCGATGCAGTCTCTGGTGGCAAAACGCTTGCCGCAACCGTGTGGGATTCTTCCGTGCGCCCCTTCAGGCCCAGCAACAGCGCTAGGTTCTGTTTCGATTTGACCGCGCCACCCGATGTCGATGCCTGTCTCAACAACGCTTCCGCCCGATCGTGCTTTCCATCCAGCGCATATGATAGCGCCAGGTTGTTGAGAACCGACGGGTGATCTGGTGCGAGCTTCAAAGCCGCGGCGAATTCCTTTTGCGCTTCACCGTGACGGCCTTCGGAAGCAAGCGCCGAGCCCAATGCCGAATGCGTGCGCCAATCCCGATTGGCAGGATCGATAGAGGCGCGCAACAGCCCCTTGGCCTCTTCAAGGCGTCCAAGGTCGGCGGCCAACAAGCCCCGCTCCCTCAACAAAATCTTGTTCTGGGGATCCTTCTTCGAGGCCGCATCGAGCACGGACAGCGCGCGCGCCTTCTTGTTGGCTGCCCGCAACTTCCGCGCCTTCGCCAATGCCTTCGATGAAGCCTCATTGAGCGGTGTGGCCGCCAGCGCATCAGCCTGGCCAACAGGAGAAAGTTCGCTGGATGCGATCGACCCGGTGGTGAGCGTCGATTGGCCGGCTTGCGGATCGTTGAGCCCAAGGTTGGGCAGATTGACGCCTGACTGGGCGCACGCACTGGTCAACAAGGCAGCGGCAGCAACCGCGACGTTCCGTTTGGCACAGCGGGTTATCTGGGTCACTTCAAGCAACGACTTGGACATGATTACCTCATCTCAACTGGCCCCGGCCGATTGGCAAAAAGGGGCGCGAGCACCAACGCGTTGAACTAAAGCGAGAATAGATGGGACGTGCTGCGATGGATTTCGCCGCACGCCTTCTCAAACGGGACCACTCAGGAAAACTATTCATCCGGGCCGACGCCAGGCCGCATCAGGGCATGCTCTGATCGTCCTGCTGTAAATCGCCCACGTAAGAGTTAAGGAGATTCGCCTGGCCCCGTATCGCTGGTATCAGACCCATCCCCGCAATCCCCATCGCGCACGTTTCTGTGGATGGCGGGATTGCGGGCAATTCCGAATCATACCGGTAGAAACCGTGACGCATTCAGCAAACGGTCGGCTGGCAAAGACTCAACTCGAACTTTGCATTGGGGCTCGCCTGTGTAAAATCGACCTCGCGCTCATCGGTGCATTGCGCCCGGCCGTCGAGCTTCACCGTTCCCCCGACCTCCACTTCACGCGCAAACAACACTTTGCCCAGAACACATTTGTACGATTCCTTGAGCTGCAATTCGAGCAGCGTCTTTTGTGCCGGCGAAAGTTCAACCCCTTCCGACCGCGCCGGTTGAGACGCAACGGCACCCGCAATCACGCAAGCACCAACCAGCACCGCCTGCCAACGTATCCAACTCGGCTGTAGCATCAACATCCGCTATCCTTTCGATTGTTTGGCACCGGTTACATTTGGCGCCACATCGGCCCTCGAAACGTTGATGTTGATCAAGGAAACAGCATGCTAAGGTGGAGCATCTTCGACCCAAGGTGCCGATAACGGGGGAAGCTGAGGAGGACAAAGGCCATGCCGATCAAAACGATCCTGGTCTACCTGAACCGCCGCCACGGCTGCGAACAGGTTCTTGATGCCGCCTGCGCACTGGCCAGAAATCATGGCGCTCACCTGATGGGCATGGCAGCGTTTTCTGCCCTGCCCCCCGTGCCGCCTCTCGCGATCCCCTATCCCACCACCGTCATCGACGAGATGATGCGCGCGGCTGGCGATGCCGAACAGGAACTTCGCCAGGTCTTCGAGGATGTCACGCGCGACGCCCCGTTTGTCGCTGAGTGGGTCAGTGTTCGCACATCCGCAGGCGACCTTGTGACCGCAGTGCTGGAGCATGCCCGCGCAGCCGATCTGATCGTCGCCAACCAACGCGATCCCGATTGGGATTTAGGCCCCGTCCTCGACTTTCCCGAACGCCTCGCCATGGAAAGTGGACGCCCGGTATTTCTCGTCCCGCGCGAGGGCTGCCCCTCATTGCAGTTCAACAAGATCGCCATCGCCTGGAATGGCACCAGCCGCGCTGCCCGTGCCGCGTTCGATGCCTTCCCGTTCTACCAGTCGGCACGTGAAGTCGCGATCTTCACCGTCACCGCTGACGGCGAGCCACTGGAAACCGGCACACCGGCCCAATCAATCGCCGCAACGCTCGCCAGGCATGACGTCAACACGACGCTGAAGTACATCAAGACCGGCTCTGGTGGCATATCGAAAACCCTGCTCAAGCACGTCGGCGATTTTTCAGCCGATCTATTGGTCATGGGTGCTTATGGGCATTCCCGGTTCAGCGAATTTGTGTTTGGCGGCGTGACGCGCGACCTCACCAACGAGAGCCCGCTGCCCCTGTTGATTTCGCACTGACTTCCAACGTCAACGATCGCGTTGTGCCAAATCCATTGGACCAATCGTCAATCGATCCAACGTAACAGGAGACCCCACGTGACCCCTCTGCCCCCCACCATGCGCCGTGTCCGGTTGGAACTCGCCCGCGACCACGACTTTCCCGACGGCAGCCGCGCTCATGGCTACGACTTCATGGCGCCGCTGGATGACAATGGAAACATCATCGATGCCGACTGGTGCAAGGCCAAGGACCGCTGCCGGGTAAAACGCTTCTGGGCGGGCGAAGAAGATGAGATCGGCCACATCGTCAAGAAACGCGGTGGCAAGTGGGCCTTCCATTATGACATCCACGGCGACGCGGAAAACGATGAAGCCGGCTACCGCTTCGGCGAGCACGCTTTCAAGCCCGGCGAATACGTATCGATCCAGGAACACGACGGCGTGCTTCGCACCTTCAAGGTCATGTCCGTTATAGAAGTCGATTGATTGCCAAGCGTGGCGTTGGGGGCGTCTCCATAACAATAGAAACGCCCCCTCGCTCTAAATTCTCCGAAACTAAAACGGGCATTGAACTCCGCGAAGCCTCCCTGTTCGTAAACCAAAGATTAATTCAGAGAATATTTTGCCTATTCCGCGTGAATAGAATGTGCCCCGAAAGTTACGCTCAATTGACCGCGATGCCATTAATGCGGTGGGGCGGCATGCCGCATCGCCCGAAATTTATGCAGCCCCTAGCGGAATTCCGCATGCTCTGCGCCGCCGCTCACCTGTGTCCCGTACAGTTGAGCCCCGTTGCCGCGCGTAAATTTTGTCACAGCTTTTCGTAGTAGTGCTTAAATAGGCTCCAGATTCTGATCAATATTCAAACTTGTGTGGCTCGCCGCGAGTCGCTTAACCTTTGGAGAAATAAGAAAAGACCAGGGATCGCCCAAGTTGAATCGGGCCGCAATTAGCGGATCGAAATACAATAACTTGGAGAATGATCATGATCGAAATTCTTGTTTCAGCATGCCTCATCGCAAGTCCGGGCACCTGTAAGGATGTCAGCCTCAGTTACATGGCCGACAAGGTAACCCCCTACAACTGCATGATGCGCGGCCAGGTCGCTTTGACCAAGTGGGCCGCCGGCCACCCCAAGTGGAAAATCGCCAAATGGAAATGCAGCGCGTCGCGTGAGATGGCCCGGCTGCGGCATCGCTGAGCTGGTTGCCCGAGACAGATCAGCAGTAGCCTTCCAAGTCTGACAACTGCCGCCTTACACTTTCGAGGTTTCGCCGCCGTGAAACCTCGCCTATCTTGACGCCCAACAATCGTGTCAGGAGGGCTCTATGTCGGACGTCGGAACGCCAGAATCGCCAAACTTCAATACGCTCGCCGTCCATGCCGGTGGGGCTCCGGATGCATCGACCGGTGCCCGCGCAACGCCGATCTACCAGACCACGTCTTACGTCTTCAACGATGCCGATCACGCAGCCGCACTCTTCAACCTGGAAGTCTTCGGCAACATTTACACACGCATCATGAACCCGACCCAGGCGGTTCTGGAATCGCGTGTGGCAGCTCTCGAAGATGGAACGGCCGCCCTGGCGGTTGCATCAGGTCACGCAGCCCAACTCCTGGTGTTTCACACGCTGCTTGAGCCAGGCGACGAATTCGTCGCCGCCCGCCAGCTCTACGGCGGCTCGGTCAACCAGTTCAACCAGTCATTCAAGAAGTTTGGCTGGAACGTTAAGTGGGCCGACGGCACCGACCCGGCCAGCATTCAAGCCGCCGTAACCGACAAGACGAAAGCCATCTTTTGCGAGTCGATCGCCAACCCCGGCGGTGTCATCATGGACCTTCCCGCGATTGCCGCAATCGCCAAGGCTGCTGGCGTCCCCTTCATCGTCGACAATACGCTTGCCACGCCCTACCTGTGCCGCCCCAAAGACCACGGCGCCGACATCGTCATCCACTCGCTGACAAAATTCATGGGAGGTCACGGCAACTCGATTGGCGGCGTCATTGTCGACAGCGGCACATTCGATTGGCTGGGCGCCAAGAACCAGTACGCCACCATGGTTGAGCCCAACCCGTCCTATGGCGGCATGAAGCTCGCCGAGACGTTTGGCGACTTCGCCTTTGCCATCGCCTGCCGCGTTATGGGCCTGCGCGATCTCGGCCCCGCGATTTCACCGATGAATGCGTTCTTCCTGTTGAACGGTATCGAGACTCTTCCGCTTCGCATGGAACGCCATTGCGAGAACGCCACCGCGGTCGCAACTTGGCTTGAACAGCATCCGGCCGTGGAATGGGTCAACTATGCCGGCCTTCCCTCGAATGCTTATTACGCCATGCACCAGAAGATCTGCCCAAAGGGCGCGGGCGCCGTTTTCACTTTCGGCCTCAAAGGCGGTTATGAAGCCGGCGTCAAACTGGTCTCCGGCCTCAACCTGTTTTCGCATTTGGCAAACATTGGCGATACGCGATCACTGGTCATCCATCCCGCCTCTACAACCCACCGCCAGTTGACCGACGAACAGCGCATAGCCGCCGGAGCCGGTCCCGATGTGGTCAGGCTGTCGGTCGGCATCGAAGACAAAGCCGACATCATCGCGGATTTGGATCAGGCCTTGGCGCAGGTGGGTTAGCCGAAACTGCAGCCAGGGGGCCGTTGGGCAACCATCTGATCAACGTCCTTAGCCCAATATCACCCTAGCTGCTTGCGTTCCCGGAAGCTCATTTTGCATAGCAAATGAGCTATCCGGGATCCTGCCCCTTAAGACTTGCCCCTATAAGGGAGTTCGACGAAGTCGCCCATGACGATCCACTACTTCGCCTACGGTTCGAACATGTTGACCGAGCGCCTGCAGGCGCGCTGTTCTTCCGCGCGGCCCATCGGGGTGGCAAGCCTTATGGGCTTCACTCTCGATTTCAGTAAGACCAGCCAGGACGGATCGGGCAAGGCGACACTGGTTGCTGCGCCTGAGGTGGCATCGGCAATCGTCCATGGCGTCGTTTTCGAACTAAACGCCAACCAATTGCCCATCCTCGATACATTCGAGGGCCTGGGGAATGGCTACGACCGCCCCGAGGGACTAAGCGTCAGCTTCCCTTCAGCCTCAACACCCCTGCCGGTTACGACCTACATTGCTCACCCCGATCATCGCGACGAACAACTGCAACCTTATGATTGGTATCATGCCCTCGTCGTAACCGGTGCACGGCAACACGGCCTTGCCAACCATCACCTCGACCGCCTCACCGCTATTTTTCCAAAGCCAGACCCACACCTATCTCGACGCTCCCGCCTCGAAGCGTTGGAGATACTTGGCAGGCTGTAGTGCACGGGTGAACGAGTTCGTTGATTGCGCGTGAACAGGCTTCCTCAAGCATCCGCGCGCCCCTCATCAGGCAACCCGGTTCAGTCATTCAGCGGTTGATGGAAATAGTAGCAAAGCCCGTCGGGTGCGATCACGAAGAAGACCTGGAACTTGCTCCCATCGCGCTCATCTATTCGCCAGTTTCCGATACTGACGCCCTTGGCGGTCAGTTCGTCTCTTGCACGGTGAATATCAGCGACCAAAACCGCCGCTCCGTCTTGAGAAGCATCGCCGCCATTCACTTCAAAACCTATTTTGACACCGTCGCGCGCGAGCACTACCGCCGGACGGGGTTCACTTCGCCGCTCGATTTCTTCCATGCCGAATGTATTGCAGTACCACTTGGCAGCTTCATCAATATCCTGAACGGGAAGTCTTTCGACATCCGCCTGAAACGGATAAGCCGCCTTGAAAAGTACCTCACCCGACATGCAACCCTCCCTAGCAGGCTGTTGAAGAACTCATGTGGCTCGCGACACCTGTCACTTTTTCGCATTCGGCCAGAAGCGGCGCGCAGCGCGATATGGGCTATCGTGCCAGTGCCGCGACGCCGCCGAGGCGAAAAAGTGCGGTGTCCCAGAGGGATGCGGCGAAATTGACTGCCGGACTGCGTTGCGCCGGTTTGCCGTGGGGTCCACCACGCCTGCACCGGACGCGTCTTGCCGACAGTCAATCT
>JAHZKP010000113.1 GCA_022600345.1 Alphaproteobacteria bacterium | reverse complement strand
TCGATCTTGGAGTAGGGATTGGGTCCCGACCCTTGGGCGGCGTGACGCCAACCTGCGCTTTCGTGGCGAACAGCGGCAGGCCGCTGCTTCGCGTGGCGCCGGCGTCGTCTCGTCGATCTTGGAGTAGGGATTGGGTCCCGATCCTTGGGCGGCGTGACGCCAACCTGCGCTTTCGTGGCGAACAGCGGCAAGCCGCTGCTTCGCGTGGCGCCGGCTAGAGCAATTCGTTAGCCGGTGCGCGAGATTTGCCAATTTTGCCATCCGGGTAGACGGCTTTGCAGCGGCTCTAACTGCTTGCTGGGTTCAACGTCTGTTCACTCATCAGTTTGTAATGTATAATAATCACAAGAATATAACCGGTTCGATTGGTTGACGTGACATGCCAAAAAAGTTGGACTTTGATGAGCTTGATCGTATCGCTTGCGAGGCTACGCGCGATGTACGGGATGCTGCGCGCCTGAGCGGGGATAAAATTCCAGTCTGGCGAGGCGGTGAGGTTGTCTACGTGGAGCCCTCAATGGAAGCTGGCCAGAATGGTTCGGTGGAGTTCGACGGCGAGCCCGATCTGGCGAACTTTCTTGATGAGCATGAGGTTCTAGTCAAGCCGTAATGGTTGACGCTGCTCCGACCCTTACCGTGTTTGCTGGGCCCAATGGTTCAGGGAAGAGTACGCTTCAAGGCAAGATTGTCGCTGAGAAGTATGATCTCGGTTCATTCATAAATGCCGACGTGATCGAGTTGGAATTGCGGTTCAGGGATGCTGATGCGGGTGTTCCGGCAAAAACGGATGAATGGTACCAGAGGGCCGCATTTGATGAGGCCACTGCTCAAAGGGAGGAGTCTCTGAGAAGCGGTTGCTCGTTTTCTTTCGAGACAGTCTTCTCCCATGAAAGCAAAATTGACTTTCTGAAGCGTGCCAAAGCCGCTGGTTACGTCGTCAGGCTTTACTTCATTGGCACCGAGAATTCTGGTTTGAATGTTGCGCGTGTTGCCTATCGTGTGCGCACAGGCGGGCACCATATCGCCACTCAGAAGGTCATAGAGCGGTATCGACGTGCCCTTGCACTTCTGCCGAGTGCCCTCGATCACGTCGACGAGTGCATAATCTTCGATAATTCCGATACAATGCGGGCTGTCGTTTCGTTCAAGCGTACTGCTGGCGGCATTGGTGAGTTTGTATTGACGCGCAGTCTGCCGCGATGGGTTGCGGCGGTGCTGAGGGCCTATGCAGAACGGCGCCGGGAGCAATAGCAATCAGAGTCGTGAAATTTTAAATATCGGGGGCGGGATAGATGATCGTTGTGACGACCAATGACGTCGATGGCTATGAGATTGTGCAGACGATCGGTATGGTGCGCGGGCTGTCGGTGAGATCTCGCAGCCTGGCTGGGAATATCGGCGCCTCGATCCAGATCCTTTTCGGCGGCAATATTTCGGTGTATACGAAGTTGGCGGAGACGGCGCGCCAGGAGGCATTCAACAATCTGGTTGCCCATGCCGAGCAGAAGGGCGCCAATGCTATTCTGGCGATGCGCTATGATGCCAATGAAATGGCGTCGGCAGTGACCGAGGTTTTGGCATACGGAACGGCTGTTGTTATTGAGCGAAAACGATAGGCTTGTTGCGAATCAGCAACACTCAAGAGAAAATTTGGCGTTAGGGCGTGACAAGCCTTGGTGTGTCGGCTATGGACAGCGCTTCCCCAACCGAAACCGGCTTGACGAAGCGCGCTCGCGCGGGCGAGGCGAATTTAGGGGTGTAGCTCAATTGGTAGAGCGTCGGTCTCCAAAACCGAAGGTTGGGGGTTCGAGACCCTCCACCCCTGCCAGACGGTGAACTGGCTGGAAGATGGGTTAGTGCTGCAAGTTCGCGAAGAGGGCGGCGGGCTTGATTTGTTGTGTGGTTTGGGATGTGCGGTGGATCGCGCAATCAACACACGGAAGAATGCGGCCCTCACATGATGTTTGTTCCAGAAGGTTGCCTGTGAACCCTTTCCAATTTCTGCAGGAGGTCCGCCAAGAGGCGGCAAAAGTTACCTGGCCTACCTGGAAGGAGGTCTGGATCACCAGTGTGATGGTTCTCATCATGGTGATCCTGGCGGCCTTGTTCTTCATGGCTGTCGATCAGGTGCTGGGTACCATCGTCAACTACGTGCTTCGCATGGGGCGCTGAGGATCTTATCGTTTTCAGCCGGCTGAAGCGCCGGTTAGCAGGGTTTTTTCGAAAGTCAGGATCGAGCGATGGCGCAACGCTGGTACATCGTGCACGCGTACACCAATTTCGAGCGAAAGGTTGCAGAATCGATCCGGGAGCGGGCGAAAGCCGCCGGGTTGCAGGATCTGTTTGAAGAAATCGTCGTTCCGACCGAAGAAATTGTCGAGGTGAAGCGCGGCCGCAAGGTTCAAAGCGTGCGGAACTTTCTGCCGGGCTATGTGCTGGTCAAGATGAATATGACCGATCCAGCTTTTCTGCTGATCAAGAATACGCCGAAGGTGACCGGTTTCTTAGGGTCGGACAACAAGCCGATGCCGATTTCAGAAGACGAGGCGATGCGCATCCTTAATCAGGTCAAGGATGGTGTGGAGCGGCCGAAGTCGACGATCACGTTCGAAGTCGGTGAGTCGGTCAAGGTGTCGGATGGGCCGTTCGCTTCGTTCCAGGGGCATGTCGAAGAGGTCGATGAGGATCGTGAGCGGGTCAAGGTGGCTGTGTCGATCTTCGGACGGCCAACGCCGGTGGAGTTGGAATTCAATCAGGTCGAGAAGATCGCAAGCTGAGGAGCTTTGGAGCTGGTCGGGTCGGCATCTGATTGTGAGAATTGGCGCTGAATGCGCCATGCGTAGGGGCTCTCGGCCGATGTGTTCGGTCGTGGCCCTTTAGTCGTGCGGGAGGGTTGTGGGCCAGTTGATGGTTGCAAGCCCGTTTCACCGCTAACCCTGGGATCCCTTCGTAACATGAAGTGGTTCCCAACCGTTCAGGGGAAAAGATGGCAAAGAAGATCGATGGCTACATCAACCTGCAGGTTCCCGCAGGTAAAGCCAATCCGTCACCGCCTATCGGTCCAGCGTTGGGCCAGCGCGGTGTCAATATTATGGAATTCTGCAAGGCGTTCAATGCGAAGTCAAAGGACATTGCGCCCGATACGCCGATTCCTGTGAAGATCACGGTTTATACCGACCGCTCTTTCACATTCGAAATGAAGACGCCGCCGGCTTCGTTCTATCTCAAGCAGGCCGCCAAGCTGAAGACCGTCGGCAAGCCGGGTTCGGGCTCCAAGGAGCCAGGGCGCGTGATTGCGGGCAGTGTCACGATGGACCAATGCCGGGAGATCGCCAAGTTGAAGATGGCCGACCTCAATTCGGATGATGTCGAGCAGGCTGCGCGTACAATCGCCGGTTCGGCGCGTTCGATGGGTATCGAGGTGAAAGGGTAAGCGTCATGGCAAATACGTCTCCAGAGCTTGCCAAGCAAGCCCGTAAGGCCGGAGGCAAGCGCATGCTTGCTGCTCGGTCCGAAATTGACCCCAACACTTCGTATCCAATCGAGGATGCGGTCGACATGCTGAAGGCGCGCGCCAAGGCGAAGTTCGACGAAACGATCGAAATCGCGATGAACCTGGGCGTCGACCCAAAGCACGCCGATCAGCTTGTTCGTGGCGTCTGTGTGCTGCCGAATGGTTCGGGGCGGACGGCACGTGTCGCGGTTTTTGCGCGTGGCGCGAAGGCCGAAGAGGCAACCGCTGCCGGAGCTGACGTGGTTGGCGCCGAAGAGCTGGTGCAGGAAGTCCAGGGCGGTACGATCAACTTCGATCGCTGCATAGCAACGCCGGATATGATGGCGCTGGTTGGACGGCTGGGCAAGGTGCTTGGTCCGCGTGGCCTGATGCCGAACCCGCGCGTTGGCACGGTGACAATGGATGTTGGCGAAGCGGTCAAGGCCGCCAAGGGCGGTGCGGTCGAATTCCGCGTCGAAAAGGCCGGCATCATTCACGGTGGCATCGGCAAGGCGAGCTTCACCAAGGAAGCGCTGGTGGAGAACATCCGCGCGTACGTCGACGCGGTCGTCAAGGCCAAGCCGACGGGCGCCAAGGGTACCTATGTGAAGAAGATTTCGATCACTTCGACGATGGGTCCAGGGATCCGCGTCGAAGGTTCCTCGGTGATGTCCGAGGCGGCGAACTGACGAACTGGCAGCGTCCTGGAGCCTCTGGCCGAGATCCGGGGCGCTGCAATTCAATTTCGGGCGATGAGCCTGGAAGACCCCGTCTTTGAATTTGTCTGCTCTTTTTAGCAGTGCAATCGAGGAGGCGGACCTGTCCGAGATTGCGGGTGCTGGATTGGCTTTCGGGCCGCCAGCTTAATCATCGCCCCCAAGGGCCAAGAGATTGGAACCGGGGGAGGCCTGCATGAGATGGGAGAGCGGCCGGAGCGGCTTGCCTGCCGACAAGGTGGGTGGTTGCTTCAGGTTCAAATCTTCTCGGTCGGTTCCCGATGGCTCGTTGAGCTTGAAGGAGGACAGGTACTAAGCGCGTTGAGCTTTTCAGGGCCAACACTCAGCTTGCTGGTGTTGGGCTGCCCGTTCGATAGACCGGACCGGTTTGTGAGCAGGTGGTTTCTACAAAAGAAGCTCGGCAAGTATGAACCCGCAGGGTGGCCGAAAATGAGGCGGCCTTGCAGACCAGGAGAAAGCAGTGGATAGAGCCGCGAAAAGTGAGCTCGTCGCAAGCCTCCACAACGTGTTCGAGGACACGGGCGTGGTTGTCGTTGCCCACTATGCCGGTTTGACAGTCGCGGAGATGACTGACTACCGCCAGCGCATGAAGCAGGCGGGCGGTCACGTCAAGGTGGCGAAGAACCGGTTGGCCAAGCTTGCTCTCCAGGACACCCCGTCGGCTGGGATCGCCGATCTGTTCACGGGACCGACCTGCATTGCCTATTCGCAGGATCCGATCGCCGCGGCCAAGATCGCCGTTGCCTACGCCAAGGAGAACGACAAACTCGTCATTCTCGGCGGCACGATGGGTGAAAACGTTCTGGACGAAAAGGGCGTGAAAGCCCTCGCAGCGTTGCCGTCCCTCGATGAACTCCGGGCCAAGCTGATTGGTCTCCTCAACGCGCCGGCGACGAAGGTCGTCCGCACGATCAAGGAGCCCAGTGCCAAGCTTACCCGCGTCATCCAGGCGAAGGCGTCGCAGGGCGAAGCGGCCTGATAGTGGCCAACATTGGTTTGCTCAACACTGCGCAAGCGCGTGTTTCAGGGCAAACAGGTGTTGGGGCTCGATAGTTGGCCAACACTCGGTAAACCGGTGTTGGGGCTCGATAGTTGGCCAACACTCGGTAAACCGGTGTTGGGGCTCGAAAGTTAGCCAACACTCGGTAAACCGGTGTTGGGCGGAATCCAGGTGGACAGTTCCTTGAAATTGGGCTGAGCCGCCAAACGCTGAATGAAGATTTGAACCTCTAAGGAAAGTAAACAATGGCCGATCTGTCTAAAATTGCCGAAGACCTGTCGTCTCTGACCGTTCTTGAAGCCGCCGAACTGGCGACGATGCTTGAAGAAAAGTGGGGCGTTTCGGCGGCCGCTGCTGTTGCGGTTGCTGGTCCTGCTGCTGCTGGTGGCGATGCTGGCGGTGGAGAAGAGCAGACTGAATTCGACGTGATCCTGGTTGCTGCCGGCGACAAGAAGATCAACGTCATCAAGGAAGTCCGCGCCATCACGGGGCTTGGCCTGAAGGAAGCCAAGGATCTGGTTGAAGCCGGCGGCAAGGCCGTCAAGGAAGCAGCTTCCAAGGAAGAAGCCGAAGAGCTCAAGAAGAAGCTCGAAGAGGTCGGCGCAAAGGTCGAACTCAAGTAACTGTGACGCGCCCCTTTTGCGAACTTGTTTCGCAGAAGGGGCATCAAGTCTGACGGTTTCCCGGAGTCCCCACGGTCCTTGACAAGGGCTGATTTTGGAGGCTCCGGAAAACCGTTTTTAAGCTTCTGGCGTTGCCTTTGGTCAAACGGTGCGACTACGGGCAGCACACAGGGGCCAGAGGGCTTCCCCTTCCGGGAGGCACCTTGCAAGCAAACGGCATGCGCGGGGGTGGGCTGACCCTTTAGCGGGCTCTTGAAAATCTAGCGCAGGTTGGCCCCTGCGCGGCGCACTATCTCAAGGAGCGGTCATGGCAGAAACGTTCAACGGTCGCAAGCGTCTTCGCAGGAAGTTCGGTTCCATTCGCGAAGTCGCAGCGATGCCAAACCTCATCGAGGTGCAGAAAAGTTCGTATGAAGACTTCCTGATGCGGAAGGCGCCCGAAGGCGGGCGGCCGGACGATCACGGGCTGCAAGGCGTATTCAAGTCGGTGTTTCCGATTTCCGACTTCTCGGGCAAATCGACCCTTGAGTTCGTCGGTTATGAATTCGAAGCGCCCAAGTACGACGTGGAAGAGTGCATTCAGCGCGACATGACCTATTCGGCGCCGCTGAAGGTGAAGTTGCGCCTTATCGTTTTCGATATCAACGAAGAGACGGGCTCCAAGTCCATCAAGGACGTCAAGGAGCAGGACGTCTACATGGGCGACATGCCGCTGATGACGCAGAACGGTACGTTCGTCATCAACGGCACCGAGCGTGTGATCGTGTCCCAGATGCACCGCTCGCCTGGCGTGTTCTTCGACCACGACCGTGGCCGCACGCACGTCTCGGGCAAGCTGTTGTTTGCCGCCCGCATTATCCCCTACCGCGGTTCGTGGCTCGACTTTGAGTTCGATGCCAAGGACGTTGCCTATGTGCGCATCGACCGCCGCCGCAAGATTCCTGCAACGACGCTGCTCTACGCGCTGGGCCTCAATGATGAGGAAATCCTGGAGACGTTCTATTCCAAGATCGTGATCAAGGATATCAAGCGCGGCTGGAAGATGCCGTTCGTGCCGGAAAAATGGCGCGGTGTCGTGCCCCATGCTGATCTGATGGATGCCAAGACCGGTGAAGTCGTGATTGATGCCGGTGAGAAGATCACGGCGCGGCGGGCTCGCGATCTGGCGCAGAACGGGTTGAAGGATCTGCTGGTTTCTTCAGAGGAGCTGGTTGGCAAATATCTGGGCGAAGACATCGTCGATATGAAGACCGGCCTCATTTATGCGGAAGCCGGTGCGGAACTCGATGCCGAACTGCTGGCCGAGTTGAAGGACCAGAAGGTCAAGGAATTCCCGATCCTCGACATCGACCACGTCAATGTCGGCGCGTTCATCCGCAATACGTTGATGCTGGATAAGAACGCCAACAACGAAGAAGCGTTGATGGACGTCTACCGGGTGATGCGCCCGGGCGAGCCACCGACCATCGAAGCGGCCACCAACCTGTTTTATGGATTGTTCTTCGATCCGGAGCGCTACGACCTGTCGGCTGTCGGCCGCGTGAAGATGAACATGCGTTTGTCGGAGCTGGAAGGCTTCACCGAAGCCGAAGACACGGTCCGGGTGTTGCGGGCCGAAGATATCATTTCGGTTCTGCGCCTGCTGGTTGGTTTGCGCGACGGTCGCGGATCGATCGACGACATCGACCACCTGGGCAACCGGCGTGTGCGCTCAGTCGGTGAATTGATGGAGAACCAGTACCGCCTTGGATTGCTGCGCATGGAGCGGGCGATCAAGGAGCGCATGAGCTCGGTCGATATCGACACCGTGATGCCTCAGGATCTGATCAACGCCAAGCCGGCTGCTGCCGCCGTGCGTGAATTCTTCGGGTCGTCGCAGCTTTCGCAGTTCATGGACCAGACCAATCCGCTGTCCGAGATCACCCATAAGCGTCGTTTGTCGGCGCTTGGCCCAGGCGGTCTGACGCGTGAGCGGGCTGGCTTTGAAGTGCGCGACGTTCACCCAACGCACTATGGCCGGATCTGTCCGATTGAGACGCCCGAAGGCCCCAACATCGGCCTGATCAACTCGCTTGCGACGTTTGCCAAGGTCAACAAGTACGGCTTCATCGAGAGCCCGTACCGCAAGGTTGTCGACGGCCGGGCGACCGATGAGGTCGAGTATTTGTCAGCGGTTGCCGAGATGCGCCACTATGTTGCGCAGGCGAATGCGCAGCTCGATGAAGACGGCACGCTGACCGGCGATCTGGTCAACTGCCGTTATCAGGGTGACGTCCTGCTGGTTCCGCCAAGCCAGGTGAACTACATCGACGTGTCGCCCAAGCAGCTCGTGTCGGTTGCCGCCGCGCTTATTCCGTATCTGGAAAACGACGACGCCAACCGGGCGCTGATGGGCTCCAACATGCAGCGTCAGGCTGTGCCGCTATTGCGCGCCGAAGCGCCGTTGGTGGGCACGGGCATGGAAGAAGTGGTGGCGCGCGATTCAGGAGCTGCGATCGTTGCACGCCGCACGGGCGTCATCGACCAGGTCGATGCAACCCGTATCGTTATCCGGGCGACGGAGGAAACCGATCCTTCGAAGCCGGGTGTCGACATCTATCGTTTGCGCAAGTTCCAGCGCTCCAACCAGAACACCTGTATCAACCAGCGCCCGCTGGTGAACGTAGGTGACTTTGTGCGCGAGAACGAGATCATCGCCGACGGGCCCTCGACGGATCTGGGCGATTTGGCGCTGGGCAAGAACGTGCTCGTCGCGTTCATGCCGTGGATGGGCTACAACTTCGAAGACTCCATCCTGATGTCGGAACGCGTTGTTACCGATGACGTGTTCACGTCCATCCACATCGATGAATTCGAGGTGATGGCGCGCGACACCAAGCTTGGTCCTGAGGAAATCACGCGCGATATTCCCAACGTTTCGGAAGAAGCGCTGAAGAATCTGGATGAAGCCGGGATCGTTTATATCGGTGCGGAAGTGCATCCAGGCGACATCCTGGTCGGCAAGATCACGCCGAAGGGCGAGAGCCCGATGACGCCGGAAGAAAAGCTTCTGCGCGCCATCTTCGGTGAGAAGGCGTCTGACGTTCGCGATACCTCGCTGCGGCTGCCACCGGGCGTTGCCGGCACGGTCGTCGAGGTGCGCGTGTTCAACCGCCACGGCGTCGACAAGGACGAGCGCGCGATGGCGATCGAGCGCGAAGAAATCGAACGCCTTGCCAAAGACCGTGACGACGAATTGCAGATCCTCGACCGCAACGTCAATGCGCGTTTGCGCGATGCGCTGATGGGCAAGGAAGTCGCCAAGGGTCCCAAGGGCGCCCGCAAGGGCACCAACATCGACGAAAGCTTGCTGGAAGATATTCCGCGTTCGCAATGGTGGGAAATCGGTCTGGCCGATGAGAAAGCCCAAGGCGAGCTGGAAGCCATCCAGAAGCAATACGAGGACGCCAAGAAGAGCCTTGAGCGGCGGTTCGTCGACAAGGTTGACAAGCTGCAGCGCGGCGACGAAATGCCTCCGGGCGTGATGAAGATGGTCAAGGTCTTCGTTGCCGTTAAACGCAAGATCCAGCCGGGCGACAAGATGGCCGGTCGGCATGGCAACAAGGGTGTGGTCTCGATGATCGTGCCCAAGGAGGATATGCCGTTCCTGGATGACGGGACGCCGGTCGACATCGTTCTCAACCCGCTGGGTGTGCCGTCGCGCATGAACGTCGGGCAGATTCTGGAAACCCACTCCGGGTGGGCGGCCAGGGGACTGGGACGCGCCATCGAACGGGCCTTGGAAGACTACCGGGCTTCGGGCGATATGCAGCCCTTGGAAAAGCAGCTTTCGGTCATCTACGGCGAAGACACCATCGAAGAGATGGCGCCTGAGCCCGATGATAAAGTGCGGCTTGCCGATCAGGCCAAGACCGGGGTGGCAATTGCAACGCCGGTGTTTGATGGAGCCCATGAACCCGACATCGTCGAAATGCTGGAGCAGGCCGGTTTCGACCGCTCCGGGCAGGTTCAGTTGCACGACGGGCGGACTGGTGAACCGTTCGACCGCAAGGTGACGGTCGGCTACAAGTACGTCTTGAAGCTCCACCATCTGGTTGACGACAAGATCCACGCTCGCTCAATCGGTCCCTACTCGCTTGTCACCCAGCAGCCGCTGGGCGGTAAGGCGCAGTTTGGCGGACAGCGTTTCGGTGAGATGGAGGTCTGGGCGCTGGAAGCATATGGCGCCGCCTATACCTTGCAGGAAATGCTGACGGTCAAGTCGGATGACGTGGCGGGCCGGACCAAGGTGTATGAGTCGATCGTGCGCGGTGACGATGCGTTCGAAGCGGGCGTTCCGGAGAGCTTCAACGTGCTCGTCAAGGAAATGCGCGCCCTGGGGCTCAACGTCGAATTGCTGGATACCGAAAAACCCAGCGGCGAAGACGAACCTGCGGGAGAAGATCCGCTGCGCCTGCAAGCGCCGCCATCTGCCGCCGAATAAGCGCTTGTGGCCATTGCCCCAACCTTCAAGATCCGCAGCCAACCGGATCTTTGGGGTTGGGTGGCCCGACAGCCTGCCAACGCGACCTTCATGAATACAAGGCCTCTAGCCAGGGCCTGCCAGGAGACTGCCGATGAACGAGATGACCAACTTCTTCAAGAGCCAGCAGCCGCTCCAGACGTTCGATCAGATCAAGATCTCGCTAGCCAGCCCCGACGATATTCTGTCGTGGTCGTTTGGTGAGATCAAAAAGCCTGAGACGATCAACTACCGGACGTTCAAGCCGGAACGAGACGGACTGTTCTGCGCGCGCATCTTCGGTCCGATCAAGGACTATGAATGCCTGTGCGGCAAGTACAAGCGGATGAAGTATAAAGGCATCATCTGCGAAAAGTGCGGTGTCGAAGTGACGTTGGCCAAGGTTCGCCGTGAGCGGATGGGCCATATCGAACTGGCGGCTCCCGTTGCCCACATTTGGTTCCTGAAATCGCTGCCCTCGCGCATCGGTCTGTTGCTCGACATGACGCTCAAGGATCTTGAGCGGGTTTTGTATTTCGAGAACTACGTCGTCACCGATCCGGGGATCTCGCCGTTCAAGGAAAAGCAGCTATTAAGCGAAGAGGAATTCCTCAACGCGCAGGAAGAGCACGGGTCTGACAGCTTTACGGCGGGCATCGGTGCGGAAGCCATTCGCGAAATCCTGATCAATATGGATCTGCACAAGATCCGCGAGGATCTGCGCCAGGAAATCGCCGAGGCGACCACCGAGTTGAAGCCCAAGAAGCTGGGTAAGCGGCTCAAGGTCATTGAGGCGTTCATCGAGTCGGGCAACCGGCCTGAGTGGATGATCCTGACCGTGGTGCCGGTTATTCCGCCTGAGTTGCGGCCGCTGGTTCCGCTTGATGGGGGACGCTTCGCGACATCCGATCTCAACGACCTCTACCGTCGCGTGATCAACCGCAACAACCGTTTGAAGCGGCTGATGGAGCTGCGCGCGCCTGACATCATCATCCGTAACGAAAAACGGATGCTGCAGGAGTCGGTTGATGCGCTGTTTGACAACGGCCGGCGCGGTCGCGTCATCACGGGGGCCAACAAGCGGCCGCTGAAGTCGCTTGCCGACATGCTGAAGGGTAAGCAGGGACGCTTCCGTCAGAACCTGCTTGGAAAGCGCGTCGATTATTCGGGCCGCTCGGTGATCGTTGTTGGGCCGGAACTGAAGCTGCATCAATGCGGCCTGCCAAAGAAGATGGCGCTTGAATTGTTCAAGCCGTTTATCTACGCGCGTCTGCAGGCGCTGGGCCAGGCGGCGACCGTCAAACAGGCCAAAAAGCTGGTTGAGAAGGAAAAGCCGGAAGTCTGGGACGTTCTCGACGAGGTGATCCGGGAACATCCGGTGATGCTGAACCGGGCGCCGACCTTGCACCGACTGGGCATCCAGGCTTTCGAGCCGATGCTGATCGAGGGTAAAGCGATCCAATTGCACCCGCTTGTCTGTGCGGCGTTCAACGCGGACTTCGATGGCGACCAGATGGCGGTCCATGTGCCGCTGTCGCTGGAAGCCCAGCTCGAAGCGCGCGTGTTGATGATGTCGACCAACAACATCCTTCACCCTGCAAGTGGGCAGCCGATCATCGTGCCGTCGCAGGATATCATTCTGGGTCTCTATTACCTGTCGCTGATCGCGGAGAATGAACCTGGTGAGGGCATGATCCTCGGTTCGCCTGAAGAGGTGCATCACGCGATCGATTCTGGTGTGGTTACACTGCACGCCAAGGTGAAGGGGCGCTGGACGGCCAAGGACGATGAGGGCAATGACGTCGTTGAATTGCATGAGACGACGCCGGGGCGAATGTTGCTTGGCGAGTTGCTGCCGCAGAAGCCGGGTATCAAGTTCGACCTGGTCAACCAGCTTCTGACCAAGAAGGCGATCTCCAAGATCATCGATGCGGTTTATCGTAGTTGCGGTCAGAAAGAGACCGTCATCTTCTGCGACCGGATCATGGCGCTTGGGTTCCATCACGCGTTCAAGGCGGGCATCTCGTTTGGCAAGGACGACATGCTGATCCATGATACGAAACAGGCGATCATGGGTGAGACCGAAGATCTGGTCCGTGAATTCGAGCAGCAGTACAACGATGGCCTCATCACCCAGCTTGAGAAGTACAACAAGGTGGTGGACGCCTGGTCGAAGTGCACCGACAAGATCGCCAAGGAGATGATGGAACGCATCTCGGCGACCGAATTCCTGGAAAATGGCCGCCAGAAGCCGATCAACTCGATCTACATGATGAGCCACTCTGGTGCGCGTGGCTCGCCCACACAGATGCGTCAGTTGGCAGCGATGCGCGGACTGATGACAAAGCCGTCGGGCGAGATCATCGAGACGCCGATCAAGGCGAACTTCAAAGAAGGCCTATCGGTTCTCGAATACTTCAACTCGACGCACGGTGCGCGTAAGGGGCTTGCCGATACCGCCTTGAAGACGGCGAACTCGGGATACCTGACGCGGCGTCTCGTCGATGTGGCGCAGGATTCGATCATCTCGGAAGTCGATTGCGGCACCGATGACGGGATCTCGATCCAGGCTGTCGTCGATGCCGGCCAGGTGATTGTGCCGCTGTCGCAGCGGGCGCTGGGCCGGACGGCTGCCGAAGACATCACCAGCCCGGAAACGGGTGAAGTGATTATCGAGAAGAATACGCTGATCGAGGAATCTCATTCAGAGCTGATTGCTCAGGCTGAGATCCAGGAACTTAAAATCCGCTCGGTTTTGACGTGTGAATCACAGATTGGTTGCTGTGCGGCATGTTATGGCCGTGACCTTGCACGCGGTACGCCGGTCAATATCGGTGAAGCTGTCGGCGTGATTGCGGCGCAGTCGATCGGGGAGCCGGGTACGCAGTTGACGATGCGGACCTTCCACATCGGCGGTACCGCACAGGTGGTCGACACCTCGTTCATCGAGTCGAGCTTCAATGGCACGGTTCGAGTGAAGAACCGCAACGTCGTGAAAGACAGCCAGGGCCGTCTCATTGCCATGAGCCGGAACGTGACGCTGGTCATCGAAGACCAGACCGGCAAGGAATTGTCGGTGCAAAAGGCGCCTTATGGTGCCCGGTTGCTGGTCGATGAAGGCGATACGGTGAAGCGCGGCACGCGCATGGCGCAGTGGGATCCCTATACCCGTCCGATTCTGACGGAAGTCGACGGTGTGGTCGGTTACGAAGATGTCGTTGACGGCGCTTCGGTGCGAGAGCAGACCGACGAGGTGAAGGGGACGACGAACCGCGTCGTGATCGATTGGCGTGCTTCCCCGCGTGGGGCTGAGTTGAAGCCGGCGATGGTCATCAACGACGGCAAAGGCCAGCCGGTTTCCGCGCCGCGTGGTGGGGATGCCCGCTATCTGTTGTCGGTCGATGCGATTTTGTCGGTTGAGCCTGGCGACGAAGTGAAGGCTGGCGACGTTCTGGCGCGAAGCCCGATGGCATCGGCCAAGTCCGGCGACATCACCGGGGGTCTGCCGCGGGTTGCTGAATTGTTCGAAGCCCGCCGTCCGAAGGACCACGCGATCATTTCGGAGGCCTCCGGGACGGTGGAGTTTGGCAAGGACTATAAGAACAAGCAGCGCATCATCGTTCGTCCGGACGACGAGAATGAGGATGCCGTCGAGTACCTGATCCCGCGGGGCAAGTCTCTGGCGGTTCAAAATGGAGACCGTATCGAGCGTGGCGATTACGTTTATGACGGCCATCCCGCCCCGCACGATATTCTTGCGATCAAGGGTGTCGAGGAGCTTGCCAACTTCCTGATCAACGAAATTCAGGACGTCTAC
This sequence comes from Alphaproteobacteria bacterium, assembly GCA_022600345.1. GTDB lineage: Bacteria > Pseudomonadota > Alphaproteobacteria > Rhizobiales > Hyphomicrobiaceae > Filomicrobium. The sequence goes on along the minus strand of JAHZKP010000113.1, from coordinate 4,342 downwards.
CGGTTGCAGGGCGTGACGATCAACGACAAGCATATCGAAGTGATCGTGCGCCAGATGCTGCAGAAGGTGGAAATTACCGATGCAGGCGAGACCGACATGATCAAGGGTGAGCAGCTTGATCGTCCTGAATTCGAGGAACGCAATATCGCGGCCGAAAAGGATGGGTTGCGTCCGGCAGCCGCAATCCCGGTTCTGCTGGGGATCACCAAGGCCTCGTTGCAGACGCGGTCGTTTATCTCGGCGGCCTCCTTCCAGGAGACAACACGGGTTCTGACCGAGGCGTCGGTCAACGGCAAGGTCGACACCTTGGAAGGTTTGAAGGAAAACGTCATCGTGGGCCGGCTTATCCCGGCTGGCACGGGCGGGATGCTGCGCCGCCTTCGCGAGGTTGCCACCAAGCGGGACCTGTTGATTGCCAAGGAGGAATCCAAAGCTGCGCCGTCTCCGACGACAAGTGGGGAAGCCGCCGAATAGCGGCGATTGACTGTAGCTTTGAAGGATTGAGAAACGGCTGCCTGGTGGTGGCCGTTTTTCTGTTTGGCGAGTTTGCAAGTGAGGGGGAAAATCAAGCGATCGGCATTATTGTTCGTGCGTCTTTCAGTCTGCGGCGATTTGGTGATTCCTCTAAGGTCGAAATATTTCGGTTTTTTGCATGCATGGTGTTGACCGTGAAACACTTGGGGATTATACGAGCTTCACTCTCTCGTCAGGCTGTAGTTGGTGGCGGAGCTATCCGCACCCTTTTGGGGCATGTTTGCTCGACTAGACGCTGATGATCGTTTGCAGAGGACAATTCGCATGCCATGATCTCCAGTCCCGGTGACTGTAGATCCTATGGCGTTTCACGTTGGCTCAATTGTTCGCAATTGGTCCAACGCTAAGGGTTTTGGCGTTCGCTTCGTCGGGCGCCAAGTGGGATGAGGCCGAATGCCTACAATTCAACAGTTGATACGCAAGCCGCGCACACGCAAGACGGTTCGAAGCAAGTCGCGCCACATGGAGGCTTGCCCTCAAAAGCGCGGTGTGTGCACGCGTGTTTATACGACGACGCCGAAGAAGCCGAACTCAGCTTTGCGCAAAGTCGCCAAGATCAGGCTGACGAACGGATATGAGGTGATCGGCTATATCCCTGGTGAGGGGCATAACCTGCAGGAGCACTCCGTGGTGCTGATCCGCGGCGGCCGTGTAAAGGATTTGCCGGGCGTGCGCTATCACATCGTTCGCGGTGTGCTTGATACCCAGGGTGTGGCTGACCGTAAGCAGCGCCGCTCCAAGTATGGCGCAAAGCGGCCGAAGTAACTCGATTCAGACATTGGCCGCCGGCTTGGCCGGGCTGCTGAAACAACCAAGCAATCAAGGACAAAACGATGTCCCGACGTCACCGAGCGCAAAAGCGCGAGATTATTCCGGATCCAAAGTACGCCGATCTGATCGTTACCAAGTTCATGAACGCGGTGATGAAGGATGGCAAGAAGTCGACTGCGGAAGGCATCGTTTACGGCGCTTTCGACCGGATCGAGGAAAAGGCCAAGGCAAGTCCTCTGGAGCTGTTCCACGATGCGCTGAAGAACGTCATGCCGTCGGTGGAGGTTCGCTCCCGGCGTGTTGGTGGCGCGACCTACCAGGTGCCCGTCGAGGTTCGTCCGGAACGTCGTCAGGCGTTGGCGATCCGCTGGATCATCGGCGCTGCGAGAAGCCGCAACGAGAACACCATGGTCGAGCGTCTGTCAGGGGAACTCCTTGATGCGGCCAACAACCGTGGCACTTCGGTCAAGAAACGGGAAGACACGCACAAGATGGCTGAGGCGAACCGCGCCTTTTCTCATTACCGGTGGTAATGATCGCATCTTCAATTTGAATGTCAGGGCTACCCCTAGAGGCTTATCATGGCTCGCGAATACGCACTTGAGGACTACCGGAACTTCGGCATCATGGCGCACATTGACGCCGGTAAAACGACGGCGACGGAGCGCATCCTCTTTTACACAGGCATTTCGCACAAGATCGGCGAAGTGCACGACGGCGCTGCGACCATGGACTTCATGGACCAGGAAGCTGAGCGCGGCATCACGATTACGTCGGCCGCGACGACTTGTTCCTGGCCCGGTCGGGATGGGCGCAAGCGCCGCCTCAACATCATCGACACCCCAGGCCACGTCGACTTCACGATTGAAGTCGAGCGCTCGCTGCGTGTGCTCGACGGTGCCGTGACGGTGCTCGACTCGAACGCCGGCGTTGAGCCGCAGACGGAAACCGTCTGGCGTCAGGGCGACAAGTACAAGGTGCCGCGGATCATCTTCTCCAACAAAATGGACAAGACCGGCGCGGACTTCTACATGTGCGTGGAAGACATCAAGGAAAAGCTTGGTGCGCGTCCGGTGCCGATCCAGATTCCGATCGGTGCTGAGAGTGAATTCGCGGGCGTTGTAGACCTCATCACGATGAGGGCACTCGTTTGGGAAGGCGAAGATCTAGGCGCGACCTATGTCGAGAAGGAGATTCCAGCCGATCTCGTCGACAAAGCCAATGAATTTCGCGGCGAGATGATCGAAGCGGCCGTCGAAATGGATGACGACGCAATGGCTGCTTATCTCGATGGCGGCGAGCCCGATGCGGAAACGCTGCGGAAGCTTCTGCGCAAGGGAACGATTGAAAACGTATTCTATCCGATGCTTTGCGGCTCGGCCTTCAAGAACAAGGGCGTGCAGCCGCTGCTTGATGCTGTCGTGGATTTGCTGCCAAGTCCGCTGGAAGTTCCCGCGATCAAGGGCATCAATCCAAACGATGAATCGCCGATGGAGCGCAAGTCGTCCGATGATGAGCCGCTCTCGTTGCTGGCTTTCAAAATCATGAACTTCGAGCATGTCGGCTCACTGACGTTCTGCCGCATCTATTCGGGCAAGCTGGAGCAGGGTATGCCGCTGCTCAATTCGACCCGCGACAAGAAAGAGCGCGTCGGCCGCGCCTACATGATGCATGCCGACGACCGCAAGGAGATCAAACACGCTTATGCAGGTGACATCATCGCGCTGCAGGGGCTGAAGGATACCCGGACCGGTGAAACGCTTTGCGATCCCAACAAGCCGGTCATTCTTGAAAAGATGGAATTCCCCGATCCGGTTATCGAGGTGAAGATCGAGCCGAAGACGAAGGCGGATCAGGAGAAGATGGCCGAGGCTCTGCATGAAATGGCGCTCGAAGACCCGTCGTTCCGTGTGTCGGTCGATCAGGAGTCGGGCGAGACCATCCTCAAGGGTATGGGCGAACTCCACCTCGACATCAAGGTCGACATCCTGCGGCGGACCCACAACGTGGATGCCGACGTGGGAGCGCCACAGGTTGCCTATCGCGAGACCCTGGCGAAGCCTGTGGAGGTCGACTACACGCACAAGAAGCAGACCGGTGGTACGGGTCAGTTCGCACGTGTGAAAATGCGTCTTGAGCCAAACGAAATCGGTAAAGGCAACGAGTTCGAGCAGGAAATCGTCGGCGGTTCCGTACCGAAGGAATATATTCCTGGTGTGGACAAAGGCGTCAACTCGGTCTGGGAAACCGGCATGCTTATCGGCTTCCCGATGGTCGACATGAAAGTCACGCTGTTTGACGGTGGTTTCCACGAAGTCGACTCCTCGGTGGTGGCATTCGAGATTGCCGCGCGTGCGGCTATGAGAGAGGGCTGCGAGAAGGGCGGGATCAAGCTGCTTGAGCCGGTCATGGACGTTGAGATCGTTTCGCCACAGGACTTCGTTGGCGGAATCATCGGCGACGTGAACTCGCGGCGCGGGCAGATTCGTTCGCAGGACCTGCGCGGGAATGCGGTTCTGATCAAGGCATTCGTGCCGCTGGCGAATATGTTCGGCTACATCAACACGCTTCGCTCGATGTCGACAGGCCGGGCGCAGTATTCGATGCAATTTGCGCACTACGCGGAAGTTCCACGTAATGTCGCGGACGAGGTAAAGGCGAAGTACGCCTGATAGAAGAGCTTGAAATGATCTGGTTGCCGAATGCGCCAACCCGCGCGGGCAGTCAGGCACCTACCTTATCGGCAAATCCCGATCGTTTCGGGATTTACAAACTTGACGGAGAGCCGGGATGGCCAAAGAAAAATTTGAGCGTAATAAACCTCACTGTAACATCGGCACGATCGGTCACGTTGACCACGGCAAGACGTCTTTGACGGCTGCGATCACCAAGGTTTTGGCGGAAGCCGGCGGTGCGGACTTCACGTCGTACGACAACATCGACAAGGCGCCCGAAGAGCGGGCCCGCGGCATCACGATTTCGACGTCCCACGTCGAGTATGAGACCGAGAACCGCCACTACGCCCACGTCGACTGCC
>JAHZKP010000112.1 GCA_022600345.1 Alphaproteobacteria bacterium | reverse complement strand
TCCCGTCTTGCCCGTGGCACCGCCACGCGCTGCGCCGGTCCACTTGATCTTGTCACTAATCCGCCTCGGCAGAATGGTTCGATTTGGTCGGAAAGTGCTCTAGCAGGCTGTTGAAATTGCTTTTTCGGCCTCTAGTTGATGGCTGTCAGGTCGAGCTGAGGTGCGGTCTTCGTGCTTGACCACGTTCTGCTCGACGAGAAATGGCAAAATTCAATGGTGCTCAGTGAGCTGCTGGTCGAATTTCAACAGCCTGCTAGCCCTATAGCAACTCTTGGAGTGTCGACGATTTGGCCTTGAGGTCGCCGATATAGACCTCATAAAGGATCGGCTCAAATATCGAGTTCACTGCCAGCCCTTTCGGCTTGGCAATGTCCGGGCTGAATACGGTGGCGGCCTTCAAAGTCGTATCGGTCAAGAACCTGGTTGGCACCTTGATGTCGCCCACCGCCACACGCGGGTTCATCGTCGCGATGTTGAAACCCCAAAGCCCAAATGCTGGAACGGCGACATTGAAGCTCAGCGTGCCGGGGAAAATTCTCCCCAACGTTTCCTCGATGGTCCAGAAGGTTCGCCGTGCAAAAAATGGCGACGAACTTTGCGTTGCTATCGCACCACCTTCCGAGAGCCGAAGCGAAACCATTTTGTAGAACTCAAGCGAATACAGCTTGGCAATTGCCTCGTTGTGCGGATCGGGAAAGTCGAGGATCACCCTGTCGTAAGTCAGCCCCTCACGCCGGATGAACAAGAACGCATCCTCATTATAAATGTGAACCCGTGGATCGCTGAGACTATCGCCATTGAGCTCCAACAGCGGCGGGAACGTCTTGCCCATTTTGGTCATATCAGGATCGAGGTCGACCAGGTCGATCCGCTTGATGGACGGGTATTTAATCAATTCGCGAACTGCCAGACCATCGCCACCACCCATCACCAGGACGTTTTCAGCTTTGCCTGGCAGGCCCATGACCGGGTGCACAAGTGCTTCGTGGTAGCGGTACTCGTCGGTTTGCGAAAACTGGATGTGCCCGTCGATGAATAGCCGCAGATCGTCCTTCTGCCAGTTGCGCGTCACCACCAGGTTTTGATAGGGCGTCTGCTTTTTCCAGATCACCTTATCAAAGTACAGTTGATGCTGCGCCATTGAAGTCAGCCGGTCGCTGGCAAGTGTCAAACCGGCCAGCGCCACGAAGGCGGCGATGACGTAGGCCATCATCCGTTTCGGATTGGGGATGTAGTCCTTCAGGAACAACAGGCTGATGAACGCGACCGAGATATTGATCAGCCCGATCGCGAACGAGGAACGCATCAAGCCTAGTCCCGGCAGCAGCATCAATGGAAATGCCACCGATCCGATCAGCGCTCCAACGTAGTCGAGCGACATGACGTTGGCGATCGACCGGCGCGTGCCGCTTGCTTGCGCCAGGATACGGGTGAGAAGCGGTATCTCCAGGCCGACCAGCGTTCCAATCGTCAGGATGAAGCCGAACATCACCGCCTGATAAAGCCCGGGCGCAAATGGGAAGACGAAGAACAGCGCCAGGCTGCAAATCCCGCCGACGACCGACAGGAGGATCTCAACGACCACGAAGTTACGCACCAGATTGCCGTGCAGGAACTTGCTCAAATACGAGCCAATCCCCATCGCGAACATGAAGAAGCCGATGGTTAGCGAAAACTGATAGACGGAATTGCCCAACAGATAGCTTGAGATCGTGCCGATGATCAGTTCATAGACGATCCCGCACAACGCCACGACCGAGATCGCCAGCAGCAGCACAAACGCCTGTGCAGGTGGCAAATCGACATAGCGCTGCGCTTCCGCACGTCCCGCTTCCGGTTCCAGGTCGCTCAAATCCGCCCCCAATAGCAATGTGACGACAAACAAACACCCCCCCGCATTCGCCATGCGGAGAGGTGTGACAATACCAATTCAACGGCGCAGACACCCGGTCCCAGCGGCAGCAGGCTCATGTCGCCGCAGCCCGCCGCCCGCGCACGCCCCTCGCTCACTTGCCGCCGAAACGGCCACCCGAACGGGCTTTTGAGCGCGCATAGCTCGACCGCGACTGGACGTTGCGGTTCCTGAAGCTGCCAGGCTTGACCCCGGCTGCGCGCTGCCTGTTCATCAGGTTGCCCATCAGCGCCCCGAGCAGGAAGCCCGAAGCCAGACCCATGCCGGTAAAACCGCCGCCACTGCCGTCGCTGGCGATCAGCCGCTTGCCTTCAAAGTCGATCTCGACCTTGAACAGCGTGCTCTCGCCGGCATCCTTGACGTTGTCCTTGTTGGCATCCTTGAAGCCAAGGAATGTCGTGTCCTTTTCGATTTTGACACCCACAGGTGATGGATAAACGGCCGGTTCCTTGTTCATCACACGCTGCATGAACACTGCCAACTGGTCGAGGTTCTCTTTCGAAACCTTGGTGACGTTGTTTTTCTTCAGATGATCCTGGAAAATCTGCAATGAGGCCTGCGTCCGGTCGAGAACCTTCAACAAGTCTGCGCGCGACGAGCCGCCCGAGTCACCCAGGAAAAAGTATCCACCGATCGCAGCCAGGACGACTACGGTGATAATGTTTTGCATGTTCATGGCATTAGGTCCTAAATAGTCCGCGTAGATCTGATTTCTGCCGGCAGGTAATCTGAGCCGCGATCGGCTGTCTAGAGGCGTATAAGCCGCGGCGTCGAAAAAAACAGGAGCGTGTTCAAAGAGATTCACCAGCCATGACCCGAACCCCTACCAGCCATGACCCAAACCCTAAAGGGCGGATCCACTCCACAGCACGGTCGCTCCTCGTTAAACGGTTTGCTCATTCAACCGTAGAACCCAGTGCACCTGGTCGACGCCGGGTTGATAGTAGTCCTTCAGTGTTCCGGCGTTTTGAAACCCTGCCTGAACGAGCCCTTTTGAAGCCCCTTCGGCAAGATCCGATGGAATAGCGGCGACAATGAAGCGTGCGCCCTCGCGGCGGGCTTCATCGATCAACCCTGCCAGAACCTCCGCGCCGTCCTGATCGTCATCCTCGCTGCCCTCCTGATACTCGTGCCAGGTCAAAGCCGCGCCATCGTCGCACTCAGGTGCGCCAAACAATCCATCGAACACCAGATCGCCGACAGGGTCGACCTTGGCATATTGGTCGGGCGGCACAAGATCGAGCCCGTAGACGTGGCGGGCTTCGCCTGGCTCGTAGTAGTCGGCGACGCTCAGTTCCTCGACCGCGCCCAGCCGCCGGTAGAAGGCCTTGGCTTCAGCGTAGATGTCCCGGCCGTCCTCGACATAGTCGCCGGTTGAGATAAACATCTTGCGCGCACCGTTTTGCTGCAAGTGGTGCACCAGCCCGTCGACCAGATAAAGCCCGATGCCCTGGCGGCGTTCGCGCTCATCGACATAGGTCCACGACAGCCAATAGATGCCGTCTGCTTCCTCATCGGCCACAGCGCCGGTCACGCCCACGATGCGCCCGTTGTCGACGGCGACATACATGCCATCAATCGACTCGCGAAAGCTTTCGCGCGCTTCTTCAGCGTCGTCCTCGTCATGGTCGTTGATAATCTCCAGAACCCGCGCGATGTCGCTGGAATGCATTGGCCGGACGGCCTTGCCGTCGTCCCCAGCCCCAGCTTCGCCACCACCAGGTTGCGGATCGGGTTGCTTTTTCTTGCCGCCGCCGAATATCGAAAAAACCATGAACCCTCACATGCTCTAAATCAATGACCCTCGCGCCAGCGGCGCGCCCAGCATCCCATGCGTGTTCTGTTTCCTAACCAGACAAGCCGCCTGACAACGTAGGCTTATCAAGCACCGAGAAGCCGTAGTGTTTCAGCCACCTCATATCGGCCGAGAAGAATGCACGCAGGTCAGGAATGCCGTATTTCAACATCGCCATGCGGTCGATGCCCATCCCGAATGCGAAGCCCTGGTATTTCTCTGGGTCCAGCCCGCAGTTGCGCAACACGTTAGGATGCACCATTCCACAACCGCCGATTTCCAGCCACTCGCCAGGCTTGCCGATGGCATCCGCCCCGATGTCGATCTCGGCTGAGGGCTCGGTGAACGGGAAGTATGACGCTCTGAAGCGCATCTTCACTTCGTCGACCTCGAAGAACGCCTTGCACATTTCTTCCAGCACCCACTTGAGGTGGCCCATATGGGTTTCTTCGTCGATGACCAGCGCCTCGATCTGATGGAACATCGGCGTGTGGGTCTGGTCGGAGTCGCAACGATAAACCCGCCCCGGAGCAATAATCCGGATCGGCGGTTTTGACGCCAGCATGGTGCGGATCTGGACCGGCGATGTGTGCGTGCGCAACACCATCCGTGAGCCATCCTCGCCCGGATTGAAATAGAACGTATCGTGTTCCTGGCGGGCGGGGTGCTCTTCGGGGATGTTGAGCTTGGTGAAGTTGTAGTCATCGGTTTCGATATCGGGGCCTTCGGCAACTGCAAAGCCCAGATCCGCGAAGATCTCGATCAGTTCCTCGGTGACCTGGGAAACCGGGTGGATCCGCCCCTCGTCAATCGGACCAGGTCGTACCGGCAGCGTGATGTCGGCCGTCTCGGAAGCCAGACGGGCTTCAAGGGCAGCGATCTCAAGTTTTGCCTTGCGCGCATCCAGAGCCTCGTTGACGCGCACCTTGACCTGGTTGACCGATTGCCCGAACGCCCTGCGCTCTTCTGGAGCCATCTTCCCCAACCGCGCCATTTGCTGGGAAACCGAGCCCTTCTTGCCGACCGCGCCAACGCGCACGTCTTCCAGCGCGGCGAGGTCGCCCGCCCCATCGATGGCTTTCAGAACGTCGGCTTCGAGTTTGGCAAGATCGTTTGAGTCGGTCATGGCAGGCTCTTGAGAGAATGAGGCGGCAAAGTCATATGCGCTTGTGACGTGCACCAACTTGAGCGACATGTCGAGCCCTGTGTCCCGTGCTTTACACATCAGGGCACAGACAACGACGCTCCCCCCAGCTTCAGCGGAGAGGAGCGTTGTTGAAGTTGAGCAGCCGACTTCAGGGCCGGTTAGGCGGCCGCGGCTGCCTTGGCGACGGCATCCTGAGCGGTCGTCACCAGCGCCTTGAAGGCGGCCGCATCATGCACAGCGATATCGGCCAGCACCTTGCGGTCGACATCGATCCCGGCCTTGTTGAGGCCGTCGATAAAGCGACCGTAGGTCAGCGTGTTGTCGCTTGCTTCGCGAACGGCGGCGTTGATGCGCTGGATCCATAGCGCGCGGAACTGGCGCTTGCGGCGCTTGCGGTCGCGGTATTGATACTGCAGCGCCCGCTCGACGGCCTGCTTGGCGATGCGGATGGTGTTTTTACGGCGGCCCCGGTAACCCTTTGCGGCGTCGAGGACTTTCTTGTGCTTGGCGTGGGCGACCACGCCGCGTTTAACGCGTGCCATGTGTTATCTCACTTCATCGTTCTTCGATCGGAATTCAGGTGATCGGTGGGATTTTCTGCTCCACACGGGTTTACCCAGTGTGGACCAACCAAAAACAGGCTCCACACGGGTTTTCATCTGACACGAGCTTGCGAAGTGTCAAGCAAAGGAGTGTGGACCAACCAAAAACAGGCTCCACACGGGTTTGCATCTGACACGAGCTTGCGAAGTGTCAAGCAAAGGAGTGTGGAAGACTAGAAACCCTTAGCGGCTGTACGGCATGTACTTCTTGACGATTTTGGCGTCAGAATCGCACAGCACCGTCGTTCCCCGCGCATCGCGGATGAACTTCGCATGACGCTTGATCATGCCGTGCCGCTTGCCCGCCTGGGCCACCTTCACCTTGCCGGTTGCCGTAAACTTGAAGCGTTTCTTGGCACTCGATTTGGTCTTCATCTTGGGCATTTCGCTTGATCTCCTTTTAAGGCTCATAGACAACCCGAAGAACCGGTGCGACGGCAAATCCCCGTTGCACGGCCTCCTCAAGCCCGAACTTTGAGCCAGTGTTCTTAGAAAGCATAAGAAGTCGCCACGGCATGCCCCGCCGGGCGACTTGGAAGTGGGCTCTATACAGCGCACAGGCGCCAATGGCAACCCGGGCGCGGTAGCCCAAGCGGCCAAAAACACATCGATCGACCCTTCCGCGCCCATGCAACTTCAAAAAGTGACTCAAGCAGCCGCTGGCCATCTCCCCCTCAAACGCTTGGTCATGCCCAGCCCAACCATGGTGCGGGCGCCGGGCAGCCCGAGCACGACCGGTTGATCGCTACGCCAACCCTGTTGCCGGTAGAATGGAACCGCCGGCAACATGGCATCAAGTCTGGCGGTATCGAAGCCCGCAGATGAAATGGCTTGCTCCGTTCGGGCCATCAATGCGCTGGCAACGCCTTGCCGGGCCGCCGCCGGGTGCACATAGAAACAGCGGACAATTGCCGTCGGGCCGCTTGGCATCAGCGCTGTCTGCTTTAACGATTGGTGGTAGCGGGGCAACTCCGGCGACCAACCACCCGATCCCAGTATCCGACCGTCCCGGTGTGCCACGAAGTAACGGCCACCTTCCAGCAGCGCCAGTTCCATCGTGCCTTGCAGTATAAAGGCTTCGATCACCCCGGGCTCATAAAAGCCGCTGGTCAATTGCCGCATGGATGCCGCCTGCATGGCCAGCAACGCCTCACCATCGGCACGCGTGGCGGTCCTGATCTCGAATGAAGTCTGCATGGATGCCTCACCAGTCTCACGGTTGATATTGCCGCTGCGCAAACGCAGTTGGGCTTATCGCCGTGCTACGGTGAATTGGCGCCAGACGCAGTTTCTCCGGTGACAGAGCCGATTGCTACCGGCCAAAAACAAAACTGACGGGCACAAGGACCCGTCAGTTCATTTCGTACTTAGAGTGATGTCAGTGCCGGATCAGGCGGTTGGCTGCATCGCCAAAGTCAGCGCGGCGCCAGAACCATAACCATTTGGCGGCCTTCCATGCGTGGCTCGCTCTCGACCTTTGCGATTTCTTCCAGTTCGGCCTTTACGCGCTCCAGAACCTTGCGCCCAAGATCCTGGTGGGCCATTTCACGACCGCGGAAGCGCAGCGTCACCTTGACCTTGTCTCCGGCATCGAAGAACCGCTTGATGGCCCTGACTTTCACGTCGTAGTCGTGATCGTCGATCGACGGCCGCATCTTGATTTCTTTAAGCTCGACCGTTTTCTGCTTCTTGCGCGCCTCGGCGGCCTTCTTTTGCTGCTCGAACTTGAACTTGCCGTAGTCCATGATCTTGGCAACAGGCGGCGCGGCATCCGGCGAAATCTCGACGAGATCCAGGTTTGCGTTAATGGCACGCTCAAGCGCTTCGTTCGTCTCAACGACCCCGACATTCTCGCCGGTTTCGTCGATCAGGCGCACCTCGCGGGACCGGATCGCATCATTCATTTTGGGTCCGGCGGGCTCGCGCGGAAGCGCGGAACGGTGTGGGCGACGGATGGTAGTTCTCCTTTTATGGCCTCAAGTTTAGATTGTGATGAGCCTGTGCGCCCCCCCAAAATGCCAGTGCTGTAGGTACAGCAATCCGGGCCTCGGACGGGCAAAACAAGCAATTGAAGCAGAGATTCAGTAAGAAGCCTGCCCAAGTCAATAGAAGAGAAGGTCTTGCGCCAATTTATGAACGGCTTCGCCGCAAGAATGTCTCTGTCAGATTGCTCGACAATATCTCATCATAGACGTTAAGTGTCCGTTTTTTCATGGAGTTAAGTGAAAAGTTGTCCGCAACCCTTTGCCGGGCGCGCTTCCCCATGGCTTCGACTGCATCCGGCGACATAATCAACAGTTCGCCCAGTGCGGCGGCCAATGCATCTGCTTCGCCTGGTGGAACGAGCCAGCCGGTTGCCGTTTCCCGCTCGACTTGCGGATGAGCCAACACCGTTTCGGGCGGCGCACCGATCCGCGTGGCGATTACCGGGCACCCCATTGCCTGCGCTTCGGTCGCCGTTCGCCCGAACGCCTCCGGTTCGATGGAAGCAACGATGGCCGCATCCGCCGCACCATAGGCGGCCGGCATGTCTGAGACGTGCCCGACAAGCCGCACACTGTCGCCAAGTCCCGCTTCCTCAATCTGCGCGCGAAGTCCTTGCGCATAGGCATCCCGCCCCTGCGCATCGCCCGCCAGGATAAACGCGATACCCTCCAGCAACCCTTTCGCTTTCAATAAGCCCGCCGCCGCGATCACGCTTCCCTGGCCCTTCCAACTGGTCAGCCGGGCTGGATGCAACACAGCCCGCTCGCCCTCTTTAAGCCCCCACTGGTTGCGAAGCTCCGCAATCCTCGTCGCCCCAATCGCGGCTGGATCGAACTGCTCCATATCCACACCGCGATGGATAACCCTGATCCGGTCTTCGGGCGTTCCGTAGCGCTCCTGGACCAGTCGCGAGGTGTAGTGTGAGTTGGCAACCACAATATCCGAGCGCGCCATCACCGAGTTATAGAGCCGCTTGATGCGCCCCTTTTCGTTATAGGCGCCGTGATAGGTGGTCACGAACGGGATGCCGGTTTGCTTTGCCGCCATCAACGCACTCCAGGCCGGCGCCCGGCTGCGCGCGTGGATGATCGCCGCGCCTTCCTTGCGGATCAACCGGGCGATGGCATAGGCATTCGAGATGATCTTGGCCGGGTTTTTCGTCGCCGCCGGAAACCGGACAAGTTCACCGCCCGCTTTGGCCAGGTCGCCTTCCATCCGGCCGCCACGCGACAGGACGATGGACCGCCCGCCCGCTTCCACGATAGCGCCCGCGATCTCGATCGCCGACAGCTCCGCCCCACCGGTATCGAGGTCTGGAATGATCTGCACTATGGTTGGGCCAGATTTGCCAGATTTGCCAGGGTTGATTGTGCCGTTCGTCAACAGGTCAGTCCCATCTCTTTGCGTTTCCGGAAACTCATGCAGCAAAGCAAGTGAGTTGTCCGGGATCTTGCCCCGGTTTAGGGTTTCGTCTTTTCGCATTACTGAGTGAAACCCCCGATTATAAGCTAGCAGGCTGTTGAAGAACTCAGTGAGGACGCGATGCGAGACGAAATTGGCTGCCGGCAAGACGCGTCAGGTGCAGGCGTGGTGGATCCCACGGCAAACCGGCGCAACGCAGTCCGGCAGTCAATTTCGCCGCATCCCCTTGGGACACCGCACTTTTTCGCCTCGGCGGCGTCGCGGCACTGGCCCGATGGACCCACATCGCGCTGCGCGCCGCTTCTG
>JAHZKP010000111.1 GCA_022600345.1 Alphaproteobacteria bacterium | reverse complement strand
GGGGATGCGGCGAAATTGACTGCCGGACTGCGTTGCGCCGGTTTGCCGTGGGATCCACCACGCCTGCACCGGACGCGTCTTGCCGGCAGCCAATTTCGTCTCGCATCGCGACCTCACTGAGTTCTTCAACAGCCTGCTAGGGCGCTCGGGAAGTCCTCCGCTCTGAAACCCTCAACCGTAAAGTTGAAATTCAGGCCGCCTTCGAGCCCACTCTGGAACGAAGCTCTGAGGCAAGCTCAACCAGCGCATCCCCCACCAGCTTACCCTTCGCATCCCAGCTCTCGAAGCGAACCCGGCTCCGCCCTGCCGATGCATCGAAGGGTTGCTCCACCGCCCTCGTTATCGCAGTAGCAAAATCTTCCGCTCCATCAGCGACGCTGACCAGATCCCGCCACGGATCCAGAGCTGCAAAATCCGTCGTCACAACAGGCCGTCCAACGGCCAGATATTCCTTCAGCTTGATCGGGTTGCACCCCGCAATCCAGTCGCTTTTGTTCCATGGCATGATCAAGACATCCATGGCTGCCATATAGCTGGCAACCTCATCGTATGGCTTGCGGCCCAATTGATGAACGTTGGCAAGCTGGCACCAATCTTCAGGCAGCGAACACCCACCGACCATCACGAATTGCATTTGCGGCAGTAAACCCGCAACGCTGATGTAGAGGTCTGGATCGAACGTATGCCGGTCAACCCCGCCGATAAAACCGATCCGCGGCCGGGCAATACCTTCCATATCGGCTGGCCCGCAACGGTCGCCAGACCCAGGAAGGCGCAAACGGTCCTGCTCTAGGCCTGCGGCCAGAAAGGCATCGAAGTCCACGCCATGTGTGACCAGGAGTTGCCGCTGAACCTCATCCTTTTCTTCCATCATCAAGTGCGGTGCAGCGTAAACCACCAGGTCCGCCCGCGACTTCAAATGCGCGATCTGCGAACCCACGAGTTCAGGATCGGCTTCCGGAAACGCTTCAAAGCGGTCCGTGCGTTGCATGACCACGCCGGCCGCCGGGATTTCCTGCGTCAGCTTGGCGCCTGCCGGACAATGCACCCATAGCAGCGGCCGCTTGAGTCCCGCCCGCCTGGACGCGAGGCGAATTTGCGGAGCCAACGCCCAGGAGGCCATCTGTTCAGCCAATCGCCCAGGAGCTGTAACCGGAGAAAAAACGAAAAACCCAGGCTCAGCTTCGACAAGACCGCGCGACAGGCTCTTCAACTTGCGACCGATACGCTGAGCAAAAACGCGGCTGTCGGAAAGCCCCGGCATGCGCACGCCCAACGAGTTGACGAACAGCACCGGCCAGCGCTTCGCCAAACGCCGCATGATCTGGAAATCGAAGTGCCCGCGATTGTGATACCACCAGTCCTCGCCGCCGATGCAGATGATGCCATCAAAGCCGTCACCATCCTCGAAGCCGCCACGCCCATCGCCACTACCGGATAAAAACTCAGACCGCGCCATTGTTCCTGCCCCACGAATAATCCCGGCCCAAAACCTACCCCCGCTGCGTTAACCGCCGCTTAAGCATCGCGCTCGGAATCCACGAGAGTTCAGCCTTAACGCTAGGTTAGCGACCATAAGGTATCCTGACGCATGGAATTGACACACGCGGGACGCAACCGATGCAGCCGCCCCCGCACAATCGGGAACAAAGCGAATGGCCACCATAGCCGCAGCAACGAAGTCCGACATCGCGGTCTCGATCATCGTCGTCAGTTACAATACCCGCGAACTGACACTCGCAGCCTTGCGCTCGGTCGTCGCTGAAACCACCCAAACGTCTTATGAGATCATTGTCGTCGACAATGCATCTTCCGATGGATCTGCCGAAGCAATCCGCAAGGAATTCCCCGACGTGCGATTATACGCACTCGATTCGAATATCGGATTTGCTGCTGCCAACAACCGCGCGTCTGTTGAAGCCCGTGGCGATTACCTCTTGCTGCTCAACCCCGACACGATCGTCAAGGACCACGCCGTCGACCGCCTCGTTGGCTTTGCGCGCTGCGAACCGTTGGCCAGGATCTGGGGCGGACGCACGTTGTTTGCCGATGGCTCGCTTAATCCTAGCTCATGCTGGGGTCGCATAACGCTGTGGAACCTGTTCTGCCGTGCCAGCGGGCTGACAGCCATCTTCAAGCACAACGAAATCTTCAACGGCGAAGCCTATGGCGGCTGGCAGCGTGACAACGTGCGCGCCGTCGATATCGTGTCGGGCTGTTTCTTCCTGATCCGCCGTAATCACTGGAATGAACTGGGCGGCTTTTCTCCGGTCTTCTTTATGTATGGCGAAGAAGCCGACCTGTGCATGCGCGCAAGAGCTGCGGGCGCCCGCCCGATGGTCACGCCTGAAGCAACCATCGTCCACCTGGGCGGCGCTTCCGAGCGTGCACGCACCGATAAGATGATCAAGCTGCTTGCCGCCAAGGCAACTCTGATCGAGCGCCACTTCAAGGGGCCGTCGCGTCCATTGGCCCATGCCCTCCTCATCAGTTGGCCGCTGACCCGTTGGCTGGCCTATGCCGCCGCTGGCACCCTTAGCGGCTCGAAAACCCATCGCGAGTCCAAAGACATCTGGCAGGCCATCTGGGCAGCGCGCGCAAAATGGTCGGCGGGCTACCCGATGAAGGTCTCCACGACCCGCACTGTGCCAGCCCCCGCCCTACCCGGTCACGCCAACGCCTGAGGTCGGCGCAGGCCGAGTTGGAAGATCGACCGGCTGGCACCGATCACTGCTGCCATCGCTTGCCGCTTGGCTTCCCTTTTTTATCGCGTTCACCACAACCAATTCGACGAGGCCACCGACCCATGGTCCCCACCAGCACCAACGCTATACAGGCCAAACCCCGACGCCTGGACGATCAGTGCGACGACACCAGCCAAATCGTTTTCACCATCGCCACCCTGGTCACCGACACTGAGCAATATGCCGCCATGCGCGCTTCATTTGCCCGGCAAGGCTTTACCGGCCCCGACTGCGAATTCCTGTTCCTCGACAACACCGGCACCAACCAGACCTGCGCTTACCGCGGATTGAACCGCGCACTGACCGCAGCACGGGGAAAATACGTCATCTTGTGCCACCAGGACGTTCGCCTCGTTGATGACGGACGCAATCAACTGGAAACCCGCTTAACAGAACTGGATGCGAAAGATCCCGCATGGGCGCTTGCCGGTAACGCCGGGGGAACCGCGCCGGGCAAGCTGGCCGTCCGCATCACTGACCCTCACGGAGCCGACCAGAATGTCGGATGCCTGCCCGCACGCGTCATGAGCCTCGATGAGAACTTCATCCTCATCAAGCGCGAAGCCAATCTGGCCTTCTCCCGCGACCTGTCAGGCTTCCACTTTTACGGCGCCGACATCTGCACTGTTGCCGACGTCCTGGGTTGGTCGGCCTACGTCATCGACTTCCACTTGCACCACCTGTCCGCTGGCAATCCCAACCGCGACTTCGAAATTCTGAAGGAAAAGTTCCGCACCAGGTGGAGCCGCGCTTTGCAGCCCCGCTGGATTCAAACCACCTGCGCCCTTCTTCGCATCGATGGTGACCCGCTGCGCCAGATCTTCGGTCAACTTGCAGAAGCGCCCTATCAAAAAATCGCCCGCCGCCTTCCGGGAGCAAGCGGTTGGACTAACAAATCCCTCCCGCAGGGCACACCCTCCAAGAATCCCGGCAGCGACAGCACCACCGGCAAGGCCGCCTGACAGATGGCCGCCAACGCCAAACCTGCCGCAACCCAAAAGCGCCAGCAGGCACTTGGCCGTATTGGCGGGCAAGGGGCAATGTTGATGGCTGGATTTGCCGGCGCCCAGGGCTGCTCGTTTCTCCGCAACGCCATCCTCGGCCACTGGCTATCCCAAGGCGACTTCGGCATCGCGGCTGCCATCACCTTGATGCTGCAGCTCGTCGACTCGTTAAGCGATATCGGCGCAGACCGCCTGATTATCCAGGCCCACGACGGCGATAACCCCGTCTTGCAATCCACAGCACACACAACGCTCGTTATCCGCGGAGCCATCACCAGCCTCCTGTTGTATCTGGCTGCCGGCCCCACCACCGCCTTCTTCGCCATCCCCGAAGCCCGCTGGGCTTTCGAATGCGCCAGCCTTGCCCCATTTTTGAAAGGCTTCCTGCACCTCGATGCCCGCCGCTATCAGCGCCGCCTGAAAAATCGCGGACAGGTCCTCATCGAACTGTTGCCGCAGGCTGCAGCCCTCGCCCTGACGATTCCTTTGCTTTATGCAATCGGCGACTACTCGGTCATCGTCTGGCTATCCCTGTCGCAAGCCTTGTTCGCATTTGCCACCTCGCACGCCATCGCCGAGCGGCCTTACAAGCTGTCAGCCAATAATGAGTTCATGCGCCGGCTCATTGCATTCGGATGGCCGATCTGGCTGTCGGCCTTCCCGCTTGCCGCCGTCTACCAGGGCGACCGCATGATCGTTGTCCGCATGTTGGGAATCGACGAACTGGCAGCCTTCACCACCGCATTCATGATCACCATGGTGCCAGGCCTCCTGGCTGCCCGCGTCGGCAACGCATTGATGCTTCCCTTGCTGAGCGAGGTCCGCGCGCATTCGCGCCAGTTCCGGCGGCGCTTCCTCACGATGTTGCAGATCACCGCCATCCTCGCCGCGACCTATTCTGCCGTATTCATTGCCGCCGGCGGCGAAATTCTACCCATAGCCTTCGGCGCCAATTACTCAGGCCTGGGCATTGTCGTTAGCTGGCTGGCGGTGATGTGGGCAATCCGCATGCTCCAGGCCGTACCCGGAATGGCCCTGATGGCAAAAGGCGACACCCAACCGCTACTGTGGGCGGGCCTCGTTCGCGCCACCGGGTTACCACTTGCCATTGTTGCAATTGAATTGGGACACGGCCTGGCCGGTGCCGCGGTTGCCGCCGCACTGTCCGAAGGCTTGTCGCTCATCTACGTCATGTGGCGCACATCCCGCCACGCAGGACCAGACCTGACAACCAGCCGCTCCATTGCCGTCCTGTTTGCACTGGCGGCAACAAGCGGTCTCAGCGTCGTCACCGCGGCAGGCGGATCAACCGTTGCCAGCCTCTTGGTCGCCACGCTGCTTGCACCTGTAATCGCCCTGGCCGGACTCTTCGTCATGCCATCCAGCAATACTGCCATCCGCAAACACGGCGGCCTCGTAGCGACTGTGATGACGTTGACCCAGAAAGACCGAAGCGCCAACGCCCCGGCCTGATCGAATGGCTTTTTGAATCAGGCGAAATCTTGGAGCGCCAATCAATTCGCGATTGGCTTACCCTTCCTGAACGCGCGGACCGTGCCGGACCGGCAGGGCAACCGGCGGGCGGCCTGAAAGCGCAATGTCGAACGCCTGCAACAGCCGATCTTCTTCATCCTCCCAGCACAACAGAGCTTTCGCCCGGGCCTGACCTTCTGAGGCTAACTCATTGCGCAACTCAGGCGAAACTGCCAGCCGCTCGATCTGATGACCCAGGTCGCGCGGACAGTTGTCAGCCGCATAAAGCGCCGCCCCACCCGCCATCTCGCGGCCTTCATCCAGGTCGAAACCAACAAACGGAATGCCAAGGCTCATGTATTCGAACACCTTGTTCATGGAGATCTTGTCATTGTAGGTGTTCTTGGGGTCGGGAATGACCCCGATATCGAAGGTCGACAGCGTCCGCATCAACTCAGGCCCCGACAAGAAGCCGGTGAAAGTGACGTAGTCCTGCAAACCTTTTTCGGCAACCATGGCTTCTAGCCTGGGAAGTTCTGTCCCCGACCCTACGATTGCACATTGCACGTCCTCGCGGCCCTTTGCGCTGACAAGGTCGTCCATTGCCTCGATCAACAAGTCGACGCCATCCTGCGCGCCCATGATGCCGACATATCCGATCAGCGTCTTCCGGCCCTTCTTCAATTCGGGCAGCGGCTCCATCCGTCGGAACCGGGACACATCGGGGATCGAGCGGACAACGAAAACCTTCGAGGGGTCCATGCCGCCCCGCTTGACGGCGATTTCCTTGAACCGCTCGTTGGTCGCAATCGAAACGTCGGCGACCTTGAACGTGATCTTCTCGAAAACACCCAGCAGCGAATGAAAAAATCCGCGTCGACCGAATTTCGCTTCGTAAAGCTCCGGGTTGATGTCGTGATGATCGAACACGAACGGCTTGCCGAACAGGTATTTCCAGAACGCTCCCACCGTGAAAATCAAATCGGGAGGATTGCACGCCTGAACGACATCGAAGCCGACCTTGAAATGCGCGCGAACCGAAAGCACGAACTCCCAGAATATCGCGGAGGCATACTCAATGCCGTAGCCCAGCACCCCGTCAGCCTCCAATGGCATCGGATGGCGGAACACATGCACGCCTTCCAGATATTCGTAAGCTTGCTGATACGCCCCACCCATCGGGCAAATCACCGAAACGGTATAACCCGCATCGCGAAGGCTCTGCGCCTCCTGCCAAACACGGCGATCCAACGGTACGGTTAGATTCTCAACGATAATCAGGATTTTCGGATTCTGCGCCACACTGTTCTCCACCCGCGCCAGTTCGCCACTCCAAGTCGTGGTGGCGATACCGGCACGTTTCTCTGGAAGCCGTGACTAGTGTTGTTTATTCAAACGTCCAGGCGGTCGCTCTTGCTTCTTTTTTCCACCCGGAAACATTCGTCTTGGCCACTGACTTCCCCCTGCCAGACAAGCTATCGCAGATAGGTAAACGCCCACTTGGCAGGCTTGGACAGCAAATCGTCCAAAATCGTTTCATTCCGGGACACCTTGCCCAAAAAGGCCGTTGCGTAATGGCTGGCTTCTTGCAATGAAAATAAGGGCCGCGCATTAACGTTTCATAAAGACTTTATCGGAGAGCCGATCCATGTATCGCACGCGTAAATCAAGCAACGAGCCCGGCGTGGATCTGGAAACCGTCCGCGAAACGCTTTTGTATATGCACAATGATCTGCGCAGCGTGCCTGGCATGGAAGCCATCGCCCACTCACTTGGCCAAGCGCTCCGCGAAATCGACGCAACGGCCAGCATCTCAAAGCAACGCACTGCACGCCATCTCACCTCACATACACCGGCCCGTTTTTTTCCTGCGCGCTGAGATTAAGTCAGCGCCCGTCTGCCTCAATTTCAATGGAAGACTTATGCCGCACACTGTATAAACCATGTTTCTAAGGTCAATTCCGTTTGTATTCGACTCAATAACACTAGAAACTCATTGCTTCTCCGCCCCAGGGTGCCTGTGAATTATTGTTAAACAACAGCAACTTAGACAGCACCGGCAATTGCCTGCCAGGCAATAGATCAATTCTGTCTCAGTTTTTGAGAAATTTTTATTCAGTAAGCTGCTGACAAGCATCATTAACTTCAAGTTATGGCTTCACAAATATAGTTGGCGTCGTCAAAGCCCTAACACTTGTGAACAATAAAAATGCTGCACGGCGCGTTTGGAAATCAAAAGAACTCTTCGCTATTGACGGAGTACTCCTCGCTTTTGGGCGATGCGGTCCTGCGCAATAGAACGCGGGTCGCTGAGCATTCCGCCCGCATCGAGGCGGAGCTTGCCAGCAAGGTCAAGTCCGAGTTCATCTCGAACATGAGCCACGAACTTCGCACACCGCTCAACACGGTCATCGGCTTTTCCAAGATCCTCGCCGAGCAGGACCGTTCGCAGATCGACACCGGCGAAGTCGTCGAATACGCAAACCTCACTACTGTCCGGTTCGATTATTATGGACAAAGGGCATGGCATTGATTCTTCTATGACTCGAGGGCTTGGCGGCAACTCGGGACACGAAAGGGGATCAACACCATGCGGCACGAAAATAGCCTGATGCACGATCTATTG
>JAHZKP010000008.1 GCA_022600345.1 Alphaproteobacteria bacterium | reverse complement strand
TTGGGACACCGCACTTTTTCGCCTCGGCGGCGTCGCGGCACTGGCCCGATAGACCCACATCGCGCTGCGCGCCGCTTCTGGCCGAATGCGAAAAAGTGACAGGTGTCGCGAGCCACATGAGTTTTTCAACAGCCTGCTAAAACTGGAAATAGATGAAGGGTTGAACGTCAAGCGAGATGAACAACGGCAGTAAGACCAGCAACACCATGACGATCAGGCCGACTGCCAATTGGTTGTGCAGGCTCCATTGGGCACCTTGAGATTTGCGAAACTGTCCGGCAACCGCATCTGCTGCGAGCACGCCGACAAGCCCAAGTATAAACCAGCCAGGAATGAGCGTGGCAGCCGAGCTTTCTCGTTGACCAAACAGTGCAGAGAAAACCGTGAATGTATCGCTCGTGCTTTCGGCCCGGAACGGTACCCAAAGTAAGAACACCACCGCCTGCGTCCATAGCCACCCGGCTACCAGACCAAGGCCGCCAAGCGAAGATGATACTGCGCCTCCCGCCCGCCGCACTCCGCCAAGCCACATCCGCTCCAGGCTCAGCGCGACACCATGCAGCCCGCCCCAGATCAGGAAGTTCCAACTGGCACCATGCCACAGGCCCCCAAGCGTCATCGTGATCATCAAGTTGCGGTAGACGAGAGAGCGCGATCCTCGACCGCCACCCAGCGGGATATAGAGGTAGTCTCTCAACCACAGCGAAAGCGAGATATGCCATCGCCGCCAGAAGTCCGACAGGGACACTGCTATGTAGGGGTAGTTGAAATTCTCCGGGATGATGTAGCCGAACATCGCCGCCACCCCGATCGCCATTAGGGAATAGCCGTTGAAGTCGAAATAGATCTGCGCGTAGAAACCGACCGACGCGGCCACCAAGTCAGAATTGCTGGATTCCGATACTTTTTCCCACACGGGATCGATTAGCCGGGCGATGTTGTCGGCGAGTACGGCCTTATAGATGAGGCCGAGCAGAAATAACCGGCACCCCTCAGCCATCTGTTGGGGGTTGAAGGCACGCGCGCTGGCAAGCTGCGGAAAGAAGTCCGCCGCGCGCACAATCGGCCCGGCGACGAGCTGCGGAAACAGCGCGATATATAAGAGAACGTCGACGAAGCCATGGGCTTTGACCTGGCCCCGGCGCACATCGATGAGGTAGCTGATCCCCTGGAATGTGAAGAAGCTGATGCCCACCGGCAGGATAATTCCCGGGCGCGGCAACGACCGCGGATCAAGGCCCAGCGAGCCCAAGAACAAATTTAGATTGTCGACGAAGAAGTCAGCGTACTTGAACACCCCCAGGATGATGAGCATCGCCGAGATTGCCAGGATGCCGATCTGAGTTCGGCTGAGTGGCAGGCCGGAAGGCGCACGCGCTGCAAACCAAACGATGGTCGCGACCAGCACAAGTAGCGGTACGAAGCGGATATCCCAATACGCATAAAAGAACAGGCTGGCGGCGATCAGCAGGACCTTGCGGACAACGTGGTTCCTGACCAGCCAATAGGAAGGTAGCACGACGGATAGAAAGACCAGGAAATCAAAGCTGGTGAAGATCATCGACCGCCCTCACTGCCCAGGAGGCCTGCGTCCAAAATCGATTTTGCGATGAATTCCGTCCAGACATCAGTTAGCGGGGCCATCATATGACCGGGGTCACGCCAGTTCCGATTGTCGCTATAGTCGGCGTTGTCCGACCATTGTGCCATTCCGAAATAGAAACACGCTGCCGGCTTGATCGCCGCGCACCATCGGCGTGCATGCCGGTAGTCGGCAGGCTTGATGGACGGCACGTTGTAGTAGGCGATGGCATCAGGCTTGGTGGGAAGCGCTTCAGCGAACAACGGTTCAACCAGGTTGAGTTTCCAACCGTCGAATGGCTTGGCCTCCTTGGCTTCTATGCGGCCTAGGCGCAACTCGAAATTCCGCAGCCGGCTCTTGATTTTTTTTGCGTTGCGCGGTGGCTGTTTGGTGAGCACCGGGGGCTCAACCAGTGTGGTTGGGATCGACCGCGGCTTGGACCCTGTCGAGAGCGGCGCGAGTGCGCCAAGGCCTAGCGCATTGGAAGAAAGGTGAGCGATCAACTGCGCAAACAGCCCTGGGTCGCGAATTTGTTGAGAAGACAGAAAACTTCGGATCAGAAGACCCGCGTTGTGAGGCTGGGTTGTCTCCATGGCTTCCGGCGACCACGTCTGCTTCAACGCCCGCCAGAACGTCAAAGGCATGGTGTCGTAGTTTTCTTGAACTTCAAACAATACGACGAACCGGTTCAAGTTCGGCATGCCAAATTCGCTCACACGCTTTGAGAACCGGCGCAGCAATTCGAGGCGCTGAAAATTATCGGCTCCAGCTACCGTCAGCTTAATGAGGGCGACCGGCCGCCCTGGCTTGGAAAGTTCCTGCTCCAGCTTTTTCCGCCGCAACCCGAAGTGCGAGCGAGAAGCCCCGACGGCGATGATCGCCGACGTGCCCGGTTGTAGGCTGCTGAAGACCTTGGCGGCGGCCTCCGCCCGTTGCGCCAGCCGTGTTGTCGCGAACGTATCGGGGCTTGGCACAAGCGCGCGTGCGGCAACAATCACGGCGAGTGTCACAATGGCCAATGCGCCAATCGTGCGCCAGGATGCCAGCCGGCGAAAATCGGCAAACTGCAAGGCAGCAATGGCAGTGGCCGCGAACAGCAAAAATAGCGCGCTCAACGGCACCGGCTCCCTCCCCCTTACACAACAGCCCTGAAAACTCGCCTGCAACAGTCGCCAACTTACGTCTCAGAAGCCCGCAAGTAGCGCTCGCGGCTTATGCGCATCCCGCTGCGAACTGTCAATGTTGGGGGGAGTTGGCAATCCGACTCTATTTCGCAAACAACATCGCATCGTCGGCGAATGCCTTGAACTCAAGCGCATTGCCCGATGGGTCGATCAGGAACATCGTTGCCTGTTCGCCAGGCTCGCCTTTGAAGCGGACGCGTGGAGTGATGACCCATTGCGTGTCGTCATCTTCTTCCAGCCGCGAACGCAAAGCCTCCCACTGATCCATGGTCAGCACCACCCCGAAATGCGGCACCGGCACGTCTGCTCCATCGACCTGATTGCGAACCTGCACGGCATCTTTCAGCGCCGGGTCGAGATGCGCGACGATCTGATGGCCGTAGAGGTCAAAGTCAATCCAGTGAGCATCTTCGCGCCCCGTCCCGCAACCCATCTTGCCGGCATAAAACGCTCGCGCTTCTTCCAAGTCACGAACGGGGAAGGCGAGATGGAATGGGCGTGCCATTTGGTGGGGCTCCGGCTGTTGTTTGATAACTTGAAATGGGAAATTCCAAAGCGGGAGAATTCAGCCGCTCTTGGCCAGCGTGTCCTTTATCCAGCGGGCCAGGCCGTCTTCGTCAATCTCACCAGCGGCAAGCCCACGGATGGCTTCGGTAGCCTCCGCCTCCGGCGGCGAAAAAGCGACACCGTTCTTGCGCAGAAAAACCATCATCACCATAAACGCGGCACGCTTGTTGCCATCAACAAACGGGTGGTTGCGGGCGAGCCCAAAGGCAAATGCCGCAGCCAGAACTGCAAGATCGCTTTCGCCATACGACCACTTGTTTTGAGGACGCGACATGGCGCTTTCCAGCATGTTCTCATCACGGATGCCAGAGGGGCCACCGAAAATCACAAGTTGCTCAGCATGGATACGGATCGCTTGAGCTGGCGTAACCCAGCGCGGCTCGCTCACTTTGCTAGCGCCTTGAGTGTATTGCGATACTCTTTAATGACGTCTCGGGCCAGCCGCATCGTTTCCTCGTCATCATCCGAAAAGGTTGTCACGGAAAACCCTTCCGGCCCCTCACTGACGATGACCTCGTCACCTTGCTCCAGATTGAGGCGGGCGAGCAGCTCTTTCGGCAGGATGAGGCCCGTCGAATTGCCAATTCTCTTCAATTGCAGCTTCATGGGTAAATGCTCCAGCAACGTTATACATACTGTATAACACGAGGTCGCCTGAATGTGGAGTGTGAAATGGGCAATTCATGCCGCGCATCAACACCCACAACAGTCCTCCTCGGGCCCTTGTCGAAGGCGAGCGCAAGAGTGTCCCGAGGACCCATTTTTCTACTTGCTCCAGATGCCTCGGTGTTGGCTTCCGGACCGAGAAAAACATGCGTGAGATCCTGCCAATGCGGATTGGTTTGCTCGATTAGGTTGATCTTCCAGTTTCGCCGCCAGCGCTTGAGTGACTTCTCACGTTGGATGGCCGTGGTTATTTCTCCGTGTGTCTCAAACCACATCAACTGAGTGACGTTGTACTTCTTCGTGAAGCTATCGGCCCGGCCCTCACGATGTTCAATG
>JAHZKP010000007.1 GCA_022600345.1 Alphaproteobacteria bacterium | reverse complement strand
GCATGCTCACCTTCACGCGGCTCGTTAGGGCAAATTTGATGCACTTCAGATCAATCCACGACCTTTATCGGCCACCGCCGCTAAAACCCTATGACGCCGCCCAACGGGAGTTGGCCCTATGCTAAACCGGACAGCAGTGACGCAAACCTCATACACGACGCAGCCGTGCACCTGCTCTCGGTGGTCAACGACATTCTGGATATCTCCAAGATCCAAAGCGGCCGCTATACGCTTGACGCCCGCGAGTTGGATGTCGCAAGCATTCTCGACCAACAGATCGCAGCGCTTCAAAGCGAAGCCGACGCATCCGGAGTCAAAGTCAACGCCCGCTATTCGCGCGAGCTGCCTCCCATCCGCGGCGATGAAAGCAAGCTCGCCCAGATCATCTCCAACATTTTATCCAACGCGGTCAAATTCACCCGCGCCGACGGTACTGTCACGGTAGAAGCCGCCCGGCTCCCCGATGACGCCGTGGCCGTGTTCGTCCGCGACACCGGCGTCGGCATGACGCCTGATGAATTGGAAATCGCCCAGCAGCCGTTCGGCCAGGTCGATGGCTCGCGCACCCGCTGGCGCGAAGGCACCGGACTTGGACTTCCAATCGCGAAATCCCTTGTCGAATTGCACGGTGGTGAAATCCAAATCAGAAGCACAAAGGATGTCGGCACCGAAGTCGCCATCCTGCTTCCCTCCCGTCACCACGTTTCAATCGCGCAGGTCCGCGACACGGTGATGGGAAATGGAACAGCAAACGAGAGTGAGACACCTCGATGAACGAATCGCAAACCCTCGAGGAGAAGGTTGAAATGTTGGTAGGCGACTCATCCATTGGCCGCATCGTCTCGGTGACCGGTGCCAAGGCCATTGTGTTGCTTGACGGCCCGCAGGAAGGTGCCGCGCGATTTTTGTCCGACCGCCCTGAAATGGGAACGCTGCTGGCAATCGACACCGCAACAACTGTCGTGCTGGCCATCGTATCGGCCTTAAGCGTACCCGTCCCAGCCCAGCGCGAAGGCGAATCTGAGATCTGGATCGCCGAACTCGGCCTCGTCGGCGAACTGTGGAAACTCGACGAGGGCCTCAAGTTCAACCGCGGCGTCACCATCTACCCGGCTCTTGGCGATCGCGTCCGCGTTGCAGCACAAAACGAACTGAGCCTCGCGTTTACCGGCGAGGATCAAAAGTCCGTTCGCGTCGGCACCCTGCGCCAGGACGCTTCCATCCACGCCAAAGTCCGCGTCGACGATCTGTTGGGCAAGCACTTTGCAATTCTGGGCACCACCGGCACGGGCAAGTCGTGCACCACCGCCCTCATCCTGCGCTCGATCCTGAATGAAAATCCCGCAGCCCACATCGTGCTGCTCGACCCGCACAACGAATACGCCACCGCCTTCAAGGAATGGGGCGAGGTCGTCAGCCCGCGTAATATGCAGTTGCCATTCTGGCTCCTCAACTTCGAAGAAATCGTCGAAGTCCTGATTGGCGATCCTGAACGCAAAGCGGAAATCGAGATCCTTCAGGAACTCATTCCCATTGCCAAAGCCAAGTACGCCGCCAGCCAGAACAAGGACCAGGCATCCGGCAGTGGCCGTCTGCGCCGCAACCCCAACGATGCCGGCCGCTTCACCGTCGACACGCCAGTACCCTACCGCACGTCCGATCTCGTCTCCATCATCGACGACCGGATGGGCAAGCTGGAAAACAAGCGCGACCTGTCACCATACCGCCAGATCAAATCTCGCATCGAGCAGATCTCGCAGGATGCCCGCTACGCCTTCATGTTCGGCTCCCTGACCGTCTACGACGGCATGGCGCAGATCCTCGGCCGCATCTTCCGCGTCCCAGTAAACAACAAGCCGATCACCATTCTCGAATTGACAGGCTTGCCGCCTGAAATCGTCAATGTCGTCGTATCGGTCCTCTGCCGCATGACCTTCGACTTTGCCGTTTGGGCCGAAGGCCAGATCCCGGTGACCCTGGTATGCGAAGAAGCCCACCGCTACGTCCCCGCCTGCGACACAGCGGGCTTCGCGCCCTGCAAACGCGCCATCGCCAAGATCGCCAAGGAAGGCCGTAAATACGGAGCTTCCTTGTGCATCGTGACCCAGCGTCCAGCAGAAATCGACCCAACCATCCTGTCTCAGTGCAACACCGTATTTGCACTGCGCATGTCGAATGACAAAGACCAGGCCATCGTCCAGTCGGCCGTTTCCGATACAGGCTCGGGCCTTTTGGAATTCCTGCCCGCACTTGGACAACGCGAAGCAATCGCATTCGGTGATGGCGTATCGCTTCCCGTCCGCATCAAGTTCGACGACCTTCCAGCCGACTGCCTTCCCCGCTCGTCCAGCGCCCGCTTCTCCGAGCAATGGCAAAAGTGCGACGGCGATGCAGCCTTCCTCGACCAGATTGTCGAGCGATGGAGAAACTCGGGCAACGAAGTCGATGAAAACGAATCCGTCAACATGCTGGCCGACAGCCTCCAACTGGCTGAGCAAACCAATCAGCAACCAGCCATGGCAGGCGCGCCTCCAGCGCCCGGATACGCTCCCCCGCAGGCCCATGCTCCAGCAGCACCACCTCAGCAACGCATGCAACAGCCTCAGCGATCGACGCAGCAGTTGCGCCGCGAGGCTCAAACCGCAGGCGGTCAACGCCCTGCCGCCTCCATGCGCAGGAATGTCGCCCCGGCGCCAGAACCCGCGCACGCAGGAGAACCCGCGCCCGGCGGCAGGGGAGGCACCGCACTGAAATCATTGCGCGACCGACTAAGCCAACGGACCAGCCGCTAAAGTTTTCAAGAACAACAACAACATTGGGTGAGTTACATGTCCCGCGTTTCGAACACGGCCGCTTCTGCACGCCGCAAGCCACTTAACGACCGGCTTTCCTCGCCATACATCCAGGCCAACCGGCCGCAATTATCCCCGGTCGCCGAACGCAGGCGCTCATTCTCCGCGCTTGAGCGAACCGCCTCGCGCCCATCCAAGACCCGGCGCCAGTTAAACGCCGGCAACAGCGTACAAGGCGACGATACAGCAACTTCGCGCACCACCGCACCAATCTATCCCGTCATCCTGTCGGGCGGCTCGGGCACACGGCTATGGCCCTTGTCGCGCTCCATGTACCCCAAGCAGTTTATTCGCTTCTTCGCCGAACAGGATTGCAGCTTTCTTGGCGCAACGCTTCGCCGGCTGCCTTGCTCGGAAGGCTTCGAAGCCCCCATCCTTCTTTGCAACAAGGACCACCGGTTCCTCATCAAGGAAGAACTGGAGGAAGCCGGCCTTGAACCCAAAGCCGTCGTGCTCGAACCCGTCGCCCGCAATACCGCAGCCGCCATCGCAGTTGCAGCCCTCGTCACCTCGCGCGAAGACGCCAACGCCATCATCACCGTGATGCCATCCGACCACGTCATCACCGATCCCCAGACGTTTTCCGATCGCATACTGGCAGCTTCAAAAATCGCTGCAACCGAGCGCCTTGTGCTTCTGGGCATCGCCCCAACCGAGCCCCATACCGGCTACGGGTATATCGAAAAAGGTGAAACCCTCGAAGGTCACGAAGATGCCTTCGCCGTGGATGCATTCTGCGAAAAGCCCGATTCTGAAACCGCTCAAGCCTACCTGGAGACCGGCCATCACTTCTGGAACAGCGGCATCTTCGTGTTGCACGCCAAGTCGTTCCTGAAGGAACTGAAGCGCCTCTCTCCGCAAAGCCTCAGCGCCGCCCGCGCCAGCCTCGAGGCCGCCCAAATGGACCTTGGCAACCTGCTGCTCGATAAGGACGCATTCTCCGAGGCCCCCAACGTCTCCATCGACTATGCCGTCATGGAACACACCGACCTGGCTGCCATGCTGCCGCTGGATGTCGGTTGGAATGACGTTGGCTCATGGTCGTCCTTGTGGAACCTCGCCCCGCGCGATGAAGCCCGCAACTATGCCAATTGCGATGCCGTCATCGAAGATTCCCAGGGCTGCTACATTCACTCCGAGCGCGCGCTCGTCTCGACCATCGGCGTCAAGGATCTCGTCATCGTCGATACCCCCGACGCCCTTCTCGTTGCCGATAGGTCGCGGGCCCAGGACGTCTCCAGCGTCGTCAAGCGCTTGAAGGAACAAGGACGCAAGGAGCAGGATCAGCACATCCGTAATTTCCGCCCCTGGGGTTACTTTGAAACGCTGAGTCTCTCCGACCGCTTCCAGGTCAAGAAGCTGCACGTCAAGCCGGGCGCAAAACTGTCAATGCAGATGCACCATCACCGCTCCGAGCACTGGATCGTCGTCCAGGGCACCGGCAAGGTCGTGATCGGCGATATGGAAAAACTCGTCCGCGAAAACGAAAGCGTCTACATCTTCGCCACGCAATGGCACCGCCTCGAAAATCCAGGCAAGGTCCCCCTAGAACTGATCGAAGTGCAGATCGGCACCTACCTGGGCGAAGACGACATCATTCGCACCGACGACATCTATCACCGCGAAGCTGACGAAACGAAATAGGCCCCATCCCAGCGATTGAGGCGATTCACGTCAATCGGCTTTGAGCGATAGTCCGGCCCGCCTAACCTTCAATTCTGCCGGGCTTCGCGTTCTGGCTCGTCCGATTTCAAATCGCACACGATCGTTTCTCCAGCCACCATGCGCTGGCCCACCGACACGCGCGGGATTGCGCCAGGCGGCAGATATAAATCGACCCGGCTGCCAAACCGGATCAGGCCGATGCGCTGCCCCGCGCCAACATTATCTCCCTCATGTACGAACCGAACGATCCGTCGTGAAACCATACCCGCAATCTGCACCACCACGAATTCCTGATCGACCGGCGTCGTGATGACGGTTAGCCGCCGCTCATTGTCTTCGCTCTCTTTATCGAGTGTCGGATTGACGAAGCCGCCTGGCACATAGACCGAACGCGAGATCCGCCCCGCAACGGGCGACCTGTTGATGTGCACATCAAATGGCGACAGGTGCGTCACGATCCTGAACCGTTCGCCACCGCCCAGGTCCAGCTCATGTGGCGGCAACACCTTCTCAACCTCGGCCACCAACCCGTCGGCGGGCGCAATCACCAAGCCTTCGCGCAACTGCGTCACACGGTCGGGATCGCGAAAGAAATAGCCGACATAAAGTGTGCCAAGCGCGGCGATCAACCCAAGCGACGTCGACAACAAAAACGCAATCAGCGTTATCACCGCACCGATGCCCAGGAATTTGTGCCCGTCACGGTGAACCGGCACGAAATGCCTTACGACGCTATCGAAGTAACCCCGGCTTTCAGCCATATCTCACGATCCCCGGTCTTCATTGCTCAGTCGCAACGGCGCAAGAACCGCCGCCACTTCCTGAACCGCTCTACTTACCAAAGCTATTCCAGCGGCACGGCAACGAAGCGCAAACCGCCGACCGGCGTTTCGATGCGCAACAGCACCGCCTTGCGACCGCTCTTGCGTACTTTGGCGACGGCCTTTGCCACGTCTTCAGGCGACGCCACCTTGTCCTGCGCCACTTCAACGATCACGTCGCCGACCTTGATCTTCTTTTTGTGCGCCGCGCTTGCCGGATCGATTTTCGTGATGATCACACCCTCGGTCGTCGGTGCGACCTTGTATTTCGAACGCCACTCATCGGTGATGGCACTGACGCTCAATCCGGGAATAACACCGCTGGCATCGCCCTTGTCTTCGCCCTTTCCTTTTCGCTCCCCACGAACCGCCGACTTGCCGTCGGACTTCTCCATCAACCGCCCGACCTCGATGCTCAACGACTGCCGCACTCCGCTCCGTTGGATCTCGACCGGCACGGCCTTGCCAATCGGCGTTTGCGCAACGATCCGCGGCAAGCCGCGCATACTCAACACGTCCTTGCCGTCGAATTTCAAGATCACGTCACCAGCCTTCACGCCGCCTTTCGCAGCCGGGCTGTCAGGTTCCACGGCAGCAACCAGCGCGCCGGTGTTCTCCGCCACCCCCAACGTTGCCGCGATATCTTCACTGATGGTCTGAATGCGAACGCCCAGCCAACCGCGCCGCGTCTCACCATATCGCCGCAACTGCTCGATCACGTTGGTCGCGGTATCCGACGGCACGGCGAACCCGATGCCGATCGACCCGCCCGTCGGCGAGATGATGGCCGTATTCACGCCGATCACATCGCCCGCCATATTGAACAGCGGTCCGCCGGAGTTGCCCTTGTTGATCGCCGCATCGGTCTGCAGGAAATCGTCATAGGGGCCCGAATTGATATCGCGCTCCTTGGCCGAAATAATCCCGACCGTAACCGACCCTCCAAGCCCGAACGGATTGCCGATGGCCATCACCCAGTCGCCAACTTCCATGTCTTCCGACGAACCGAATTTCGCTTCCGCCAGCGGCTTTTTCGGTTCGACCTTCAACAGCGCCAGGTCCGTCTTGGCATCGCGCCCCAAAACCTTCACCACCTTCAACTTCGAGCCGTCTGAAAAGTTGGCGTAAATCTCGTCGGCATCGGTGATGACGTGGTTGTTGGTAACGATCAGGCCTTCCTTGCCGTCGATAACAAACCCTGACCCAAGCGAGGAAACCTTGCGGCCCACACCCGGTCCTTCGCCATTCTTGTTGAAGAAGTCATCGAAGAATTCTTCGAACGGCGAGCCTTCGGGAACCTTGGGCAATGGCAGGCCCTTGGGGCCCTTCGAAATCTGGCTCGTTGAAATATTGACCACCGCTGGCGTCAGCCGCTTGGCAATCCGCGCCACGCTCTTGGGGCCCTGCTGGGTTCCCTCAGCTCTCTGCGCGACCGCATCGGAAACCTGCGAAACGGCAGCAACC
The DNA here is from genome assembly GCA_022600345.1 of Alphaproteobacteria bacterium. Lineage (GTDB taxonomy): Bacteria > Pseudomonadota > Alphaproteobacteria > Rhizobiales > Hyphomicrobiaceae > Filomicrobium. Next base: position 11,383 of record JAHZKP010000007.1, on the reverse strand, counting down.
GGAACCGCAGCCGCAATGGCCAGCACACACATCAATCGCGCTATAGGGGGGAGGTTATTCAGCATGAAGGTGGTCTCCAGGCAGTCATCTGGGGTTTCACAACGCCATCGGGCAATCGGCATAAAAGCCGTAGCACAAAAGCCTGCTAGTGTAGCGCACCTGACGTTTGGTACCCGCGTTCAGCTAGCCTCGCAACCAAACGTCGGGTGCAGAAGCTACACTAGAATCATAGAGTTGCTAGTGTTCCTTTGGGTTCCGACACTTGGTCGTGCGAGTGCGGCAAAGGGAACCAAGTGTCGGAACCGGAACACTAGTGACCGGTTCGGCTGTTATCCGCGCAACAGCCAGACGATCGCCATGCCTAGCGCCACTGCACTCCAACCCGACATTTGCAACGAACTGTTCGGCATTTGCGAGGCAAGTGCAAGCAGGCGGCGCCCGGTATCTGGCGCCAACGCCCAAACCAATCCCTCGATCACCAGAACCAACCCGAGAGCCACGATAAGATCGTGCATTGAAACGAACCTTGCATTGGAACCAGCAGCCGGCGAGGGTCCCAAGAAACGAAAAGGCTGCGGAAGCGATGCTCCGCAGCCTTTATTAATCTAGTCTCAGCGGCCGGATCGAGGTGCAGCTCCCGCCGGATTCCCGAAGTACTTGAAGAACTCCGAGTTGGGCGAGATCACCAAACGTGTGTCGCTGGAAGCAAGCCCTTTCTCATAAGCCTGCATCGACCGATAGAAGGCGAAGAAATCCGGATCTTTGCCAAACGCTTCGGCAAAGATCTTGTTACGCTCGGCATCGCCTTGACCGCGCATCTCTTCAGCCTTTTTCGTCGCCTCCGCGATGATAACCGTCGCTTGGCGATCAGCGGTTGCACGAATTTGGTTTGCCGCAGCATTACCCTCAGAGCGAATCTCGGTTGCCTGGCGCTGACGCTCGGTCTGCATTCGGCGATAGATCGCTTCTGAGTTGGCTTCTGGAAGGTCCGCCCGCTTGATGCGGACGTCGACAACGCTGACACCCAAATCCTTGGCTTCGGCATTCACCTTGTCGCGGATCGTGTTCATCAGTGGCTCGCGCTTGTCACGCACAACGTCCTGGAACGTCGCAGCACCCAGCGTACTACGGATCGAAGCCTCAAGAACATTGCCCAGCCGCTGGCGGGCAAGAACTTCGGTGCGAACCGCCTGGAAGAACTTCAGCGGATTCGTAATCCGGTAGCGCACGAAGGCATCGACGACGAGACGCTTCTGGTCGGACACGATGACTTCAAGTGGCGGCGTATCCAGATCGAGAATACGCTTGTCGTAGAACAGCACTTCCTGGACAACCGGAATCTTCCAGTTCAGCCCGGCGTTGTTGACGAACTTGCCGTTCTTGTCGATCTCGTACTCGTTGATGACGTCCTTCACCTCACCGAACTGCAGGACGATCGCCTGCTCGGTCTGACGCACGACGAATGCCGACAGATAAACCGCCGCCGCGCCCACCGCCAGAAGGATCAGAATAATTGCGGAAAATGCACGCATGGCTGTTACTGGGCTCCTGCGTTGGAAGGTGTCGAATTACGGCGCTTGTTGAGTTGATCGAGCGGCAGGTAGGGCACGACGCCTGAACCGCCTCCAGAAGAATCAAGGATGATCTTGTCGGTATCCTTGAAAACCCGTTCCATGGTTTCCAGGAACATGCGTTTGCGGGTGACTTCGGGCGCCTTGGAGTATTCCTGATAGACCTGCGTGAAGCGTGAAGCCTGACCCAGCGCCTCTTGCACGGTTTGCTGCTTGTAGCCTTCTGCTTTCTGCAAGATCCGCTCAGCTTCACCGCGCGCTTCGGGCACGACCTTGTTCGCATAGCCGCGCGCCTCGTTCTGGATGCGCTCCTGGTCGGCTTTCGCCGCCTGCACATCGCGGAAGGAGTCGATCACCTTGCCGGGAGGGTCAACCTTCTGCATCTGCACCCGGATAATCTTGATCCCGGCATTATAGCTATCCAGTGTCGACTGCATCAGCTCGCGAACCGCAAGTTCGGTCTTCTGACGATCCGCCGTCAGGATCGGCTGAATATCGCTCTTTCCGACAATCTCACGCATCGCGCTCTCGGCAACTTCCTTCACCGTCGACTGCGGGTTTTGAATGTTGAACAGGAATTTCTCGACTCCCGCCTGCCCGGTCGCCGAGCCGGTCTCTTCGGACTGGATGCGCCAGACGACGACAAAGTCGACATCGACAATGTTCTCATCGCCCGTCAGCATGAGGCTTTCCTGGGGAACATCCCGCGTTAGTCCGCCCCGCCCGCTGGCAGACGACGTCATGCCCACTTCAATGCGGTTTTCCCGCGTTACCTTGGGCTTCAACACTTGCTCGATTGGATAGGGCCATTTCAGGTGCAGGCCCTGGGGCTCCTGGCGCTCGTATTTGCCAAAGCGCAGCACCACGCCCAACTCATCCGGATTGACTGTGAAAAAGCACGAATAAAATGCAACGACCGCCGCACCCACGATCGCCGCCAGAAACATCAATGGGCCGGGCAATCCACCCGACGGCATCACTTGCTTCATGCGATCCTGGCTGCGCTTGAGGATTTCCTCAAGATCGGGCTGGTTTTGACCGCCACCACCACCGTGGTGCCCACCGCCGCCGCCGCCTTGGCCCCATGGACCGCCGCCATTTCCACCGCCGCCGCTTTTCCAGCCGCCGCCATTCTGATTGTTCCAGGGCATACGTGAAGTCTCGCCTCGATTTCAGGAATTCTTTGGACTGGTGCAGCAGATCGGCATTTCCAATCCGCCACACCGGCTTAAACCCGCATTACGGGCACCAACCGGCGAGCGCCGGTTCGCTGTCATGTAGTGCGCTTATAGGCCAACGCGAACTACACGCAAACCATTGAGGAAGGATTTGGTGAGCAGCCAGCCTAGATCAAGGCCAAGTCTTGGAGCACGTCGGCCAATTTACTACTGTAGAAACTTGAAAAAACCCGTCAAATACCGCCAATTGCAGGGTTAACCAGAGACCGAAAAGAAACTTCTCAAATCAGGACGCCATTCGTCCAGAACGCTCCATGATCCGCAAAGTTGCATCAAACTCGTCCTTCGGGCCGCGCTCGATTGCTTCTTCTTTGACGAATTGCCAACCGCTGAGATCGATTTCTGGAAAGGTCGTGTCGCCATCTGGCGATCCGTGCACCGCAGTCCAGTAGATCCGGTCGGCCCGGTCGATTAATGCACTATAGAGCGCCGCCCCGCCGATGACAGCGACTTCATCGGCACCCGCCCCGTCTGCAAGTCGGCACCCCAGCCGCACGGCCACGCCTGGATCGCGCGCGACATGGGCTCCCGGCGCCAAATAGCTTTCATCTGAGGTAACAACGATATTTTCCCGCCCATCAAGCGGTCGCTTTGGCAGCGATTCCCAGGTTCGCCGCCCCATGATGATCGGCTTGCCCATGGTCAATCGGCGAAACATTTTCAGATCGGACGACAACCGCCACGGCAATCCGCCATCCCGGCCGATGACACCGTTTTCAGCCACCGCCACGACGAAGCTGACTGTGACTTCACCACAATTCGGCGAGGTGCTCATTTGGGCCTCGACTACAAAGGTCCCGCCCTATTTGCCTGCGGATGGTGGGGCGATGCTAGCGGTCGTGGTCGGAACACCACCGCACTTTTTCTGAGCAAGCGAAGTCAAATACTCGTTGCGCTGAGACAACGCTTTGCCTTCCTTCCCAGCGGCATCCTGAAAATCCATCCCAATCCAGAGTACCGGAATGACAAACCCTGCTACACCCGCAACTACGTTTTGGGTAACCTTCCAGCCCTCTTCTTTGGCCAGATCCGTCATTCTTTGATTATTTGACTTCAATTCCGCAACGATCTGATCGCAGGTCATCCCGTTGTCCTCAGCTTTGACGACCTGCACCAACTGCGGCGCACGTCCTGCACATCCAGCAATCGCAATTGTGCTGACAACAGCGACCGCAACCATCGTTAAGCGCATATCTTGCCCCAGAATCATCTAAAAAATCCTAGTCCTTGCTAGTCAGCATAAATCACTCTGTCCAGCCCACTTTCTGGCACTGCATTGTCGTCCACCGAATATCACCACAATGCTCAATCCGCCACCTCGACAACATCATTCAACATCGGATGCATTGCACGTAGACGGATTGAAACCCTGAGTCGACATGACAAATTGGCGGGAAACCTATTTCCGCGTGCAACGTGCGAATTCACAACACTGACAAAATTCGCGATTCGAATCCCCGCCATACGCCCAATTCACCATGCAATATCACGGTGACCTAGACCGCCACCGGTGCCTTGATGTGCGGATGCGGGTCGTAACCGGTCAGCTCAAAGTCTTCGAACCGGAAGTCGAAAATCGAGTTGACCGCCGGATTGAGAGCCAACTGAGGTAGCACCCTGGGCTCCCTGGAAAGCTGCAGTTCGGCCTGCTCAAGATGATTGAGATAAAGGTGGGCATCCCCGAATGTATGCACGAACTCACCAGGCTTGAGCCCCGTCACCTGCGCCATCATCATGGTCAGCAGCGCATAAGACGCGATGTTGAAAGGTACGCCCAGGAAAATGTCCGCCGAGCGCTGGTAAAGCTGGCAGGAGAGCTTGCCGTCGGCGACATAGAACTGGAACAAGCAGTGGCAGGGCGCCAGCGCCATATCGGGAATATCAGCCGGATTCCACGCCGAAACGATCATCCTCCGGCTGTCCGGGTCCCTCCGAAGCGTCTCCACGACCTGGGCAATCTGATCGACCGCATCGCCATCGAGCGTTGCCCAGGAGCGCCACTGTTTTCCGTAGACCGGTCCCAGTTCGCCCTCTTCGTCAGCCCATTCATCCCAGATCGAAACGCCGTTGCGCTTCAAGTAGCCAACATTGGTATCGCCCGCCAAAAACCAGATCAGCTCATGTACGATGGACTTCATATGCAGCTTCTTGGTGGTCACCATCGGGAAGCCGTCACTAAGATCAAACCGCATTTGGTGTCCGAACACGCTCAGCGTGCCGGTCCCCGTCCGGTCGGTCTTCTTTGCGCCCGTGTCGCGAACGCGCCGCATGAGGTCGAGATATTGTTGCATGGGCCCTATTTATTCGCGATTCTCGATTTCGACAATCACGCAGGCAAACCCACTGGCGCTCCCGCAGGCAACTCCACCGCCGAGAGGACCGCAAAGATCACCCCGTTATAAAGGCCGTGACAGATGATCGGCACCCACAGGCTGCCCGTGCGCCACAGCAACCAGCTAAACACCAGCCCGGCAATGAACACATCAATCAGCCCGGTCATCGTGTAACCCGCATGCAGCGCCGTCCACGCCGTGTTGGTTAAAAGCGCCGCCCCCCAGAAGCCTAGCTGCGACTTCGCCAGCGCCGACTGCAGGTACCCTCGAAATAAGATTTCCTCCGATAGCGGCGCACCGACCACAGCTACAAGCAGCATCAGCCACCAGTATTCACCCTTCATCAGCGGCCAAAGCTCAGAAACATCGGCGATGATGTCGTCGTAGGCAAAGTTCCACGCATAGATCGTGAAAACGCCTGAAACGATCGCTAAAACCACAAACGATTTCAGAACCGTCAACCCGCCGCCGGGAAGCGGCACCATTGACAAACTGGCGTACCGGTCACCTGCAAACATGCGCGCGGCCCATAGGACCAAAACGACGGTCACAACCTGCATGACAAGCTGCGCCAACAGCATCAACGACATCGGCGGATCGTCCGACCCCAGCATGGTTTCCATCGAAGGGTCGCTGATAAACGACACCGCGAACACCGTCGCAATCCCAACCGCAAACGACGCCGCCATGATAAAAACAGCCATCACGCAGGCCCTCAGCGGCGGCCAACCGGTCTCGGCCCGATAGCGCTCAGGACCGGCAAAAAGGCCCCAGCGACCTGAACCAATGTTAACGCTTGCGCTTGACATCCAGCCTCACAGTTCTGACACCTGTCGGCCAAAGAACAGCAGACAGCAGGTTGATCCGTAATGGCTTCGCACGAGAATGCCGCACCAACAAGATCCTGGCGGGAGATGTTCCGCGGCCTCTACCACGGCAAGGACCCCGGCGCGCGCAGATTCAGATTCGCGCTCCTGGCCTTCGACGTATTTACGATCGTGTTCTTTGTGTGGGCATCGATTTACGAAGATCTCCCATGGGTCCTGTGGGCCGACCTGGTGATAGCCGTGCTGATCATCATCGACTTATCGATACGCGGTTGGATCACTTACAACCGCAAACGCTTTTTCATGGAATTCGCCACCTGGGCGGATATTATCGTCATTATCACCCTGTTGCTGCCCGCCGTGCTTGGCAATTTCCTGTTCCTGCGCGTCCTTCGCGCGCTCCGCCTTCTGCGATCCTACCGGGTGCTTGCCGATTTGCGCGATGAATTTGCGTTCTTCAAGCGCAACGAAGAGGTCATCCAATCGACCTTGAACCTACTGGTCTTCCTGTTCGTCATGACCGCCTTGGTCTTCGTCATGCAGGTCCACACCAACCCCGGCATCAATAACTACGTCGACGCGCTCTATTTCACGGTGACCGCACTCACCACGACGGGCTTCGGCGACATTACCCTTCAAGGCACCAGCGGGCGGCTGTTATCGGTCATCATCCTGTTGCTGGGGGTCGCGCTGTTCTTGCGGCTCGTGCAGACCATCTTTCGCCCCTCGCGTGTCATGCACGAATGCGACGATTGCGGTCTCAACCGCCACGATGCCGACGCCGTTCACTGCAAGCACTGCGGCAAGGTACTGCACATCACCACGTCAGGAGACGTCTGATTCGCCAGTTATCGCGTCTCCCCGGCCGCTTGCCGGCACATTGTCGCCAATGCGTGCGTTAACAACCACACCGCAACCACTTCTCATCTCAGCACTTTGTTTTCTCTCAACCACCGCCTATATTCATAGGTGCCGGGTCAAACCGGCTATGGCGATAAACGCGGCCGTAATAAGCCATTCGGACCCGGGGGCGGTACCCGGCGCCTCCACCACATGCCCGTCGCGCTGACCTGGCCCAATCGGCTCAAATCCAGGTAACGCGGGCATTTGATGGGGGCGAAATAGGATCGACGAGGGTGTAAAGGGTTTAGCTTTTGCTCGGCATGGTACCGCCGTTATCGGGCCATCTAAGTAGTTGCAAATGACAACTATGCTGAGGGTGCAGTCGCTGCGTAAGCGGTGCCTAATCCCTACCTTAAGTCCTTGCCCCTAGCCGGGTAAGGCGCGGTTCGGAGGGCGCCGGGCAACAGAAGCCCTCCACTCGTGTTCAGGATCAAGCGCTTGATTCCCAGGTGTCGGGGTCGGATGATGCTCTAGCACTTGACCTCGGCCCCCTGTTTCGCCGAAGACTACGGTACGAAGATGCCCCCACGGCCATTTTAGTAGCTGCCACGGGGGGTGCAGCGGATAATCGCCTAAGGCGCTCACTTACGCGGGACGGGATGACAAGCGACTCGATGATCGACTATGAGGCCTTGGCTCAGGACGCAATGCGCGGTCTCGTGCGCACAGTTCTCCAGCGCACGGCGAAATCCGGACTGCCCGGGGACCATCATTTCTACATTTCCTTCGACACCAACGCGCTCGGCGTTTCGATTTCCAAGCGCCTGCGTGAGAAGTACCCCAACGAGATGACGATCGTATTGCAGCACCGCTTCTGGGATCTGTCCGTTGGCGATGATCGCTTCGAGGTGAAGCTGACGTTCGACGGCATCCCCGAACGCGTCGTGGTTCCCTACACCGCCATCAAGGTCTTCTTCGATCCCTCGGTCCGCTACGGCCTGCAATTCGAGGAACCCGACTTCAACGCTGAAGCCGTTGACCTCTCGGTATCGACGCTGGACCAGAATTTTTCCGATCCAGATCACCCGCCGATGCCCGGCCAAACACCCGCCGAGCCCGCCACGATTTCGCATCTGGTCCGCCAGTCCGCCGAAATGGCAGACGATCACTTGCCCGAGACCCCGCCTGCCGCCGCGGCTGATGGCAGCCCGGATGGCGACACGGCCGATGCTCCAAAACCGGCAGAAGAAGAAGAAGCCGGCGCCGAAATCGTCAGCCTGGATGCTTTCAGGAAGAAGTAAGCTGCGCGGTTCTAGCGATGGATCAGCTCAAACCGAATTCAAATCAAGCTGAGCAAATTTGTTTTGGTGTTCTCAGCACATTATGGAGAACACCATGAATGAACGCACGTCTAATCCAAGAATTGGTGACTATGTCACCTACTCGACGATCGAGGGTGGTTTCGAAGGTCGCGTGCGATGGGTCACACCTCATCGAATTGCGATTGAAAATGTTCGCCTTAGAAGGGTTTCTTGTCGAAGGGGTAATGCACGAGCAACAAAGAAGCTCGCCCGGGTCCAATTTATCTCCCAAAGCTAACGTCTATCAATTTCCCAAAAGTTGCCACCATGGGTCCGCCACACGCTTCCTTCTCCCCGTTTTCTAGGGTCAACACTTTCCAAGATCGTGTTGAGCAGACGGGGAGAAGGAGAGGATGAGGGGCAGACACAAGAGCTGCCCTTGACGAATTTCGCAGCCCCTCACCCCAACCCTCTCCCCGTATAGTACGGGGAGAGGGAGAATCAGAAGAAACCCTGCTCCCTACTCCCTACTCCCTACTCCCTACTCCCTACTCATTTCATCCCAACTACGACCAAAGCTGCCCCGCCAGCCTGTGGCGCGATACCGCCGCGCCGGTGTATGACTCCCTGCAACAATTCCACCAATCCAGCTTCAGCATTCAGCGACGCTGAAAGTCTGCGGTTCCAACACCGGTTTTCAGAGCCGTATCGTAGCACCTAGCGTCCACACCGGTTTACCGAGTGTGGAGCCAACAAGTAAAACTTCAACACCGGCTTGCCGAGTGTTGAGCACAAGAACGCACACCGGCTTGCCGACATCAACTTGGGCTTGCCCAATGTTGAGCAAACAAAAATCTCGAGGCTCCTATGACCAAAGACACCCGCACAGAAACCGACACCTTCGGCCCCCTCGAAGTCGCTTCCGACAAGTATTGGGGCGCCCAGGCCCAGCGCTCGCTCGGCAATTTCAAGATCGGCTGGGAAAAGCAGCCTGCTCCAATCGTGCGCGCTCTAGGAGTCGTCAAACGGGCAGCCGCCGAAGCCAACATGGAATTGGGCAAACTCGACCCGAAACTGGGCAAGGCCATCGTTGATGCCGCCCAGGAAGTCCTCGAAGGCAAGCTCGACGATCACTTCCCCCTCGTCGTCTGGCAGACGGGTTCGGGCACCCAGTCGAACATGAACTCCAACGAAGTGATCTCCAACCGCGCCATTGAAATGCTGGGCGGCGAGATGGGCACGAAGTCCCCCATCCACCCCAACGATCACTGCAACATGAGCCAATCCTCCAACGACACCTTCCCGACCGCCATGCACATCGCCTGTGCCGAAGAAATCCACCACCGTCTGATCCCGGCCTTGCAGCAACTCAGGAACGCGCTGAACGACAAGGCCGAAGCCTGGAAGGACATCATCAAGATCGGCCGCACGCATACTCAGGATGCAACGCCGCTGACGCTTGGCCAGGAATTTGGCGGTTATGCCAAGCAACTCGACAACGGCATCGAACGCATCGAGATGACGCTGCCCAAGCTGATGGAATTGGCTCAAGGCGGCACCGCCGTTGGCACCGGTCTGGCAGCGCCGGTCGGCTTTGCCGAAAAGGTCGCTGAGAAAATCGCCAACATCACCAAGCTGCCGTTCAAGACAGCGCCCAACAAGTTTGAATCGCTGGCCGCCCACGACGCGATGGTCATGAGCCATGGCGCGATCACAACGGTTGCCATGAGCTGCTTCAAGATCGCCAACGACATCCGCTTCTTAGGTTCCGGCCCGCGCTCCGGTCTGGGCGAATTGGCGTTGCCTGAAAACGAACCGGGCTCCTCCATCATGCCCGGCAAGGTCAACCCGACCCAGTGCGAAGCCATGACCCAGGTCTGCGCCCACATCCACGGCAACAACGCCGGCCTCTCGTTTGCTGGCAGCCAGGGTCACTTCGAACTCAACGTCTACAATCCGATGATGGCCTACAACTTCCTGCAGTCCGTCCGCCTGCTTGCAGATGCCGCCGTTTCGTTCACCGACAACTGCGTTGTGGGCATCGAACCGCGTCTTGAAAACATCGAGACCGGCTTGAAGAACTCGCTGATGCTGGTGACGCCACTGAAAGAGAAATACGGCTACGACCGCGCCGCCAAGATCGCCAAAACCGCCCACAAGAACGGCACGACCCTGCGCGAAGAAGCTATTCTTGATGGCATCCCGGCGGATGACTTCGACGCCATCGTCGTCCCCGGCAAAATGATCTCACCTGGGTAGGGGCTTGAGGACGCAGGAGTGGCGGAAATATTGCGGTTTCCACCACCGTTTCCGCTCTGCCCTGCAACCGAAGTTTATTGATAATTGCAGAGTATCGCTTTTGCCCCGGACTGGACTATCGATGAAGTCCTACGAATCCTGGTGAGGCTGGATCTAGTGAGGGCAACGGACTGTGGCTTTCGAATTCCAATGCAGTACGTGTGGCGAGACGCACACCGGCATACCGAGTTTCGGGCCAGATGCTCCCGAAAGTTACTACACAATCTTGGAGGCTGAGCGACCGGATCGCTGCGAACTCGGCACTGACGATTGTATTATCGACGGTGACACATTCTTTGTTCGTGGATGCTTACAGATCCCTGTCCACTCGATTACAGAACCGTTTGTCTGGCTCGTGTGGTGTAGCTTGAGCGTAGCAAGCTTCAAACAATGGGTCTCAACATATGAACAGAAGACGCGCTCAGACGTCGGCCCTTTTTTTGGTTGGCTGAATACTCGACTGCCCTTCTATGAGGTGACGCTGAACCTAAAAACAATGGTTCATTTACGAGACGACGGACTTCGACCGTTGATTGAGTTGGAACCAACAGAGCATCCGTTGGCTGTTGCACAAAGGGACGGTATCTCGGCAAAATTGGCAGAAGAAATGATATCCAAGCTTCTGCATCCCGATGAGCCATAGCTTCGAGAGAGCATCGTCTCCTCCTAGCCGCTAACAACCATCAACATGCGCCAACCCAACCGCCACCAAACCTCACCGACACCACCCCAGGGTCCATGCCCCTGGTCAGGGAGCGTGAGGGATGAAATCCCTCGCTTGCCATCGGCATTGCCATCCCCAAAAACCACCCAACCTCTTGCGTCCCCGGAAAATGCGAACAGCATTTATCCGGGGTCTACCCACCATGCGGCGGACCGGAACGAATTCAACAAACCGGCAAGATCCCGGATAACTCATTTGCTTCGCGGCATGAGTTTCCGGGAACGCAAATAGCACGGGTTCACGCCACT
>JAHZKP010000110.1 GCA_022600345.1 Alphaproteobacteria bacterium | reverse complement strand
GTTGGTGTCTCGCCGTCTGTTGAAACCAATATGCCGCTACGCGGCATCGGCCGCTGTTCCAAGCGGGACAGGGATCTGAGATTCTTGAAAGTTTATTGAGATTCAGGCCTTCCCACCTCCGTCATGGCCGTGAAGACGGCCATCCACGCAAGCCCGGGAAATTGCTAAGGTTTCCTTCGTTCACCGCCTTAGAAGAGACGCCGGATCCGGCGGCATCAAGGAGGACTGGTAGCGGTTCCTTGAGACTTGCATGGATCCTCACCTTCGTGAGGATGACGACGGTGGGTGTGGATGTTTTGGGTGGCGCTTCGCGGGGGTAGGCACTGCACGATGCCGCAACCCGGCTACCAGTGATGCCAGTCACCGTATCTTGGAACCGCTTCAACACCGGCTTGTCGAATGTTGGGCCGCAATAACGCAAGTCGGCCCGCCGTATCTTGGCACCGCTCCAACACCGGTTTACCGAGTGTTGGGCCAAGAAAGAACTCGCCAACACGCGTTTACGCAGTGTTGGGCCAAAAGAGAATGCTCCAACACGCGTTTACGCAGTGTTGGGCCAACCAAAGACCTCCGCCCGCATCAATCCTCGAACGGATCGCGCATCAAAATCGTGTCTTCGCGCTCCGGCGAGGTCGAGAGCAAGGTCACCGGGCATTCGATGAGCTCTTCGACATGGCGCACGTATTTGACCGCCTGTGCCGGCAGGTCCGCCCACTTTCGCGCACCGCACGTCGACTCCGACCAACCCTCGAACGTCTCCCAGATCGGCTCAATCCGCGATTGTGAATTCTGCCCGGCCGGCAAACGGTCGATCCGCTCCCCGTCGAGAAGGTAACCCACACAAACCTTGATCTCTTCGAAACCATCGAGCACATCGAGTTTGGTCAGCGCGATCCCGTCGATACCTGCAACCTTGATCGTTTGACGCGCCAGCACGGCATCAAACCAGCCGCAGCGCCGTTGACGCCCGGTGACAGTGCCAAATTCATGGCCCCGCTCACCCAGCCGTTGGCCGATTTCATCGTCGAGTTCGGTCGGAAACGGCCCTGAACCGACGCGCGTCGTATAGGCTTTGGCTATTCCCAGCACATAGCCAACGGTCTTTGGACCGACGCCAGACCCCGTCGCCGCCTGCGCCGCCACTGTGTTGGACGACGTCACGAACGGATAGGTCCCGTGATCGATATCCAGCAACGCTCCCTGCGCGCCCTCAAACAAGATCCGTTTTCCGCCCCGGCGCGCCTGGTCGAGAAAATCCCAGGCCGTTTCCATATGCGGCAGGATATCGCCGCGAACCTCTTCAAGGCTGGCCATCAACTCGTCTTGCGAGAACTCCGGTTTTCCAAGCCCCCGGCGCAGAGCATTGTGATGCCCCAAAATGCGCTCCAGTTTCGGCCCCAGCGTTTCCATCGTAGCAAGGTCGTTCAGCCGGATCGCCCGGCGCCCCACCTTGTCTTCATAGGCCGGACCGATTCCGCGTCCTGTCGTACCGATCTTACCCCGCCCGGCCGCTTCCTCGCGCCAAACATCAAGTTCCCAATGCAGCGGCAGGATCAGCGTGGCATTCTCCGCAATGCGCAGATTATCGTGGGTAATCTCCACGCCCTGGCCTTGCAGCGTCGCGATCTCCTTGCGCAGCGCCCACGGGTCGATGACGACGCCGTTGCCGATCACCCCGACCTTGCCTTCGCGCACCACACCTGATGGCAAGAGCGAAAGCTTGTAGACCTTGCCATCTATGACCAGCGTATGACCGGCATTGTGTCCGCCCTGGAACCGCACAACGATATCGGCGCGCTCTGAGAGCCAGTCGACAATTTTGCCCTTGCCTTCATCGCCCCACTGGGCACCCACAACCACCACGTTCGTCATTTCCGACCTTTCGACATGCGCAAGCTGGCCCAGGTCACGATGAGCGTGCCGCGGGCATTTTTCCAGGGGAGTAAGCGCTGCTAACCCCAACAACGCTATTTGTCAAAGCCACGAGGCGAAACCTCAGCCCGGATCGCTTACGACGAACCGCTTCGCATCCGCATTCCAGAGTATGCCAGATAGATACCGATCAGACCCACGACGATATTCGCCAGATCAAGCCCCAACTTGAATAACTCCAACTGGTCCCGGTTCTGCCGGCGCTCGCGTCGATCCTCCCGCCGCTTGGAACGCGCTTCGTGCTCAGAAAGCCTTCCGGACCGTCCTGCTGGAGCATCTGGAGCCTGCCTATTGGCGTTAACGTCCTGACCAACGCCAATTTTCTCCATCGCCCAATCAAACCGCCGCGCAGCACCCGGATCGTTGTTGATCCGGTACCACATGCCACCGGCACTCACCGCAATGATGACCAGTCCAATCACAACGTAGAATGTCTTGCGCATCGGTTATTCCCAACTTCGTTCGCAATGGCTCGATTGGTTCCACCATCGCCACAGGCAGCCAACCCTCGAACCGCCCGGGGGGAATCAGCGCTCTTACGCCCCCCGGACGGAACGAACCTTATCGCCCGCGGTACGTAATCTTCTCCGTCGACGGCCACTTCACGACATACCCGAAGTCGATCACCCTTTCTTCCTTCGGCTTCAGCGTGAAATCCCAACCAACAACACCGCGTTTGTCATCGACATCGGTATTGCTGGGCGCCGTACCAGCGGTCAGATCCACCTGGATTTTATCATTGGCCGAAACCGGCATCTGATCCAGGACTGTCGCATCGATATTCGTGTCGTGCAGATTGGTGATGGTTATCTTGTAGTTGCGGTTATCGGTCTGGGTGGTCGAAATCAGGCCGGTTTCGCCACGCTTTTCATTTACGACCGCGTATTTCACGCGCACCAGGTCATCAGCCCCAAAGCCAAGTTCGTGTTCCTCGCCCGAAATCAGCGGCAACCGGCCCTTGCCAACGAATGTGCCGTCACGGAATAGCGTGACTGCCCCCGGCAACAGTGGCGTCGAAGCCTGCCTTTTCACCTTGGCATACAAGAACGCCGTCGCCTGCTTCTTCGGTACAGCCTTGACCCGAAGGCTGGGTTTCAGATCCTCCAGGCCGATGACGACGCTCTTCTTTTCCCCTGTCGACAGAACGTCGGCACGCCCAGCAATCGTATAGACCGCCTGGAACGGCGCATCGGCCACCTTGGCGACAACCGGAGCAGCAGCCGCCATCTTGCGCGCCGCCCCCCTGGCGACCCTGCGGCGCACCTTGCTCTCATCGGCAAATCCAGCAACATCTTTTTCCGCGCGTTCCATCGACAACGTGCCAACCATCGGTTTGGGCTTGGCCGGCGGCCGGATATCAACGGTAATCGGCCGGATATTGGGAGCCGTCGAGCCCGACGTCGGACGCGTCGTCGATAGCTTCAACCCAACGTCTTTCCATTCTTCGCCCGTGCGCTGCGAGATCCTTGCACGGCGGACCAGGTTCAGTGCCGGCTCACGGTCCTTTGCCCCCGTATCGAGCCGCGCCTCATAGGTAGGAACCCACGACGCATTGCGCACCTGATACTTCAACGTCAGCTCCGCATCGAATGCACCATCGGTTGAAACGAACACCTTGACCTGCGTGCGCTGCACCCGCTTGGGAGACAGCTCCTGCAATTGCTTTTCCAGATCCGCAACCTTGCGGTCGATTTCACGAATCTCGACGTTGGCTGCCAGAATGTCCTTATGAACATCCCCCATGCCCGTCGAGATCAAGGCCAGCAGTTGCGACCAACTCTGCCCGCCACTGCCGCCACCATCCCGCCCGGGAGGAACCGTCGGCAGATTGGCAAGGTTCTTCAATAAGGTCTGGCGCGTTCTGGACGCTTCAATCCGGCCTTCCAGAAGCGAACGCTCATCGCGCAACCGCTCCAGCTCGTCTTCCAGGCTCTGGCGCTCCGAACTGTTGTCATCGCCAGACTGCGGCACGAACAGTCGCCGCTGATCGACAGACCCGATCCGCAACTCACCCGGCGCGCTTCCTTCGACCCGGATCGAACCTGGCACCGTTTCAGCCGGCAGATCTGGGAATACGATCGTCGTCTCTCCTGAAGGCAACCCAACCTTGGTTTCGCGCAACACTTCCGCTCCGGAAGGAAACACCAGGACACTTTCTATGACCGACTTCGCGGTAATGTCTTCAGCGATTGCAGCCGTCGAAACGATAGCGCTCATTGCGAGCCCCAAGGTCCCCAGGACGAATTTATTCATAAGGTTACCTTCCACAGCGAATAGCAGATTTTGAGACCTGGTTTCGGCCACAAGGGGTTATTTGAGAACACGCCTGTTTTATGACGAACCGGCGATAACACACCAGCCCGTCAGGCCCATCAGACGATTCCCGCCTACAGTCCGGGGTCGACAATCGTTTCAAAACTCCAACCGCCGGGCGCGCAAAACCTGCGGCAAGGCCGTCACCTTTTCCAGGATTTCGTCGCTCACCGGCGCATCGAGCGCAACAACCGTGATGGCATCTCCGCCAGCCTTTTCACGCCCCAGGTTGAACGTCGCGATATTGACGCCTGCATCGCCGGTCAGTTGACCAAAACTGCCAATGAAGCCCGGCTTGTCCTCGTTGCGGATGAACATCATGTGCTGCGTCAGCTCGAAATCCATATTGATGTTGCGCACCTGGATAACGCGTGGCCGGCCATCGGCAAACACCGTCCCGGCCACGGAGCGATGATACTCGTCGGTCTTGACCGTCAGTTTGACATAGCTGTCGTAAACGTGGTGCTCGCTGCACAGCATCTCTTCCACGCCGATGCCGCGATCCTTGGCTATGGCACTGGCCGAAACCATGTTGACGTCTTGCAGCGACGGCCTCAGCACGCCCGCCATCGCCGCCGCCGTCATCGGTTTGATGTTGAGCTTGGCAACGTCTCCGCAGTACTCGATGTGCACGCCCTTGATGGGCACACTGGTCAATTGACCGGCAAACGATCCAAGCTGCTCGGCCAGCTTAACCCACGGCGTCAGAAGCGGAGCTTCTTCGCCCGAAATCGATGGGAAATTGATGGCATTCGTAATCGCGCCCTTCAACAGGTAGTCCGACATCTGCTCGGCCACTTGCACCGCGACGTTTTCTTGCGCCTCTCCCGTTGCCGCCCCCAGATGCGGCGTGCAGATCACGTTATCCATTCCAAACAATACGTTTTCTTCAGCCGGCTCCTCAGCAAAAACATCCAACGCCGCACCGCCGATATGACCCGACTTCAGTCCCTCGGCCAGTGCCGCTTCATCGATCAACCCACCGCGCGCGCAATTGACGATCCGCACGCCCTGCTTGGCTTTCGAAAGCGCCTTCGCCGACAACACATTGCGCGTTTTCTCGGTCAGTGGCGTATGCAGCGAAATGAAATCAGCCCGCGCCAGCAGTTGATCCAACTGAACCTTCTCGACACCGATTTCCAGGGCCCGCTCCTCGGACAAAAACGGGTCGAATGCGATAACCCGCATCTTCAATCCGATGGCCCGGTCGGCGACAATCGAACCGATATTCCCGCACCCGATAATGCCCAACGTCTTGTTGAACACTTCGACACCCATGAACTTGGATTTTTCCCACTTGCCAAGATGCGTTGAGGCACTGGCTTGAGGGATCTGCCGGGCAAGTGCCATCATCATCGAGATGGCGTGTTCTGCCGTGGTGATCGAGTTTCCAAACGGCGTATTCATCACGATAATGCCGCGCGCGGTCGCCGCCTTGATGTCAACGTTGTCAACGCCGATACCGGCGCGGCCGATGACTTTCAATTTGTCCGCTTTGGCGATCAGTTTATCGGTCGCCTTGGTTGCCGACCGGATCGCAAGCCCATCGAACTCGCCGATCATTTCGGCAAGCCGTTCCTTGTCCTTGCCAAGCTTTGGCTCGAACGTGACGTCCAAGCCGCGATCCTTGAAAATCTGAACTGCCGTTTCCGACAGCGCGTCGGAAATGAGAACCTTGGGTGCGGTCATTTGCATATTCCTTGTCGAGTACGGTAACGAGCGCGGCCAATAGAACCGCCACCAATTCCGCCGTTAAATTCTATGGGACGTTGTCATTGTTCCAGCGATATCGCTTGATTCATCCTGGCCCGTTCCGCATGCCAAGCGAAGATGTGATGGGGCTGCTCCCCATCACAAACGGTGTGCTCAGGCAGCTTGGCCGAGCGCCGCCTTCGCTTCCGCGAAGGCCCAATCAAGCCACGGCAAGAGCGCCTGAAGATCGCTCGCCTCAATCGTTGAACCGGTCCAGATCCGCAATCCCGCCGGGGCATCGCGATAGGAGCCGATATCTTTGGCGGCACCCTCAGCGTCCAGCAGCGCTACGATCTTTTTGGCAAACCCGGCCTGCTCATCTTCGGCTAATTTGAGAATAGCCTCATCAACGATTTTCAGGCACACGGATGTGTTGGAATAGGTCGCCGGAACTTCAGCCAGGTTTTCAACCCACGGCGTCGCCGCCACCCAATCCAAAACAACCTTGGCATTGCCATCCGCGCGCGCCATTAAGGCGTTGAGGCCGCCAAGCGACTCCGCCCACGACAAGGCATCAAGGTAATCCTCGACTGCCAGCATCGAGGGCGTGTTGATGGTTTCACCCTTGAAGATCCCGGCGTTGAGTTTTCCAGCCTTCGTCAGACGGAAGATCTTGGGCATCGGCCAATCAGGCGAATAGGTTTCCAGCCTCTCCACGGCACGCGGCGACAAGATCAGCATGCCGTGAGCCGCCTCCCCTCCCATCACCTTTTGCCAGGAAAACGTCAGGCAATCGACCTTGTCCCAGTCGATCGGCTGAGCGAAGACAGCCGAGGTTGCATCAACCAGCGTCAACCCTTCCCGGTCGGCGGCAATCCAGTCGTAATTGGGGATTTTTACGCCGGAAGTCGTACCGTTGGCGGTGAACACCACATCTCGCGAAAAGTCGACCTGGTCAAGATCGGGCAACCGTCCATAACCTGCTTCCAATTTGCGCAAATCAGCAAGTTTGAGCTGCTTGACGGCGTCGGTAATCCAGCCCGATCCAAAGCTTTCCCAGGCCAGGATATCGACCCCGCGCGCGCCAAGTAGGCTCCACATCGCAGCCTCGAACGCACCGGTATCGGACCCCGGCATGATCCCGCAGACATACCCCTCGGGCACACCCAGGATTCGGCTGGTCTTATCGATGGCAAGCTTGAGTCGCGCCTTGCCGTCCTTGGCGCGATGCGAGCGCCCAAGAAAAGCGTTTTCAAGATTTTGGACGGTCCAGCCAGGGCGCTTGGCGCACGGCCCGGATGAAAAATGCGGATTGGCCGGCAGCGCTGCCGGCTTGGCGTTATTCGTCATGTGGCTATCCTTCCAGATAGAAGCCTCCCGTTGGGGGGAGGTGACCCACTGCGACGGTTAGCCCAATTGCGGCACCACAACAAGTACCAACTTCGCCGGACATGCCGTTAGCCACTGCACTCAGCACGACCAGCAGACAAACGAAAAACGGCGGCACCCGAAGGCACCGCCGTTTTTTCTACAAAGCCCGTCCGCAAATGCGCCTTGTAGAATTTCCGCTCAGAGCAGTATCCGATCTGACGTGGCCGGTTCAACGGTCAGCAGATCGGATGGAGCTGCTCTATTGTCTTAGAATTAAGAGCATTTTTCATCCGACCAATGAATCGCAATACGATTCCGTTTGGTCGAATAAGGCTCTAATTTACTTCGAAACGGATACCTGCGCGAATCTGATGTTCGTGCGTTTCACCGATCGAAACCTTCGTATCGCCACCGAATGTGCGACCCGGACGGCTTGGGATGTGGATCCCATGATCCGTCGCATCGATGAACAGATAACGATAGTTCATGTCCAACAGCGCATAGTCTGACAGACGATAGGCCATCCCGGCCATCAACGATGCAGCAAACGAAATGTCATGCGTCTTGTCCTGCGTATTGAGGTTGTCCGTCCGTCGGAACTGCGTTTGGCACGGCGTCGCGTTGCAGGTCCGCGAGTTCTCAATCGTGCTATGGTTTCTCTTCAACTCGTTCCAGGCAAAGCCAACACCACCACCCACGTATGGGGTAAACCGCGCACCACCGACCTTCTTGAAGTCGTAGTAGCCGTTGAACAAGAACACGCCGCCCGACAGTGACGTCTTATCGCGCACCGCGCCACGCACCTCATCCCACTGTCCGCCTCGTGTAACGCCCTCATAAGCATACTGGCCGTCGATCTTCACTTCTTCCTTGCTGCGCGTCTCAGCCGTGAAATCGGCGCGGAACCGGTCACCGATGTTGATGCCGACTCCGACACCAAGCGTAACGAACGTATCGAAGTCATCGTTTAGCCAGCTCGAGCGCAACCCGTAGGGACCACCAACCGCATCGCTGCCGTAGTAGTAACCTTCTTCAGTCGAATCAGGCGCATCGCCGAACCCAACACCCGCATCGGCGCGGAAATAATAACGCGCCGCATATTCAGGAACCGGCACAGGAGCCGGCACGGGAACGGCTGCAGTCGCACCATCCTTGATGCTGCCGGCACCATAATTCCAGTCGGCTGCGATGGCAGTCCCGCTGACTGCCGTTGAGACCGCAAGACCTAGCAATAGGCTGAGCGCTTTAAGTTTCATGGGTCGTTCTTTCTGTTTCGCAAGGAGCGCGGGCACACTAAGCCTCGCATCGTCCTGACAATTCCTGGATACTTTGAGTGAATTACGCGAACGCGGAGGGCCGGCTAATGCCAGTCGTAGCGAAGCCCGAACTTGATCTCGTGGGCGTGCAGGTCTTCCAGTGTCGGGTCGTTTGCCCGAACGGGCTGCTGCTGGCCCGTGGGCGTTACCACCAGGGGCCCTGTCGTCGTCGCGCCCATGTAGAGGAAGCGGTAACCGACATCGAGCTTGACCCGGTCAAGCAGCGCCACCGAAACACCAGCCATCAACGAGCCGGCGACATCATCCGTGCTCGTTCCCGCAATCGTTCCTGTGCCACCACCGGAAAGCTGAACAGTGCCGTCCTTGGTTTCGTGATGAACGTAGCCAAGGCCCGCACCGATGTAGGGCGTGAAGCGCGACCGGTTGTCGATGTCGTAGTACATGTTGAACATCACGAGCGTGCTCTCGACGCCAAATGAGCGCAGGCCTGCAATGCCGGTCCGGTTGTCGGCAAGCGCCCCCTGGGCGTCAGTCTCGAAGCGCCGCTCGACGGTAACGTCACCGCGGATGCTGGGAGTGAAGTAGTAGCCAACGCCTCCACCAAGGCTCCACGCCCCGTCCATTTCCTCATTGATTAGGTCATAGACACCGTCTTCAACCATCACCGGATCGTCATGTGCGCCATAACCGCCATCGACCCTCAGATAAATCGACGACGCGGCGCGCTCGACTGGCCGCGGAACATACCGATCCTTCACGCTACCGGCATAGCTGCCATAAAGGTCAGCCGCACCAGCGCCACTTGCGCAAACGGAAATAAGGAAGGCGCCAAACGCAATGGCGCTGCTCGTCCTGATCATGATACCCCTCATCGATCAGCCGGCGACACACCGGCAGGACACGTACAACGCGAAACGTTTTTGCTAGAGGGGAGTATTCACGCCTAAGTTTTAAAGGAGGCTTAACCGCCGCATCAAAGTGGGGCGGATTTCAAACCCTGGCGCCACTGAACGCCCGATACGTGGCCGCGACGACCCACGTACACCGATCCACACGGAACCAGATCACGCGTTCGCTAAAGACCCGCGCGCGGACTTAAAAAAGCAAGCTACCGGGCCACTTATGAAGGAATTCGTTGCAGCCGGGCCCACCGATACCAGGCCCACGCCGCGTCCAGTTCAAGACCTCACGCAGCCTTGGCGGCAGCACTGCGAACCGCATCGCAAATTTCACCCACGACCCGGTCGACCAGCCCCTGATCGTCGCCTTCCGCCATCACACGAATCACCGGCTCCGTTCCCGATGGGCGAATCACCAACCGCCCCGAATCGCCCAACAGCGCTTCCGCCCCCTCGATCACCGAGCGCACATTGGCGTCTTCCAGTGGCCGGCCGCCACCGTAACGAACATTCTTCAAGACCTGAGGCAGCGGTTCGAAACACGAGCACACTTCCGAGATCGGACGCTGGCTGGCAACCGCCACCGCCAGGACCTGAAGCGCGGAAACCAGCCCATCGCCGGTGGTCGTATAATCCGACAACACAATATGCCCGGACTGCTCGCCGCCAACGTTGTAGCCGTGTTTGCGCATGTGCTCGACGACATAGCGGTCGCCGACCGGCGTTCGGGCCATCGACAAGCCCATGCCCTTCAGATGCCGCTCCAGCCCCAGATTAGACATCACCGTCGCAACGATGCCACCAGCAGACAGCCGGCCCCGCCGATGCCAGCTTTCGGCAATCACAGCCATAAGCTGATCGCCGTCGACGATGCGGCCCTTTTCATCCACGATCACCACGCGGTCGGCGTCTCCATCGAGCGCAATCCCGATATCCGCCCGCACTTCCCGAACTTTCTGGATCAACGCATTGGGCGCCGTCGAACCGCACTCGTGATTGATGTTGCGGCCGTTGGGGTCGACCCCGATCTTGATGACTTCAGCGCCCAATTCCCAAAGCACTTCGGGTGCTACCCGGTAGCCTGCGCCATTGGCGCAATCGACAACGATGCGCAGGCCGTCGAACCGCAAATTCCTGGGCAAGGTGCGCTTGGCGTATTCGACGTAGCGCTCGCGAGCGCTTTCAACCCTCGTCGCACGCCCGATTTCCGATGCAGGCACCCATAGCTTGCTGGAGTCCGTTTCAATCAGCTCTTCAATCCGCAATTCCATCTCGTCCGACAGCTTATAACCATCTGGATCGAACAGCTTGATCCCCATTGTCATCGAAGCGATTGTGAGAGGCCGAAATCATCACGCCGATATCGGCACGCAGCGAGCGCGTCAGCATGGCAACAGCAGGCGTCGGCATCGGCCCGAGCAGGAACACATCCATCCCCACAGACGTAAAGCCCGACATCAGCGCTGCTTCCAGCATATAGCCCGACAACCGTGTATCCTTGCCGATCACGACCCTTGGGCGATGCGTATGCTGACCGTTCTGGAAGGCCTTTCCAGCCGCCATCCCGACCTTGAGAGCAATCTCAGAAGTCATCGGGTGCTTGTTGGCCAGGCCGCGAATACCATCTGTTCCGAAATAACGTCGAGCCATCTTATCCCCCTCAGGTCCTCAAGCCGCCATCGGTGCGTCGGCGAAGTTCCTGTCAGATTATTTATCGGTTAAACCGCTCAAAAACTCATCGAATCTGCTGGATGACTTTAAACCGCGGTTGCGCGGTAGCAATCAAGTTCACCGAGCCCCCCCGAGACCTTCGATTGCCACCGCGCACTCCCCCAAACCGAGTAGCTCGCAGATGTACTATGCCCACCCGAATCGGATTCAACACATCAAAAACCATAACGAAAAATGACTCAAATCCATGCATTTCTTGCCAAGTGCCGATATTCTGGGCTCTTTTCGCAGGCATCATCGAAGTTAAATTCGACCAATTAACGAGACTCCCAGGTACCATTCAGCGACAACCTGCCACACGATCAGTGCCCTTCGACGCAAGTGCTGACCGACGCGGGGGAATCGTCGCATAAGGATCGGGAAGAATTGCGCGGGCGCACAGGAAAACGCAGAAGCCGTGTCCTCGCCGGTCAATAGCGCACGTGGAAAAGTGAGGGTTCGATGGGGTATTTCCTGGCAGTCGCCAACCGCAAGGGTGGCGTTGGAAAATCGACAATTTCGGTCATGCTGGCCCATGCATTCGCAGTGTGGGGCAACAAGCGCGTCCTGCTGATCGACCTGGATGCCCAGTCGAATTCATCCCTGATCCTGACCGGCAACCAGCAGTGGATCGACGCCCAGCGCAACTCCCGCAACATCGCCGCCTATATCGAAGACCGCATGTACGGTCAAAACCCGATCGCCGACTACGTCATCAAGGGTGTCGGCGACATCGAAACCGATGCCGGCACGAACGCCCCCATCGACCTGCTGCCAGGCTCGCTTCAATTCGAAGACATGCAGGACGAACTGATTTCGCATTATTCGCGACACAACACGCCATTCCGCCAGGCCAAGGCCCGCTGCGCCGAGCACTTCCGCCGCGCCTTCCACTTCGCAGCTCCCCTGGCCGACATCATCATCCTGGATTGCGCGCCGGGCATCTCGAATGCCACCCAGGCCGCCTTGCGCCTCGCCGACCAGGTGATCGTCCCCTTCCGGCCCGATTCGGTGTCGGAATTTGCCGTCGACAAGATCTCCATGATCATTGAGGCCAAGGACCCCGAAGCGCTGTTGGCCACCCCGCACAATGAGCGCCGTTACAAATGCCTGGCCAACTATGTTCGCCCTGGCGGGCAGGACCAGATCTTCATCGACACCATCGCAGCCGACCATCCAACTCTTTCAACCCAGATGCCGATGTCGGGCGATCTGGCGAATGCATTCTTCTGGTCGCCTGAACGCCAAACGCTGGAAGAAAAGTACGCCGACGCAGCAAGTCACATGGCCGCGCTTTATCGCGAGTTGTCCGCCCACATCCCCATCTGATCGAATGAGCGAACCGACAACGCCGAACGGAAAAACAACACCATGGCCAATCAGAAAAAAACAACGCGCAACCTGTCTGGTCCCTCAAAGGATCGCTTCTTCGAGCGCTTTTATTCCGACGTCCCGGAATTGGACCAGAAAGCCGCCGAGGACTTGACGAACAGGTCCAAGGCCGTTTTCACATCGGTCCGTGTTCGAAACAGTGAATGGCCGGTCGCCCGGGATTTACGCCGCGCAACGGGTAGAGCCCCCATCAAATCCGATGCGGAAAATCCAACAGAAAAACCGGCACCGCAGCCCGCAAAAATTGCGCCACCAGCGCCCAAGCCAGCCAAGTCGGACAAGACGGCCAACGTTCCAAGCAAGACTCCAGCCGCTGAACCGCCCCAGCCACCCACCGCGCCACCAGCAAAAGCAAAAACGGCAAAACCCGCAACACCCCCATCGCCCGATGCCGCCGGCTCCAGCTTTGATCCATTCGTGTTCGGTCTGGTCCCCATCTTCAAACG
This sequence comes from Alphaproteobacteria bacterium, assembly GCA_022600345.1. Classification (GTDB taxonomy): domain Bacteria; phylum Pseudomonadota; class Alphaproteobacteria; order Rhizobiales; family Hyphomicrobiaceae; genus Filomicrobium. Next base: position 4,651 of record JAHZKP010000110.1, on the reverse strand, counting down.
TGAAGGCGCCGATGGGCTGCGCGATAAACTCGCCACCATTGCGGAAACAGAAAACCTCCGCGCGATGGCAAAGAACCAGCAGATCATCCTGCCACGCGAAATCCGCCGCGGTGAGGTCGAGGCCCAGACAGTCCGCGATGCTATTCTGGCAGCCGTCGAACAACGGGTAACCGACCGCAAAGCACAGCTCTGAGAAATTTCTTCGAACCGCTCTATGCGAGCATCCGCGAAGACCACTCGGTCACAAGAAACACCACGCAAACGACAAACCCCGTCAGCGGAACCCAGGTCGGGACACGCAAACCCTCACCCCGGTCATCTCCGCCGCGCTTAATTCGCCATAGCGCCAGATTGACGACCGCAAACACGCTCAACGTGATGGTCGAGGTCAATTCGGCAAGTGTCGCGGTTTGCGAAACTAGGCTCAACACCAGTACCGGCGCCAACACCAAAATCGTCGCCACAAGCGGCGTCCGCGTAACCGAATTGACCTTTCCGATAACCGCCGGCAGCGCTCCCATCCGGCTTAGCCCGTAAAGCACGCGGCTCGCCATGATGATCTGCACCAGCACGCCGTTCAGCACCGCCGCAATCGCAATACCCGTCACGATGCTTCCGTCCATGCCGAACAATCTTTCAAACACCAATGTCAGAGGAGCTTTGCTTGCCGATAATTCGGAAACCGGAACATGAGCAAGCGCCACAAGAGCCACGACGAAATATAGAGCCGTGGTAACGACCAACGTCAAAGCAATGGCAATCGGCATGGCAACCTTTGGCTCTTTGACTTCCTCGGCGACATTGACCATGTCTTCAAAGCCGATGAAGGCAAAGAACGCCAACAGCACCGCCCCCGAAAGCCCGAGCAGTTGGGCGCCGCCGCCCAACTCAAACAGTCCCGCCACAGCAGGCGCCAGCGCCGATGTGTCTGCCCCCCCGGCAATTGCAATTGTGAACAGCAATCCTAATTCGAGAACGCCTAACACTACGGCGGTCCATGCACTCTGCGAAATTCCCCAAACGGTAATCGCACCGATCAACGAACCAACGCCAAGACTCAAAAGCCAAACCGGAAGGTCTACGAATTCCCTGATGTAACCAGCACCACCACGCAATAACGTCGCCGAAGAAACAACGCCGGTCGCGCACACCAACAATCCGACAAGCAAGGTCAGCCACTGCCTGCCGAAACCATGCCCGACATAGACCGCCTCGCCCGCGCTGACGGGAAAGCGAACGGATAATTCCGCGTAGCTGGCTGCCGACAATGCGACCAGGAGACCAGCTAACAAAAACGCGATTGGTGCCTGAGGCCCGGCACGAACCGCCACCTCCCCGATCAGCACATAGATGCCCGCTCCGACCGTAACACTCAGTCCATATAGGGTCAGCATCGGCCAACTGATTCGCCTGGCGAGCGTAGTCGACGCCCCGCCCCGCTGTTTGATCGAACGCATAAGCACCTCCCGACACCGCGCGCAGATCTGAAATCACCGCGCCACACTCACAGCGAGCAAAAGCTGTGAGCCCGCCCCCGCAACTCGCTAATTTTTCAGATTTCCACGCCTTTGCTCAATTTTCTCACGCCGCGCAAATTGCTCGCAAGATTCGGAAATCATTAGCCGAATCAAAGGATGTTAATCAGAAATTAACCGTTGCAGATCAACCTGCATTATACGTTGAGTAGGAGTATCGGAATTGATCTGAGCCCTGTTTCAAGCAGGCTGGATCAAAAATCTCCACCAAGACCGGTCTGGTTCATCGCGTCGTCACGGTCAGCACCCGAATTCCAAGTTTTGTCCCTCCGGGGTGGAAACGACTGCACGGTGTTTCGCTATAACCGTTTACCTGGCGAGCCCGCTGCAATCGGAAGTCTCCCCCGCTTGAACGATCAGGCGAAAGCGAACTGACTGTGCGAACCAGGCGCAAGTACATCGTTGCTTCAGCGATATTCACTTTCTTGGCAGGGCTGCTTGCAATGCCCAGCCCCTCGATTCACGCCCAGTCGCCGTTGCTGAAGACAACGCACCAGCCGCCTGCCGACCACCGGTTCACCGACCAATTCCCCGTCGCTTTCAATGAACCGATTACCTCCACACCGACACCAGCGCCAGCAGGTCCACATCGCCAGCTCCTGGCCCGCCTGGATTTCGTTCCAACCGGAATGAAGGCGATGATTGCGGCCATGTTGACGATCCGCAGGATCAAGAAGACGTCGGTTGCCTCCTACAGAAAAACCCTGACCATTGCCCATCCGGTTGGTCCAGGTACCTGGATCTCCAATGACCGCAGCACGCCTCCAATCCTGAAACCTGCGCCACTTCAATCGGCGTTACAGCCCTTGCGAGCCGCACCCGTCAGGCTGGCAGCATTGGCTGTCACGCGCGCTGCTCTCATCACGTCCTCCCGGACTGCTCCACGACGCCACCTGACGACCCAAAGCGTCGCGATGATCGGATTGGACTTGAACGGCTTTCCGCCCCTCCCGATCCGAAAACCAATAACCACGAAAGCATATCGCTACGCGATACAGCGACTTTTCGAGACCAGAAAAAGAAGGCAGGCCGCCCGCGCCCGCGAGCTTAGCCGCAAGGCCCGTAAGGCGAGAGCCAGAAAAGTCGCGAACAAGAAATATTATGCCAAGAAGGCAGCCACCAAAAAAACCACAGCCAAAACGAAAAAGAAGGCACCGACGATCGCCCCCATCGGCTCCAACTGGACCAATTCAGCCCTCTTTCCCCAGTAGGGCGCGCTACATTGGCCGCCCAACACTGACCATCAAACCGCTTTTTCGTCGCCCATCAACGCTGCCATCCAAACTGAGATCGCTTGCTTCGTTGCCGCAACATCATGAACGCGGACGATCTGCACACCTTGGGCAATCGAGGATAGCGCTGCTGCAATCGAACCTGGCACCCGCCCCTTGGCATCCTCGACATTGCACAACTGACCGATCAGTTTCTTGCGACTGGCCCCTAACAGCACCGGCACGCCCAGCGTGTGAAACAGGCTCATAGCCGCCAGTACCGCGACGTTATGGTGCAGGTGCTTGCCAAACCCGATCCCTGGATCGACGATCATCTTGTCACGTGGAATCCCTGCTGCCTCACAGGCCAACACGCGGCGTTCGAGAAAGTCGAAGACATCCAAAACAACGTCGCCGTATTGCGGATCGTCATTCATCGTCTTGGGGTCGCCCTGCGCATGCATCAGCATTACAGGCAGTCCGGTCTCAGCCGCGATTGCCAGCGCATCCGGGTCATACGTCAACGCAGAAACGTCATTGATGATGTCGGCACCAGCCTCCGCTGCCAACTCCATCACCCGGCCCTTTCGCGTATCAACCGAGATCAATGCATCGGTTCTGGCGCGCAACGCCTCAAGCACCGGCATGACCCGCTGCAATTCTTCGTCGACCGGCACAGTCTGCGATCCCGGCCGCGTCGACTCGCCACCAATGTCGAGGATCTCTGCACCCTCTTCGGCAAGCCTGAGCGCGTGGTCGACAGCAGCCTCAACCCCACTAAACGAACCGCCATCGGAAAAACTGTCAGGCGTGACGTTGACGATCCCCATAATGCGCGGGCGGTCCATTGAAAGTCCGCAGATCCGCCCCCGGGGATTACGCAGCGCTTCAAACAGGTCGGCCGCAGCCAGCGTCTGTCGCCCCCAGTCGCGCTCAAAGAACTCGCTCAGCGAACACACCCGCCGTTTTACGCCGCTCCCCTGCCGTTCAATGATTTCCAGCGCCATGAACGCAAGCGGTCCGCCGGCCATCGGTATGCCGCCCCAGACATCGCCGTCCTCACCGCTATCCTTGTTCGCAATGAACCCCACCGGCCTCAGATAAACCGAGCGCTGCATATCCTCACCACTACTTCAATTGGGATTGATCCACGCGAAAAACACCCTTGATCATTGCCGGATTGCAAACACTGATTTGGATGTGTGTCTTATCTCGAAAACCAGCGCCGGCATAAATCTGAGCACCCTCCTGGAACACGCCCAAAACCGTATCCAGAGACGTGTGCCCGCTCTGCTGCCTGATAGCGTGAAGTGTTCGTATAACCGCACAATCGAGCTTACGCAGGACAAAATCGCCGCCGCCACTATTGGTGGGAAGTGGGTCACCTGCTTGTTGCGCAATTTTTTCCAGCGAACTGTGCGCCGAGCGAACCATCTCTATCCCAGCCTCGGTAGTCAGGTCCAGGCATTGCCCAAGTTCCACGACAGCCCCAACCACCACTGGATCCCACGCTGCCTCATCGCGCGCCTTTTTTTCTTTGGCAAACAGCGCTGCCCGCTTGGGATTTGACTGCCAGAAATAAACCCCTGGACCCAGCCAATCATATTGATTGTCACTAGTGTGATGAGTCAGGAATTCGCCGATCATTTGCAACAGCCTCGGAGCGAATTCCTGCCTCTGAATCACACTAGCAAAACTATGAATCTAGTGAGGTTTACGGATCAGAAGCTCGTTTCCCAAGGTTGCGTCTAGTTAAATAACGAACTCACTACTGTCCGGTTCGATTATTATGGACAAAGGGCATGGCATTGATTCTTCTATGACTCGAGGGCTTGGCGGCAACTCGGGACACGAAAGGGGATCAACACCATGCGGCACGAAAATAGCCTGATGCACGATCTATTG
>JAHZKP010000109.1 GCA_022600345.1 Alphaproteobacteria bacterium | reverse complement strand
CTTGTCCGTAGCCCCGCTACGCACTGCGCCGGTCCACTTGATCTTGTCACTAATCCGCCTCGGCAGAATGGTTCGATTTGGTCGGAAAGTGCTCTAGTATGGATACGGCTTGCCGAATAACGCTGCGTATAACTTCGCATCTCGCCGGTAGATGTCAGGACGAAACTGCACATCGCCCTCCTCGTCCCGCCACGCCGTCGAATAGGTGATGTGCACGAATATCGGCGACGGCAACGACACCACGGTTCGTTCGCCTTTCTCAAGCACCGCATCAATACGTTTTCGGTCCCAACCCGGCACACCGGCCAGAACCTTTTCGGCCATCTCGATAGGTCGCGCCAGCCGAATGCAACCATGCGAAAACGCTCGCGCCGACCGGCTGAAGAGCGAGCGCGCAGGTGTATCGTGCATGTAGACATTAAACCGGTTTGGAAACATGAATTTCACCCGGCCCAGCGCATTTCCCGGCCCCGGCTTCTGACGCAATCGAACTGGGAAATTGCCCTTCGAATATTGGCTCCAGTTGATCGCCGTCAACGGCACAGCCCTGTCGCCGACAACAGCTTCGAAGCCCTTTGCCGCGCGCGCTGCCGCCGACTTTTTGAGCTTGGGCAATTCCTCATTCACCGCAATTGAATTGGGCACGTTCCAATACGGATTAATCTCGACATACGTCATCTTGTCGGAGAATACCGGTGTTTGGTGATAGGGCTTGCCAACCACCACACGCATTAGTTCTGTTTGCCGCCCGCCTGTTATCCGCCGCAGCTCATAACCCGCGATATTCACCAGAACGTAGTCCTGCCCGAGATTTTCCGGCATCCATCTCAAGCGCTCCATCGACAACACGATTTGTCGAATCCGCGATGCAACGGGAATGTTGAGCTGGAAATGCGTGTTCTTGCCAACCACCCCATCATCGACCAATCCATGCCGCCGCTGGAACCGCTTCAGCGCCGCAACAAGATCGTCGCCAAATACGGTTTCCTCACCCCTCGCAGCCTCAGCCCGGGCACCATCGGTAACCGCCAGCCTCGCCCGCAACTGCGGAACGACATCGCTCTCCATCTGCGGCTTTAATAGATCTCCCGCATTCGCCTTGACGCTGCGCCAGCCCCCCTCCTGCTCGATTCGGAGGTATTCCCCAAGCGCCTTCCTGAGCGCCTTGTAGGTTGGAATCTGAGGTTCCCAGGCGTCGAAAAAAGCATCGACCCCGCCCAGCGTCCCAATCAATTGCAATGCCGCAACCTGATCGATTTCCTTTTTCTGCCAATAGAGTTTGGTATCGATTTTGGTTGGCAGGATGCGTCCGACTTTAACCTCACGGGCGTATTTCAAGAACATCGCCGACCAGTAAAGCTCAAGTCTCGCCGCCTGCATGAGATGCGCAGCCCGGCTCAATGCAAACCGGTTGACCCGCTGCAGCCGGTCCAATTGTTCGATTGCATTGCTACGATCGGAAAGCCCATCGGCTGCCGCATTTTCCAACCGCTGCAGAAACTGGCTTTTCAGCGCATCATCCTGCCACAGCACTTTACTCGTCGGCTCAACGTAATAGCGCTTCAATTCGTCTAGACGCTGGCGCACCGGCAGCGAGACCGACATCGGATCGGACAGCAAACCGACAATGGCATCCTTCAAAGGATCGCCGGTCGTGGCAACCGCCGGCGCTGCATCATTGGCCGCGACCACCAGCCCACCAGTGGACTTCGGCGCACGGCCTGGAAGTGGTGCTTTCAGCGGTGCCCAAGTCTTTATCGGAGCCGCAGGTGGTGGTGCGCGCTGAGCCGGGCCTTGTTCGGGTGGAAAGCCAGGGGGCCCCAGAACCTGCGCCAAAACCTGCGCCTGATCTTGGGCCCGAACCTGAGCCCGATCCTGAGCCCGATCCTGAGCCCGATCCTGAGCATGTGAGGGAGCAACTGCAAGCAAACTCGCCCCGGCAAGCCCGACCGCTGCCGACACCAGACCCCGCCCCCGTTCAAACCGGGTCCATTTTCTGCTTGCGTTCTCGACGGCCATCGGCCACCCCTCGCAATTCCGTTTCAGCACCTGCATTTCAAAACTGGGATGAATATGAACTGAATTTGCATATCGCTAATCGAACCCGGTGATTCAACCCGGACCCGCCCGACAACAGTTTAGCCCGACAGTATCGATGAACGAAACGCTCAAGACTTACGACGCAATCGTGCTGGGCGCCGGCGCCGCGGGAATGATGTGCGCGGCAACTGCCGGTCAGCGTGGCCGCTCGGTCCTGCTGATCGACCACGCTGACCGGCCCGGCAAGAAAATTCTCATTTCAGGCGGCGGCCGCTGCAATTTCACGAATATCCATTCGGCACCCGAATGCTTTATTTCCTCAAACAAGCACTTCGCCAAGTCTGCCCTGCGCCGCTACACGCCCCAGGATTTCATTTCCCTCGTCGAGCGATACGCGATCGACTGGCACGAAAAAACACTCGGCCAACTATTCTGCGACAAATCCGCAAAACAGATCGTGGCCATGCTGGAAGCCGAATGCGCAAACGGCGGCGTTAAATTGCTGCTCGGCCAAGGCATCCGCGATGTCGATCATGCCGACGGCAAGTTCACCGTTCGCCTAGATCAATCAACGGCCGCGGCAAAATCGCTGGTCATCGCCACCGGCGGCCCCTCGATTCCCAAAATGGGTGCAACCGGATTCGCCTACGATCTCGCCCGCCGCTTTGACCTGAGCGTCATTCCCCCGCGCCCCGGACTTGTGCCCTTGACCCTGGGCGGCGCGGAACAAATCTTCGGCAATCTCACCGGACTTTCAGCCGACGTCATTGCGTCCTGCGCCAAGACCTCGTTTCGCGAAGCAGCGCTGTTCACCCATCGCGGATTGTCCGGCCCTGCAATCCTGCAAATTTCCTCATACTGGTCTCCCGGCCAGCCGGTCACGCTCAACTTTCAGGCCGGCACAGATGCGGGATGGCTACTCGAAGCAAAACGCAGCCGCCCCAAAAGCAGCCTGGCAACCGCAATCTCAAACGCTCTGCCTGGGCGTCTCGCGAAGATCCTTACAAACCAGCTCGAGGGTGAATTCGGATTGTCAGGTGACCTTGGTAATCTGCCCGACCGCGCATTGAAGTCCGCCGAGGAAAAGCTGACCCGGTGGCCGTTCGAGCCAACAGGAACCGAAGGCTACGCCAAGGCAGAAGTCACCGTTGGCGGCATTGATACCGCCGGGCTTTCTTCGCGCACCATGCAGGCCAAAGCCGTTCCCGGCCTTTATGCCATCGGTGAGGCCGTCGACGTCACCGGTTGGCTTGGCGGCTACAATTTCCAATGGGCCTGGTCGAGTGGCTGGGCCTGCGGGCAGGATCTTTAACAACGAACTTTAGCGAGGATCTTTTGTGACGATTTGCAGAGAGTTCGTAGTCAGGCGGTATCCGGCCTATTCTTCGCGCCCGCGCACCTCGATCGCTTCCATGTCATCATCCGAAAAGCCGAAGTGATGCCCGATCTCATGGATCAGGACGTGCTTGATGACATCGTTCACAGCCAGTCCCTTCTCCTCGGCATAGGCAAGAATGGGCAGATGGTAGATCAAAACCGTATCGGGCATGCCGGCCACATCGAACACACTCTTCTGAGTAAGGCTCACGCCATGATAGAGCCCCAGCAATCCCATCGGGTCCTCTATCTCGAGAGCCCGCAGCGTCTCGCTGGAAGGTAGCGACTGCGAGCGCACAGCCACACCCTCGCAAGCCTTCCTGTAAACCTCCGGCAATTGCAGGAACGCGTCCTGCACGCGTGCTTCGAACTCAGCCTCATCCATTTCGCCACTCATATTGCCGCCGCCACTCAGCGGTGTTCCCAGCGCGGCCCAACAGGCCGTTGAAGAACACAGTCACGTCGCGAGCCACATGAGTTGTTCTACGACCTGCTAGAGCACTTTCCGACCAAATTGGATCAATTCTGTTTCTCAAGCGGCGAGTCGATCCAGCAGGAGAGTGGCGCGGGTCGATCTGGGTGATCGGCCAAGCCGCTCGACGCACTGGGCGGCCGCCGCTTGGAAACCCAAAGGGCCGGGCGGATGTGCGCCAATCTCTGCGCATCCCGTCTTGCCCGTGGCACCGCCACGCGCTGTGCCGGTCCACTTGATCTTGTCACTAATCCGCCTCGGCAGAATGGTTCGATTTGGTCGGAAAGTGCTCCAGTGTGATGAGTCAGGAATTCGCCGATCATTTGCGGCAGCCTCGGAGCGAATTCTCGGGCTCTGAATCACACTAGCAAAACTATGAGTCTAGTGAGGTTTACGGATCAGAAGTTCGTTTCCCAGGTTGCGTCTAGTTGAACAACGAACTTCTGATCCACCTCACTAATCTTTCTTTGTCGCGTAGCTCTCGATTGGCGGGCACGAACACACCAGATGCCGGTCGCCGTAAACGTTGTCGACCCGGTTGACCGAAGGCCAGTATTTGTCGACCCGGAACGCTCCGACTGGGAAACACGCAGCTTCCCGCGAATACGGCCGGTCCCATCCGCCGACCAGATCCTCAACCGTGTGCGGGGCATGCTTCAGCGCATTGTTGTCACGGTCCGCCTTGCCATCGGCAATCAGCGAAATCTCATCGGCAATCCCCAGCATCGCATCGCAGAACCGGTCGATCTCGGCTTTGGTTTCTGACTCCGTTGGCTCAACCATAAGCGTCCCGGCAACCGGCCAGCTCATAGTCGGCGCATGGAAACCGCAATCGATCAGCCGCTTGGCGATATCGTCAACCGTGACGCCGGCGGTCTCCTTGAAGGGCCGGGTATCGACGATGCACTCATGCGCGACACAGCCCTTGTCACCGGTGTAGAGAATAGGGAACGCATCCGACAATCGCTTGGCAATATAGTTGGCATTCAGGATGGCAATCCGCGTTGCCTGCGTCAGCCCCTCGCCGCCCATCATCAAGCAGTAGCTCCACGAGATCGGCAGGATCGCCGACGATCCGTAAGGGGCCGCCGAAACGGTCATGTCGCTTCCACCGGTTTCTGGATGGCCGGGAAGGTAGGGCGCCAGATGTTCCTTGACGCCGATCGGCCCCATGCCCGGCCCGCCACCGCCATGTGGAATGCAAAACGTCTTATGCAAATTGAGGTGACTGACATCGGCGCCGAAGTCTCCAGGCCGCGCCAGACCGACGAGGGCGTTCAGATTAGCACCATCAAGATAAACCTGGCCGCCGTGTTCGTGCGTCACGTCGCAAACTTCGCGAACCGTCTCTTCAAACACACCATGCGTCGACGGGTAGGTGATCATCACGGCTGCCAACTTGTCTGCATGCAACTTGGCTTTGGCGCGGAAATCTTCCAGGTCGATATTGCCGTCTTCGCGTGTCTTTACGACCACCACTTCCATTCCGCACATCGAAGCCGACGCCGGATTCGTTCCATGCGCCGACGAAGGGATCAGACATACCGTGCGATGATCATCCCCGCGTGCCTTGTGATAGGCGCGGATCGTCAACAGCCCGGCATATTCGCCTTGCGCACCTGAATTGGGCTGCATTGATATGGCGTCATAACCGGTGATCACGCACAGCTTCTCCGACAGATCGGCGATCAATTCGGCATACCCCTCGGCTTGATCGGCCGGCGCGAAGGGGTGGATCTGCGCAAACTCAGGCCACGTGATCGGCAACATCTCAACGGTCGCGTTGAGCTTCATCGTGCACGACCCCAGCGGGATCATCGCCCGGTCAAGCGCCAGGTCACGATCGGCCAGCCGCCGCATGTAGCGCGTCATCTCGCTTTCCGCGCGGTTCATGTGGAACACCGGGTGCTCCAGATACTTCGACGTCCGGATCAGTTTCTCCGGCAACCGATAGTCCGGAACCGCATCCCTGAACTTCAGATCGTAACCGCCAAACGCGCGCCACACTGCTTCAAGCGTCGCGGGCAGCGTGCGCTCATCAACCGTGATGCCGATGCGGTCACTACCAACTTTACGAAGGTTCACCCCGTTATCGACAGCATTCTTCATGATCAGACCCTGATAGGCCCCGACCTTCACCGTGATGGTATCGAAGAATTCGTCTGGTGCCAGTTCAAAGCCAAGCGAACTCAGCCCCTCCGCCAGTCGCGCCGTATTGCGGTGGATACGCTCGGCAATGGCCCGCAAGCCTCGCGGCCCGTGGAACACCGCATACATTGCCGAGATCACCGCTGGCAGAACCTGTGCGGTACAGATATTGGAAGTCGCCTTCTCGCGACGAATGTGCTGCTCGCGCGTTTGCAGCGACAGCCGGTAGGCGCGGTTGCCATTGACATCGACCGAGACGCCGACAAGCCGTCCGGGCAATGCACGTTTGTAGGCGTCCTTGACTGCAATGTACGCGGCATGCGGACCGCCATACCCAACCGGCATCCCGAAACGCTGCATCGAACCCACAGCAATGTCGGCACCCATTTCACCTGGCGGCTTCAACAACGTCAGCGCCATCGGATCGGCCGCCATAACAGCCAGCGCTCCAGCCTCGTGAAGCGCGCCTGTCAGTTCAGAGAAATCCTCAAAAGCACCCGACACGCCTGGATACTGGAAGATCGCCCCAAAAACCTTGGATGGGTCCAGATCGCTTGCCGGATCACCGACGACGACATCCCATCCCAGGGGTTCGGCACGTGTCTTCAGGACCGCGATGGTTTGCGGCAGACACTCGCGATCGACAAAGAACGTATCGCTTTTCGATTTCGAAAGCCGGTGCGCCATCGCCATCGCCTCGGCAGCAGCCGTTGCTTCATCGAGCAGCGAGGCGTTGGCAATGTCGAGCCCGGTCAGGTCGCACACCAGCGTCTGGAAATTCAACAGCGCTTCAAGCCGCCCCTGGCTAATCTCAGGCTGATAGGGCGTGTAAGCCGTATACCACGCAGGGTTCTCCAGAATATTGCGCTGGATCGCCGGCGGCAGGATCGTACCGTGATACCCCTGGCCGATCAGCGAAGTGACGACGCGGTTCTTGCCCGCCACCTCGCGCATCCGGTCAAGCGAGCCAAGTTCGGTCACCGGCTTTCCCAATGACAGCGGTTCTTTCTGCCGGATACCCGGTGGCAACGCCGCGTCGATCAGCTCGTCCAGGCTGGCATACCCCAACAGCTCCAGCATTCCGGCAATCTCCTCAGGCGAGGGACCGATATGACGGCGGTTGGCAAAATCGTAGGGCTTATACGTCTCAGGCTTGAACATCAGCTATCCGCAGCAATAAGTTTCTTATAGGCGTCTTCATCGAGCAGTTCGTCAGCATCGCCTGCTGAGGCTAGTTTCACCTTGAAAAACCAACCCGCACCTTGAGGATCGGAATTCACAATCGAAGGATCTTCGACAATCGCCTCATTCACTTCCGCAATGGTCCCGGCAATTGGCGCATAGACGTCTGATGCCGCCTTCACCGATTCCACGACCGCGGCGTTCCCGCCCTTCTCGACGTCCTTGCCAACCTCGGGCAATTCCACAAACACGAGATCGCCGAGCTGTTCGGCAGCGTGCGCGGTGATCCCGACAACCGCCGTTCCATCCTCGACCTTCAGCCACTCATGATCCTTGGTAAATTTCAGCATTCCATCAACTCCGAATATTTCGTTGCCGTCAATTCCGCCGATAACCCGGCTCGACAAATGGCAACTTGCAAGTCTCTACTCCAAGGCGCTTTCCGCGCACTTCGGCAAACAATCCGTTTCCGGCTTCAGCCAGCTTGGCCGGCACATATCCCATCGCGACCGGCCCACCGAAACTTGGCCCGAAACCGCCCGACGTTACGACCCCGACAGCCTCACCGCCGCTCTCCGTAGCATAGATCGACGCACCGCCTCGCACCGGCGCCCGGCCCAACGGCTTCAGGCCAACACGCAGCCGGTCGGGGCCATCTTTCAACTGCGCCGCCACGACATCGGCACCCGGATAACCGCCGGCGCGATCTCCACCCTCGCGGCGAACCTTTTGAACCGCCCACATAAGGGCAGCTTCAACCGGCGTCGTTGTGTCGTCGATATCAGACCCGTAAAGGCAAAGGCCCGCTTCCAGCCGCAAACTATCGCGCGCACCCAGTCCGATCGGCTCAACCTCTTCCATTTCCAGCAAGGCTTTCGCCAGCGGTTCAGCAATTGCGACAGGAACGCTGATCTCGTAACCATCTTCGCCCGTATATCCCGACCGCGATACCGTGCAAACCTCTCCATCGATATCAAGCTCGCGAACATCCATGAACCGCATCGCAGCGCAATCGGGCGCCAACCGCGCCAATGCCGCCTCAGCCTTCGGACCCTGCAACGCGATCAGTGCACGCTCCAGCCGCTCCACTTTGATTGAACCGGGCAAATTCGCTCGCAAATGCGCTTCGTCGGCCTCCTTGGTTGCCGCATTCACCACCAGCGACAGCCGGTCGCCAAGGTTGGCCACCATCAGGTCATCGAGGATGCCCCCGGCATCATTCGTAAAGTAGGTGTAGCGCTGCCGCCCGATGCCCAGTCCGGCAATGTCGGCTGGCACCAGCTTTTCCAACGCCAACGCAGCCTTTCTTACATCACCGTCTGGCGTGCTGATCACCAGTTGCCCCATATGCGAGACATCGAACAGACCGGCAGCCGCGCGTGTATGCAAATGCTCTTTGAGGATACCCGCCTTGTATTGCACCGGCATGTCGTAGCCGGCGAAACCGACCAAGCGGCCGCCATTCGCAATATGCAGGTCATCGAGCGGTGTGCGCTTCAGATCGCCAGGAGCATCGCCGTTAGCGTTGTCTTCCATCGAATGATCGCCTCGTTGAAAATACGGCAGTTTCCGCAAGATGGTTGGAGACCCAGCCCAGCAGAGTCAATGGTCCCAACGTCAAGGAAACAATAATGCAGCTTACAGCACAGTATTGCGTGCCTATCCCCTTTGGTCCGGACTGCAATTGTCGCCACTGAGCCGTGACCGCTGCTGCGAAGCGCCACCCAAAATCACCTCACTCACCACCGTCATCCCGTCGTGCCGGAGGCGAGCAACGAAATCCGGACGGGATCCATGCAAGCCTCAAGGCACTGCCGACAGCCCTCCTTAACGCCACCAGCTCCAGCACGTCTACCAACCTGCGCCAACAAAAACACGTCAGCAATTCCAGCAACTTACGTGGATGGCCGACGGCTCGGCCATGACGGAGGTGGTTGAGGCGACTTTGCTGGCCGCGAAGCGGGGCTTTGGCTGGTAAATGAGATGTTACGGTAACTGGCATCACAGGAACCCGGGTAGCGTCATCGTGCGGTGATTTCGCGCGCAAAGCGCCACTCAAAACATCCCCACCCACCGCCGTCATCTCCACGAAGGTGGAGACCCAATCAAGCTCCCAGGAACCGCTTTCATGTCCTCCCAGAGGCCGTCAGTTCCGGCGTATCTTCCAAGGCTGCGAACGAAGGAAACCTCTGCTATTTCAAGCCCTTAGGTGGATGACCACCGGAGTTTATCCCGGCCTCCGAGCCAGGGTGGCCATGATGCTGCCGGGGATGGGTTGGTTAGAGCAATTTCCGACGGTCGTTGGCCATTGAAGGCGTGCGTCCCCCGTGGTCACTTGCAGTATTAGCGGAACTAACGGGATAGGCATGACAGCATTGCGTGGCGCTGCGACTAGCCCGTGAGATCAAATATGGTGGGTGATCGGAGGCTCGAACTCCGGACAAGCTGATTAAGAGTCAGCTGCTCTACCAACTGAGCTAATCACCCATCGCGACTTGGAGGCCGCATAAACCGCCCCCAAAACAAAGGGGGCCTTAGGGCCCCGATGCGAGCAGCGTAATTACCACCAGCCGGCAGCTCTGTCCAGATCGGATCGTTCAGCGACCTTTCAGACCGCTGGCGTCATCAATCAATTCACCCAACACATTTCCAAGGCCGCCAGACTTGATGTCACCGGATTTGATGTCGCCCGACGTGGCTCCACCCGAACCGGGCTTGGCAAAGACATCGACCACCGCCTCGACCAGCCGCCCGACCTGCCGGTATTTCTTCTCGCCGACATCGGGAAACAACGACTGGTATCCGATAAACAAGGCGTACTGAAACTCCGCGAGCAGCCGCGCGTTTCCCGGCTCAACGCCAAATTCCTCCGCTACGATCTGCACGAGGTAATCGATGCGTTTGCGATCGACGACTTCAACGGCAGCTTTCGCAACCGGCTCAATGGCTGCAAAACGCCGGACCGCAACTTCTTCTGTGGGATCAAGCCGGGCCACAAGCGCATTGAGCACCTCGCGTTTGCCGCCGCTGCCCGCCTCTCGCTCAACGTAGGCGATAATCTCATCGGTATTGCGGCTCTTCCAGTGCTCCATCAAGGCTTCACAGAAGGCATGATGATCCTTGAAGTGGTGATAGAACGACCCTCGCGTTTTGCCCGCCGCCTGACATAGCGCTTCAAGTTGCAGACCATCGCTTCCCTGGCGCGCAAGCTCCCGCAAGCCGATGTTCAACCAATCCAGTCTTGACAGTCGCAGCTTAGGTGGCTTGCTCAATACATTATCCCGACAAGTCCAAACAACACGATTGGCACGAAGAAGACCCACTGCAACATTTCAAGCGGGCTCAGTCCCTTCCACATACTAAGCCCAAGGCTCCAGATTGCGAAAGCCGCAGCGACCAGCGTCCACGTCACCGACAACCCCACCGAATGCGGATCCCACGCCGCATAAAAGAACCCCGCCGACATCGCGATTAGAATGATCGTCACCAGATGCCAGCAATAATAGTTGGTGTACTTGGGGATTGGCGCAATGTCGCCTGCCTCGAGCAAAGGCCGGGCGATTTCGCGGCCGCCTGCAAAGAAGTGAATAAGCGCTGCGAATGCCGCCGCAACACCTGCCGCAGAAAGCCAGGGGTTTAGGTCGAAATTCATTGTCCGATCCTCCATCCGATTCCACCAAGAACCATACCATACCCAATGGCATGGTTCTCGGCAAGAGCAACGGGCCCCATGCAGTCCGGCAAGACAGCGTACGTTTCAGATGGACGTGGTGTGGCACCCCTGTACCGCTCCAGCAGGCAGATCGATGTGGTTCATCGCTCAAGCGGTACGACGACGAAGTTTCGCTCATTCGACCCCGCCTGAAAAGATCGTGGGCTGGTGAATGGATCGAACCAAACGTTATTAATCCAGTATCTGCCTCACTCCAGCACCGCTTCCCTCTCCCACCCGGCATCGAGAAGACGAAGCAAAAGGGAAATCGGCACGTAAAGCGCAACCAGCCAGAACCACGCGCCGATCAGTGAAGCAACGGAGGCAACGGGCCAATCAAGCAGCGCGCCCATCACAATTGCCAACAGCGCAACACCTCCGGCCGCGACCGCGAAAAGTCCCCATCTGCCAATCTTACCCGCACTGAACGCCCACGGCTTCTCGAGCGATCCGAAAATCCAGGCGCCCGCATAGATGCTGGTCCAAAACCCCAGCGGCCCACCGGTCAAAAGGTCGACTGTCAGCCCCGAAAACACCACCGCGATACCCGGCAGACCTTCAGGCCGGCGCAACGCCCAATAGTGAACCGCAAACACCGGCAGCATCGCCGCCATCAACCCGCTGCCGTCTCCAGGCCATGGCAACACCGCCGCCGCCGTCAAAAGCGATAGGGCAGCAAGTGGCAAAAGCGCCTGCAGCATGGTCGGTCACTCCTACGGGGATTGAACGGCTTGGCTATCACCGCCAACGACTGGCTTGCCGTTCTCATCGAGTTTTGCAGTCACCCGGGCCCGCTCTCCAGGCCCAGCACCCACTTCGGCTTCAGACACGCGGCGCTCAGAAGATAGCAATAGGCTGACATGCTCGATGCGATCGAAATCGACGTATGGCGCAATCTTCAGACCGCTGGCCGTCCCAACAACCTTTCCAATGCGCAAACCGCGTGGAATGCCGCCGACTTCCCCCGCACTGATCACCTCATCGCCGTCAGCAATTTCAAATGACCGCCCGCCATCGCGGATATCCAATAAGCGCCCACCGCTCCCTTCCGCCACAGCCGTCACAAGCCTCCGGCCGATACTGACCACGACCTTGAAATTGGCATCGATCAGGAATCGAACGCGCGAGGTATCCCGGCCAACCTCGAAAGTTTCCCCCACAAGCCCACGTCCATTGAGAACCCCACCACCAGCCTTCACGCCATCGCGCGCACCAGCCCCGACAAGTATCGAGTTGCTCTCCGCCCCAATCGATCGCGCCCGCACAACCGCGGTCACGTAATCAACGCCCGGCTCATGAACCACCCGCGTCAGCGCCCGCAGGTCGGCAAGCCGCCGCTCCAATTCCAGCGCCCGCCACTTCCACCCCTCCAACTCATCGTTGGCGGCGCGAAGCTGCCTCAGTTCATCTTCAAGCTTCAACAGATTGCTGTAGCGCTGGCGCAAATCCTTGAGCGGCGCCAACGGCTGCTGCAACGCCGCGACAATCGAGGAGACGGGACCAGCCAGCCTGGCGCGCGCTTCGGCCACCTTTTCGGGGAATTGCTGACCAAGCCAGACCAATCCGGCAGCCGTCAATCCCATGAAAAGAACACCCAGCGAGACAGAACTGCGGCGCTGTTCAGTCTTCGAGCGCCCAAGCAGGCGCCGCCGCCACAACCAAGAAAACATCACCAATCCGATTCACTTCGCCCAGCGCAAAACGCTAACATTCCCACACGCGCCTATTTCATCCTACTATAGGGTGCAAAAAGCGAGCCGAAAAGATTAACGTTATCAAGGAGTCAACAACAGGTGTTCGCGCTTGTCGAGATTCTGCAAAATCATCGCCGAGCCGCGAATGACGCAATGCAACGGCCAGTCGGGAACCGTGAATGCAACGCCAACCCGGCGCTCCAATTCGACGTTCAAACCATCGATCAGCGAGCCGCCGCCTGTCAGACAAATCCCGTTTTCGCAAATGTCGGCCGCAATATCCGGTGGCAGATCCTCCAGCGAGCGCTGGATAAAATCAGTAATATCGTCAATTGGATGATCCAGCGCCTCGGCGATATTCCCCGAGCTGAGAACGATGCTTTTCGGCCGCCCGGCTCTGAGGTCCCGCCCGCGAATGTGGATATCGACAGCCCGGTCGTTACCATCGACCATTGCCGTTCCAGCCTCGATCTTGATGCGCTCGGCGTTGGCTTCGCCGATCAGCAACTGATGACGCCGCCGCACGTAACGGATAATCGCTTCATCGAAAGCGTTGCCCGCACAGCGCAGCGAGCGCGCCTGCAAAACCCCGCCAAGTGACAAGACCGCAATATCCGTTGTGCCGCCGCCAATATCGACCACCATCGAGCCGCGCGGCTCGTCGACCGGCATACCCGCCCCGATGGCCGCTGCCACCGGCTCCTCGACGATATAGACCCGCCGCGAACCAGACGACACCGCCGTCTCATAGACCGCCCTGCGTTCAACAGGCGTTGCGCTTGCGGGAACGCAGATCAAAATGCGCGGCCGGCGAAAGCCGAACTTCGACTTCGCCCGCTTGATGAACTGGCGCAGCATTTCCTCAGTAGCGATGAAGTCGGCAATCACGCCGTCACGCAAGGGCCGGATCAGTTCGATGCTTTCCGGCGTCCGCCCTAACATCGCCTTGGCCTTCAGTCCGACCGCCAACACCTCACGTTCGCCTCCGACATTGCGCACGGCAACAGCCGAAGGCTCATCCAGGATGATCCCCCGCCCAAGCACATGCACGAGCGTATTGACCGTCCCCAGGTCGATAGCAATGTCGTCGGAAAATACGCTGGACAACCCGAAATTCCATCTTTGCGCTGTGTCAGGTCACAGCCCAACAGTCCTGCAATGAAACTACACCGACGTTAAACGCCGGTGTAGCTCACTGTTTGGTATAAGGCTTTTTCACACGGCAGCCTGAACGCGCGTTGTCTTTTCTCGCTTAACCATCAATTTGTTGACGGCCGCAACATAAGCCCGCGCAGAAGCCACCATCGTATCGGTATCAGCCCCCCTGCCGGTGACGACCCGCCCGGCGTCATCTTCCAGCCGCACGGAAACCTCAGCCTGCGCATCGGTCCCCTGGGTGACCGCATGAACCTGATAAAGCTCCAACGTCCCGTTATGAGGCAGCAGCTTCTTGATGGCATTAAAGGTTGCATCAACAGGTCCGTTACCGGTCGATTGAACAGTCTGGTGCTCACCTTCCACATCAAGCGTCAGCGTTGCCGTTTGCGGCCCCACAGACCCCGCGATCACGGTCAATGCGACAACCTTTGTGCGGTCGTGCATGTGCGCGATCTCTTCATCCACAAGCGCCTCGATGTCCTCGTCATAGACGTGCTTCTTGCGATCGGCCAGCGCCTTGAAGCGGGTAAACGCATCCTCGAACTGGTTGTCGCCCAAGTCGTAACCCAGATCGGTCAATTTGGTGCGGAACGCCGCCCGGCCGGAATGCTTGCCCATCACCAGAGATGTTTTGCTGACGCCGACCGATTCAGGCGTCATGATCTCGTACGTCTGGTTATGCTTCAGCATCCCGTCTTGATGAATGCCGCTCTCATGGGCAAAAGCGTTCCGCCCGACAATGGCCTTGTTGTACTGAACCGGGAAGTTGGTGACGACCGAAACCAGCCGCGACGCCCGCGACAGAAGCGTGCTGTCAACTCCCGTGGCGTAAGGCAGTGCGTCACCGCGCGTGGCGATCGCCATGACGATTTCTTCCAGCGCCGCGTTACCCGCCCGCTCTCCAATCCCGTTGATGGTGCATTCGATCTGGCGCACACCCGCACGAACGCCGGCCAGTGAATTGGCAACCGCCAATCCCAGATCATCATGGCAATGCGCCGAGAAAACCGCCTTATCGGCGTTAGGCACCTGCTCACGCAGCATCGTGAACAGCGCGAAGTATTCCTCCGGCACCGTATAGCCGACGGTATCGGGAATATTGATCGTTCCCGCCCCCGCCTTGATCGCCGCTTCCACGCACCGGCACAAGAATTCCGGTTCCGTCCGCGTCGCGTCTTCAGCGCTCCATTCGACATCGTCAACCAGATTGCGCGCCCGCGTCACCGAACGGCTGATCAACTCCAGAACCTCATCGGGCTCCTTCTTCAGCTTATATTTCATATGCACCGGCGAGGTCGAAATGAACGTGTGTATCCTTGGCTTCACAGCCTTGCCAACAGCCGCCCCCGCCCGGTCGATATCCTTGTCGCCAGCCCGCGCCAATCCGGCAACGGTGGCATTCTTGACGCGTT
The DNA here is from genome assembly GCA_022600345.1 of Alphaproteobacteria bacterium. Taxonomy (GTDB): domain Bacteria; phylum Pseudomonadota; class Alphaproteobacteria; order Rhizobiales; family Hyphomicrobiaceae; genus Filomicrobium. Next base: position 23,548 of record JAHZKP010000109.1, on the reverse strand, counting down.
CAGCGACCGCTGATACCGCCTCAAAGTCGCCATCAGATGCAATCGGAAACCCTGCTTCGATGATATCGACACCCATGGCATCGAGAAAATCGGCAACTTCCATCTTTTCTTCAAAGGTCATCGTTGCACCCGGGCACTGCTCCCCATCGCGCAACGTCGTATCGAAAATCAGCACCCGGTCCTTGTCGGCTGCCGCGGCTTGCTTGGAATTCTCTGTCATATCGAAAACTGCCCTTGTCCTAGGCGGCTCGAATCTGCGAACGGATTCGAACGCTTGAAGTCTATGTTCCTGGCGATGTCTGAAACCCCTGAGCCTGGACCCCACGATAAACGGGAGAACCCTGAAATTGCTCAGGGGCTGATAAGGAGCAGATTGGACAGAGCGCTCGTTCCAGCCGAAAGCGGCCCGTTCGCTTTGATAAGCGCGGGGCGAAACTCCATCGGCGTGTCAACATGCATGCACATGGTCGTGCAGGCGCTCCCAAAAGCCAAATTGGCTACGATTGATCTTCCTAAGGAGTGTTTGCATCGAAATAAAGCACTTCAGCGCCACTCCGATCCCAACAAGCACTCCCCCAAAACAGCGGCCGTTGCACAGGTTGCCAGGAAACCAGCCCGATTTTCGCCGATCCTGGCGCGCAACAATCAAATTCACTATAAGCCAAAGCGGTGAAGAAATTGCAAGCATGGCGATGATGCAGCGCAAAACGCCGCCCGGCCGCACCCGGCCAGACCTAAACTATTACCCCCCACAAGCCACCTCGCCTCAGATGTTAATCTGCCCATCGGTAATCCGAACCGCCCGACCGCCAATCCGGATGGTTTCCAGCTCGCCGCTGCGCACAACACTGGTGAGCTTGATGGTACTGGGGCGCCCCATTTCGTACCCCTGCTCGACGCAGTGTTTATGGGAGCCATCGGGCAGGTCATCGAAGTGATGCACGGCGGCCGCAAGACAGATCGCCGCTGAACCCGTGGCTGGATCTTCGAGAATGCCATACTCAGGCGCAAACATGCGCGCATGAAACGAAGAATCGGTGTGCACACAGCGGCGCGTATACAGGTAGGCTCCCACGATCCCCTGCTCCTGGAACGCAGCCGCCCAATGCAAGTGGCTCACATGTGCCTTCTCAATCGCCTCTAATGATCTGACCGGAATCATCGCGAAGGCCGGCCCAGCCGCGAAACATCTTGGCTTGTGGTTCTCAAACCCGATTTCCCCGGCGATCAACCCCACCCCGGCCGCCAGCTTTTCCACCGGCGGCAGCGCACCAGCATCCGTCGGCAGCTTGGGCGCATCGAATTCTGCAAAGCCAGCTTCACCAGACTTCAGCCGTACTCCGACCCGGACGATCCCGACTTGCTGCTCCAACGTCACGATAGAATCGTGCCCATCGCCGTCCAGCCCTGCAGTCTTCAACTCCGCCAGCAAGACCGCCGTCCCGACATTTGGATGCCCGGCAAACGGAATTTCTTTTTCCGGCGTGAAGATCCGCACTGCCGCAGAGTGCGCCGGCTGCTTTGCCTTGCTCACAAACACGGTCTCGGAAATATTGAACTCGCGCGCAATCGTCTGCATCTGCGCGTCATCGAGTTGGTCGGCCCCAAGAACCACCGCCAGCGGATTACCGCCAAAACGAATGTCCGTGAAAACGTCGAGTGTGTGGAAGTCGAGCCGCATTGGACCAGAGCACCTGTGAATTGCTGGGATCGACCGGAAAACCACCGCGGACCGGTCGGCGCGCACTGTGCCTCTTTCCCCAGGCCCGTCAAGCAAGACTTCAAGGTTGCAACCAGGCGATTGCCCCTGGCCAAATCCGAAATGAGCGTCGCACGCCTCCCACCACCAATCATCAGCCGTCCCACCTTGACCTCATAGGCCCGAGAAGACCGCTTCTATTGCATGACGCGAGAACGCCACGACATCGGTTTGCGAGGGCTCAGGCGGCCGGTCGAAAATAACGAAGTCGGCCAACTCAGGATCGCCCTGGGCTCTCAGTTGCGAGCAAAGCAAATGCCGCAATTCCAAAGCATCCAATTCGGAGCGAAACTCCACCGCGATCGATACCTGCACGCCAACCCGCGTCAACAGGTATCCCGGTCGCCGCACAAAGCTCGACGCCCCCAATCCGGTCTCCTCGGCCAATTCACGCATTATGCTGGCGTCGATGTCGACACGCCCATCCCCGCAAACGTCATTGAGATCGATAAAGCCGCCGGGCAAATATAACAGCCCTGAATTCAGATGGCCGGCCAGTTGGCGGGCCAACAACACGTGACCCTCGCGCGAACGTATCATCGCCGAACCAAATCCATCCCGTACCCCCGCTTCAGGATAGCTCGTGTCCTTCCAGAACAGGAAACTGGAAAAATCTGTCTCTATCAGTTCCGCGGTCAAGACCCCATCTTCAAGTCTCGGCGGCTCCATCACCAGAACCCGGCCATTGAAAAATCCGGGATTTTCCAGCCTCCGTTTTTGCCAATGAGCCTCAATCTCATTTCGCCGCTGCTGCGCAAACGCCCAGTCCCGACCTGACAGCCTCAGTCGGCACTCCGCTATACGCTGCACCTTCACGTGCCCTGGCACTTGCCCCTGCCCACCGCTCATTGCTTCCGCCCGCTCTAACTCAAGATTTCCCAGTCAGAAAAACCACCCGGCATCTCACCTGGCAACGATGTGTGAGATGCGCCACAGCCATGGCACGTTACCTATGGGTGCAGTTGCAATTCCAACAAGCTGTAGACATATTCGTGACGCTCCGACATTTACGAATTCGAGCCATTGCGCCCAATTATAGTTCGTCCGAGCACAAGAAATTCCAATAAAATCAATCGTGAACAGTATTTCAGTCTGCGAGAGAAATCTTACCGGACACCTTTTTTTCGTCGAACTAAGGCCAAACAAAAGCCGCGGATTCTTAATGATATTCATCTCGTTCAGCGGCGCCAGGGTTGATGCCAAATCGATCAGGCTGCCCATTCAGGATTAACGCGAGGGGCCTTGCTTGGGGGAACAGCAAGGAAAGAGACTAGAAACTTCCAGAATTCCTGACGTCCAGATCACGCTACGTTCGGCCCCTCCGCACATCCGTGCCCGAGCCGAACCGCACCCCCAAAATCAGATCATCAACGTGCACCGCGCCTGTCTGGCGACCGGCTTTCGAGTCGGCACCGCCCGCCACAGCGAACGCATTTTAGTTTTCCTAGGCTCTCGATAAGTGCCTGGAAAAGATGCCCGATCACGCCGGGCTTGGGCGATGGCTGCAAGGTCATCGCTCCGGACGAACAGTCAAAGGCCCCCGCTCCTTTGCTGTTCGTAGCCAAGCCTGCCAAGTTCCACCGAGCACTTGGAACAAGGCAGGCCCTACCACTGGAAGGCTTGTGCTGTCGCACCGCCACACACCTCCCTCCCCGACGCGGGAGCATGGGTCTTCCGGTGGACTTTGTCTTGGAACTCAGGCGGCAAATCCCACGATCCGACCAGCCTACAAACTGCCCTCAGCCCGCCGTTCGAGAACGGCAGGGGGCAAACACTGAACTCAATGTCGGAAAATTGTCGGGGCGGGAATGTCGCCGCGCAGCGGCGATCGGCATCTGAAGCGCCAATCTAGAATGGGATATGGGCTCGCACTGCGATTCCGCCTCAGGCGGAACAGGCCGAGAGCGGTTCAGCGCTAGTCAAGCATCCAGCAGCATTTCAACTTCGTTCACCAGATCCTTGAGATGGAACGGTTTTGACAGAACACGCGCGTCGTTGGGCGCTTCTGATGAGTTGTTCAGGGTTACCGCAGCGAACCCGGTAATAAACATGATCTTCAGATCGGGGTCCAGTTCGCTTGCCCGCCGCGCCAGTTCAATCCCATCCATGCGCGGCATGACGATATCGGTAAGCAACAGCGTGAACGGCTCCTCGGTCAGCCGCTCTAAGGCGTCGACCCCATTATTGAATGAGACAACCTCATACCCCGCCCGCGTCAACGCCCGATCGAGAAATCCGCGCATCGATTCATCGTCTTCGGCAAGAAGGATGCGGCGCAGGGCGAGGCGGTTAGGTTTTGCGGTCATTTGTCCGTCCGTCTTTTGCAGCCTGTTGTCACTACGATAAGCGCATATTCCAATCACCGCCATCGGTCATCGAAAAACGTCCACACCGTTCGTCTCCTAGTGTTTCGGATCAGACACTTGCCTCCGGAGTTATGTGGAGCAATGTCTGTCAATCCAAAGCACGAACAATACGTTTCCTAGCGGGCCGGGATAGACACTTCGGGTGCGAAGTGTCGGAGTCGCCTTGCCAACTTTGGCGGGACAAACAGCGGCTTCTGCCAGAGCGACGATATCCGTCACCAGCCAACTTGGCGCTACTTTGGTAAAAGTAAGGTTGAGATTGCCCAATTTAGAGACATCATACCGTGATGCGAATGAAACTCACCCTACCCCACGAAGGTTCAACATGGGCCTGCCGCCAGCACTCGAACTTATAAAAAACTGCTGTTCACGATTGCGACCCACTGTGGACTCACAACGCCGCGGTTGGCAGACTGCCCCGAACCGATGACGATGAACACGGCATTCCAGACGGAGTAGCACCCAACGATGCCCGCCAGGGAACGAGCTGCGATAGAGGGTGAACTTACCCCGTCCTTCCAAATCAACCGACCGGTGCACATCACGACGCCGGTCGTTTTTTGCTCCCCCCATTCAGGCCGCATCTATCCCAAGCACTTCCTTGAGCAATCGGCTCTCGATCCACGCACACTTCGCCGCTCGGAAGACTGCTATGTCGATCTACTGTATAACTGCGCACCCGATTACGGCGCACCGCTGATCGCCGCGTTGTTCCCCCGTGCCTACCTTGATCTTAATCGCGAGCCCTACGAACTCGATCCGTGCCTGTTTGGCAGCAAATTGCCTGACTACGCCAATGCGCAATCGACCAGGGTCCTGGGCGGCCTGGGGACCATCGCAAGAATTGTCGGCGACGGAACCGAGATTTACGAAGGCAAGCTGTCCCTGGCCGCCGGCCTGGCCCGCATCGAAGGCCTCTATCACCCATTCCACGACGCCCTGCGGGAATTGCTCGACGATACCCGCCTGTCGTTTGGCCATGCCCTGCTGATCGATTGCCACTCGATGCCCTCCAACTCGATGCTCGCATCACCTCCCCGCGCACGCCCCGATATCGTTTTGGGCGACCGCTTCGGCACATCCTGCGATCCGCAAATTGTCGGCTTTCTTCGGGCAGTGTTCGAAGAACTGGGCTACGCCGTTCATATCAACAGGCCATATGCTGGCGGCTTCATCACCGAGCACTACGGCCGCCCGACACTCGGCATCAATGCTGTGCAGGTTGAAATCAACCGCGGCCTGTATCTTGATGAAAAGAGCCTGGAGCCATTGCCTGGATTCGAGCGCCTCCAGTCCGATCTGGAAACCGTCGTAGCACGACTGACCAGTTCGCTGCCCGGCCTACTGCATTGGCCAGCAGCCGCCGAATAAAGCCGGCGGGCTTGGCTTCATCGCCTCATTTAGGCGCAATCGGACAAGCCGACCCCGAACCATCGTGAAAAAAAGAGGCCGTCCGCAAGCGAACGGCCCAAGTCTAGGGAGGAAACGCCCAAGGAGGGCTACGACACGGTAAGCATGGCTCACCGATGCCGCACCGCAATATCTAGCGCTGCGACGCACAAAACGCAAATGCAAATTTTGCAACGCTGCCGTGCTCTGACAGACCACCTCAACCAACACGCAAATAATCACCGCCTTCTCCGGAGCCTCAGAACCACCGAATTCATGCGACGTTGGTATTGTTGGAAGATAGTCGAAAAAAATGGGCCGCTCACGAAGAACAGCCCAAGTCCAGGGAGGAAACGCCCGATCAATCAGGCCATGGACTTCAGAGGAATTCTCTCAACCCCACGCATACAATCTTGAGGTTATTCGCCCTGCTGCGCAATTACATAAAAGCACTAGGGGATCGCCAAAAGCTTGGGTATGAAACATGGAGAACACTGCTGATCCGTCATGGACGTGGCCGCAAACCTGTTGAAGCACTGCGATTTCAGCACATCCAGCACCGTTGCAACAGCCCAAAACCCAGCCCCGCCCCGTTTCAAAATTTGAAAAATCTGGCAAAAATGTCACAAAAAAAATGCCCCCCATCCCCCGGATTCAGTGACTTTCTAAGCGCGGCACACGAAATGGCTGACGCAGCGGCGCTTGAAACGATTCGTTTTTTTCGCCAATCCCCGGCCATCGATGACAAATCCAAGCAGCCAAATCCTGCCGGCGCGCAGAAGTCCTACGACCCCGTCACCATAGCTGATCGCAACGCTGAACAAGCCATCCGCAAGGTCGCGGCCAATCGCTTCCCCGAGCACGGGGTTTTCGGCGAAGAATTCGGCATCCACAATCCTGACGCCACCATGCGTTGGGTTGTCGATCCAATCGACGGCACCGCGGCATATGTTCTGGGGTGGCCCATGTGGGGGACGCTGATCGGCCTGACGGAAAAAGGCAGCCCCGTTCTGGGCCTCATGGATCAGCCCTTCACGCATGAACGCTTTTGGTCAACCGCGGATGTCGCAATGATGCGCCGACACAACGAACACGAAATGCAACTCAAGACACGGGCCTGCAGCAGCCTGTCGCAAGCAAGCCTCACCACCACCCATCCCGATTACTTCGCCGATCCCGAAAAGGCCGCAGCCTTCCAACGCGTCAAGTCTGCCGTACAAACCACACGCTACGGCGGAGACTGTTATGCCTATGCGATGCTGGCCGCTGGCACCGTCGATCTGGTCGTCGAATGCGATCTTAACGCCTATGATATCGCCGCCCTGATCCCAATCGTTGAAAAGTCAGGCGGAGTAATAACCACCTGGACCGGAAGACCGGCGACCGAAGGTGGCGATATCGTTGCAGCCGGCGATCACCGTATCCACGCTGCCGCATTGGAAACACTCAACGCCAGCTAGAATCCCCCCAAGGTCTCCATTTGCTCGGCTCAATCGCAGCAACGTGGTATTAACGACAATCAATACCCCTGAAAAACGCAGAAACCGATCGCACGACGCCCTGGAATTGCAATGGAACTGATATCACTGGCCAAGAACCCCGTCCCCAGCGGGCCCGTCGTCGGCGCCTTTGACGGCTACGATGGGAAACCGATGCGATACGCCGTTTGGCAGGCAACGCGCGGCCCCCGCCGCGGCACAATCTGCCTGTTCCAGGGTCGCGGTGAATTCATTGAGAAATATTTCGAAACCATTGCCGACCTGCGCGGCCGCGGTTTTGCCGTAGCCACCTGCGATTGGCGCGGACAGGGCGGCTCACACCGCGTCCTGAAAGAGGCCATGAAGGGCCACATCAAGAACTTCACTGAGTACGAAAAGGATTTGTTTCGCTTCATGAAGGACATCGTCCTTCCCGACTGCCCACCGCCCTATTTCGCAATGGCTCACTCCATGGGGGGCAACATCCTCCTGCGCCACGCGGTCAAACCGGGCTCTTGGTTCGACCGAATGATCCTCACCGCCCCGATGTTGGCGTTCGCCGATGAACGCATTGGTTACCCGCAAAACCTTGCACGCGCGTATGCTGAAACCCTTGCGATCGCCGGTATGTCGAATTCCTACAGCTACCGCGACCCAAACCAGGCCGAAAGCACCGAGAAATTCGAGGGCAACCCGATCACCACCGACCGCGAGCGCTGGTCGCGCAACCGCGCGGTTTTGGAAGTCGCACCGCAATTGGGCCTTGGGCCCCCGACCATCGGCTGGCTAAAGGCCGCCTTCCGCTCCAACGCGACGATCACCAACCCCGACTTCGCCGCCAACGTCAAAATCCCTGTCATGATGTTTGCTGCCGGCAAGGACACAATCGTTTCCACCCGGGCGATCGAGGATTTCGCAACCCGCCTCAAGGTCGGCAATCTTGTCCTAATCCCCGGCTGCCAGCACGAAATCCTGCAGGAACGCGACGTCTTCCGGCAACGCTTCTGGGCCGCCTTCGATGCTTATCTGGGAGTATCCAAACTCGCCGCCTGACAGCTCAGGTGCAGCGAAGCGGCCGGTTGGGACCGCGCAATCAGCCCCCAACCGCCCAAAGCACCCTTACTTCTTGCAGAAGATTGCACTTCCGCGGCAGGTGGTGCCCGCACCTTCCTTTTGGCAACGGTACTTCTCAGACTTGATGCGGTAGCCTGCGACCTCGCCATTGGCCACAAAACCAGGCCATAGGCTCCAGCTTACCGATTGCACCATTGTTTCAAGCGCATACCACTTCGCTGATTTCTCCGATTCAGCCGTCGCCACGGCGCCCTTCTTGACGCAATTGGCAAAGGCCGGTGCAGTGCTGAACGCAAAGCCTAGCGCCATGACACAAACTGCTACACGAGCGACTTTCATCGAACTTCTCCATCATCAACCGCGGCGCACAATGCGCTCCAGGCGGCGCGAATTTGCGCCATCGAAGTTGGTTAATCAATGCATGCGAGTGAAATTTCGTCCCGCTGTAGCCAATCTGCCCGCCGAGCCGCACGATCTATCAATCCGGCCCAAGAAATGCTTCCCATGCCCCCTTGAACAGGCAATTCCAGCGTCCTATTTCCAAGTCAGCGCTCGCCACTCAATCGGGGGCGCTAATCAAGCGTCTGGCTTATTTTGAGTAGGTGCTGTGATGATATCCAAACCCGTCTCGCGTCCATAGCGGAGCATCGCCGGGTCAGGATGCCAACCTTCGAACCCAAACACGGCTCATGCTTGTGTTTTGGAACGGAGGAGCGCGAAATTCACGTCACCGGCTCCACACAACTTTAGGCAGTGTGGACCACTCAACATCACGCCAGGCAGTCATTCATATCGCTTCCAATGGAGGATGTGTTTATGCGCCACATCGACTTTGCACCTCTCTACCGTTCCACCGTCGGCTTTGATCGCTTGGTCAATATGCTCGATCACGTCGCTGGCGACGAAAACGGCTTCCCACCCTACAACATCGAACGCCTCAGCGAGAACGAGTATCGCATCTCGATGGCCGTTGCCGGGTTTTCACCCGATGAATTGGACGTCGAAGTCAAAGAGCAATCGTTGAGCGTCCGGGGAGAAAAGTCCACCGACACCCAACAGCGGGAGTTTCTTCATCGCGGCATCGCCACGCGCACCTTTGAGCGCCGCTTCCAGCTTGCCGACCATGTTGAAGTCAAGGACGCAAGCTATGCCGATGGGTTGTTGAACATCGGCTTGGTGCGAGAAGTGCCTGAGCGAATGAAACCTCGGTCGATCTCGATTACCGCGTCACCTTCGACCCCGGCTATCGAGGCCCGCACAGTCGACGCCCAATCTGCCCGGGCCCAGCCAGCCGATTCCGCCAGCGATAAAGCTGGCGCCTAACCGGCAAATAACCGTCGGGCCCACCGCGCATCTCTCAATCGGGAAATGCGCGCCAGGCACTTACTCCGAAACCAGGCAGCCATCGCACTGCGGTGCGGTGGCTGCCTTTCTCAATTTGGCCGCCCCACCTTGTAATTCTAAATTTTTTCGATTGGCCCCGCCGGCAGCGGCCTGGGCCTTGTCAACCGTAGGGCCTTGTGTCGCGCGGCGAAATCTGCAACATTGCAAAAAGGTCAGTAGTTCTGTCCTTTCTTTGTAGCATATTTCAATCGGCCGGTTTCCCCCGCTACATTGGGCCGGGAACCTGGCGCTTTTGTTTGCCTTGCTACAGCGAAAGTAATTGAAGTATTGGTCTGGCAGTCCACAAGAGCCCGTTAGCCGGGCGATTGGGTGCCAAACCTCACCGCTCGGTCAAGCGCGGGATTCCTGCCGCAGCCCGCAAGCACGTGAATGACGACCGTCGGCTCCGGCCCGCCGCGCATCGGGCAAGGAGGAAGCTGGCAAGCCGAATTGAAGCTGGAATTGAAACTAGAGTATCAGATCCGCGTCAGCCAATCTGCATCGTGCAGCCCGTGTTCTGGGTCCGGCATTTGTCTCCGACACCGAGCGGAGCAAAGTCTGTGACTCCAAAACACAAACAATATCTTCGCTAAGGTCCGGCGAAGACACTCGGCCGCCGGGTGTCCTCGTTCGAACTCTAGCAGGCACCACTGCTTGGTTCAGACGAATTTCCGTCCACCAGCAGGTACCGTCAACGATTTTTAAGCCAACCTTAAGGTCTGCCCATGAAGACGAACGCCAAATCCATCGATCTCGCAATCGTCGAGAACGGCGTCAAACGCCCCCAGACAGAGGGCTTGTTCGACCCAAATCGTGAGTTTGATGCCTGCGGCGTTGGCTTCATTGCCGATATGAAGGGGCGCAAGTCCCACAAGATCATCGAATCCGCCCTTCATATTTTGGAGAACCTGGAGCATCGCGGCGCTGTTGGCGCCGACCCGTTGGCTGGAGACGGCGCCGGCGTTCTCGTCCAGATTCCGCATGCCTTCCTGGCCCAGGAATGCCAGGTCGCCGGCTTCTCCCTACCCCAGCCAGGCAACTACGCCGCCGGCCACGTTTTCATGCCCAGCGACGACCGCCTGCGTGACAACTGCAAGAAGGTCTGGAGCCGGATTATCGCCGAGGAGGGACTGCGCCTGATCGGTTGGCGAACCGTTCCAGTCGACAATTCTTCCCTGTCGAAAATGGTTATCGATACCGAACCTGCACACGAGCACGTATTCATCGGCCGTGGCGATTTCCAGGGTGACCAGGACGGTTTCGAGCGCAAACTCTACCTTGTCCGCAAGCGCATCTCGAATGCCCTTCGCGCTGAGTACAAGTCCCGCAACATCGGCCACTACACGGTATCCTTGTCGACCCGCACACTGGTCTACAAGGGCATGTTCATGTCCTTCCAGGTCAAGGCCTACTACCGCGATCTGTCCGACCCGCGCTTTACCAGCGCGCTGGCGCTCGTCCATCAGCGCTTTTCAACCAACACCTTCCCATCCTGGCCGCTCGCCCACCCCTTCCGGATGGTGGCCCACAACGGCGAGATCAATACCCTGCGCGGCAACAACAACTGGATGGCCGCCCGCCAGGCTTCCGTTGCCACACCTCTGTTTGGTGATGACATCTCCAAGCTCTGGCCGATCTCCTATGATGGCCAGTCCGACACCGCATGCTTCGATAACGCTTTGGAATTCCTGACCGCCGGTGGCTACCCGCTGTCGCATGCAGCCATGATGCTGATCCCGGAAGCATGGGCTGGCAATCCGCAAATGGACCAGCAACGCCGCGCCTTTTACGAGTATCACGCAGCCCTTATGGAGCCCTGGGACGGCCCCGCCGCCGTTGCCTTCACCGACGGCCGCCAGATCGGCGCAACACTCGACCGCAACGGCCTCAGACCCGCCCGCTACCTGGTCACCAAGGACGACATCGTTATTATGTCTTCAGAATCCGGCGTACTTCCGGTAAAGGAAGAAGACATCGTCCAAAAATGGCGTCTGCAGCCGGGCAAGATGCTGCTCATAGATCTGGAAAAAGGCTGCATCGTTTCCGACGAGGAACTGAAGGCTGAAATCGCCGGCAGCCATCCTTATGAGCGCTGGCTGAAGAGCTCCTTGATCCGCGTCGGCGATCTGCCGTTGCCCAAAAAGGCTGTGCCCCGCTCCAACCAGTCGCTGCTCGATCTGCAGCAGGCCTTCGGCTACACTCAGGAAAGCACCAAATTCCTGATGGCGCCGATGGCTGAAAGCGGCATGGAAGCCATCGGCTCGATGGGTACCGACACACCGATCGCACCGCTATCTTCGCGTTCCAAGCTGCTGCACACCTATTTCAAGCAGAACTTCGCCCAGGTCACCAACCCGCCGATCGACTCGATCCGCGAGGAACTCGTCATGAGCCTCGTATCCTTCATCGGCCCGCGTCCCAACATTCTCGACCTGGAGGGCACCTCGAAAGAAAAGCGCCTCGAAGTCGAACAACCGATCCTGACCAACGAAGACCTGGAACGCATTCGCTCCATCGGGGAAGTCGCCGACAACAGCTTTGCCTCGATAACAATCGACATTACCTACCCCGCAGAAGGCGGCGTCGAAGGCATGGAGAACGCCGTCGACTGCGCTTGTGCGGAAGCCGAAGAAGCCGTGCTGTCGGGCGACTACAACATCATCATCCTGTCGGACCGTTCAGTCGGTCCCGACCGCATCGCCGTGCCCTCGCTGCTGGCAACCTCAGCCGTCCACCACCACCTGATCCGCGAAGGTCTGCGCACCCGCGTCGGTCTCGTTGTGGAAACCGGTGAAGCTCACGAAGTCCACCAGTTCTGCACGCTTGCAGGCTACGGTGCCGAAGCCATCAATCCTTACCTCGCCTTCGAAACGCTCGAAGCAATGTTGCCTGATCTGTCAGCCGACCTCACACCTGAGCAGGTCAAGGCGCATTATATAAAGGCTGTCGGCAAGGCCATCCTCAAGGTCATGGCCAAGATGGGCATTTCAACCTACCAGTCCTATTGCGGCGCGCAGATCTTTGACGCCGTCGGACTGCGAACCTCTTTCGTCGAGAAGTTCTTCACTGGCACCCACACCCAAGTTGAAGGTGTCGGCCTACCAGAAATCGCCCGCGAAACCGTCGAGCGTCACCAGCTTGCGTTCGGCGATTCACCGGTTTTGAAAAACATGCTCGACGTCGGCGGCGAATACGCTTTCCGCATTCGCGGCGAAAGCCACACCTGGCAACCCCAGACGGTGGCCGACCTGCAGCACTCTGTTCGCGGCAACCTTCCCGATAAATATCGCCAGTTCGCCGACACCGTAAACGACCAGTCCAAGCAGCTCATGACGTTGCGCGGCCTGTTCCGCCTGAAGCCCGCCGATGAGATGGGACGCACCACAGTCCCCCTCGATGAGGTTGAACCAGCCGCCCGGATCGTCAAACGCTTTGCCACCGGCGCCATGAGCTACGGATCGATTTCGCGCGAAGCCCACACCACGCTGGCCATTGCAATGAACCGCATCGGCGGCAAGTCGAACACCGGTGAGGGCGGCGAGGAACCAGACCGGTTCGTTCCCCGTGACAACGGCGATTCCATGCGCTCTGCCATCAAGCAGGTCGCTTCCGGCCGCTTCGGCGTCACCACCGAGTATCTGGTCAACTCCGACATGATCCAGATTAAGATGGCCCAGGGCGCCAAGCCCGGCGAAGGCGGCCAGCTTCCCGGCCACAAGGTCGACAAGGTGATCGCCAAGGTGCGCCACTCAACGCCCGGCGTCGGCCTCATTTCGCCACCGCCGCACCACGACATCTATTCGATCGAGGATCTGGCGCAGCTTATCTTCGACCTGAAGAACACCAACCCGTCAGCCGACATCTCCGTCAAGCTCGTCTCCGAAGTTGGCGTTGGCACGGTTGCAGCCGGCGTTGCCAAGGCGCGCGCCGATCACGTCACCATCTCCGGCTTCGAAGGCGGCACCGGGGCATCCCCCCTGACCTCCATCAAGCACGCCGGCAGCCCGTGGGAAATCGGCCTTGCCGAAACCCACCAGACCCTGGTCGGCAACCGGCTGCGCGGCCGCATTGCAGTCCAGGTCGACGGGGGCCTCAGAACCGGCCGCGATGTCGTCGTTGGCGCGCTTTTAGGTGCCGATGAATTCGGCTTCTCGACCGCCCCGTTGATTGCCGCCGGCTGCATCATGATGCGCAAGTGCCATCTCAACACCTGCCCGGTCGGCGTCGCCACCCAGGACCCGCGCTTGCGCGCCAAGTTCACCGGCACACCCGAGCACGTCATCAACTACTTCTTCTTCGTTGCCGAAGAAGTCCGCGAGATCATGGCCCAACTGGGCTTCAGAACACTTGATGAGATGATCGGCCAGACCGACACCCTCGATAAGACCCAGGCCATTGAGCACTGGAAGGCGAACGGTCTCGACTTCACCAAACTATTCCACAAGCCACAGGTGTCCGAGGATGTCGCGATCTATCATCGCGAGCGCCAGGACCATGGCCTTGAAAAGGTTCTCGACAACAAACTGATCGACCTTGCCGCCGCTGCTCTGAAAGACGGCACACCGGTGAAAGCTGAAACCGAAATCGGCAACACCGACCGTACCGCCGGCGCAATGCTTTCTGGATCATTCGCCAAGAAGTACGGACATGCCGGCCTGCCCGAAGATACGGTATGGATCACATTCAAGGGCACTGCCGGCCAGAGCTTCGGCGCATGGGTCACCCGCGGCATTACGCTTGACCTCGTCGGTGAAGGCAACGACTACGTCGGTAAGGGCCTGTCGGGCGGCAAGTTGATCGTCCGCCCTGACCCCAAGTCGGGCATTGTCCCCGAAGAAAGCATCATCGTCGGCAACACCGTCCTTTACGGTGCGATCCTGGGTGAGTGCTATTTCCGTGGCATCGCCGGAGAGCGCTTCGCGGTTCGCAACTCAGGCGCCCACGCCGTTGTCGAGGGAACCGGCGACCACTGCTGCGAATACATGACCGGCGGATCGGTCGTCGTATTGGGCGAAACCGGCCGCAACTTTGCAGCCGGCATGTCGGGTGGCATCGCTTACGTCCTCGACGAAGCTGGCGATTTTGAAACCCGCTGCAACATGGCGATGGTGGAACTGGAATCGATTGATCCCGCAGCTTCCCCGCTGCCCAAAGCCAACGGCGGCAGCGAAGCCATGCCGCTGGGCGACGTGATGGCAGATATGCTCAGCCAGGACGCCGAGCGCCTTCACGCGATGATCTCGCGCCACGCCCATTACACCAACTCGAAAAAGGCGCAGGAAATCCTGGCCAATTGGGATGCCTACCTGCCGAAATTCAAGAAGGTGATGCCAACCGAATATCGTCGCGCTCTGACGGAATTGGCGAAGGAAAGCGAAAAGGGATCAGAACCCACAAGCACCAGCGCTCAGGCTTGAATAACGAGATCACCATGACCCACGAACGTATATCCATCGATCCGAAAGTCATGTTCGGGAAGCCCGTCATCAAAGGCACCAGGATACCAGTAGCGACGCTCCTCATGTGGCTGGGAAAAGGCATGTCCACCGACGAAGTCCTGCGCGAATATCCCAGCCTAACGCGGGACGATGTATTGGCGGCTTTACGATACGCCAGCGAATACATGAGCGCAGAAGTCGTATTGCCGGCAGCAGAATGAGATTTTTGATCGACGAATGCCTGCCCAGAATGCTGGCCCAGGAACTTATCAATCGAGGTCATGACTGTGAACTTGTCGTCAATTCCTGCCCGACGGCCCCGGATGAAGAAGTCCTAGCCATTGCTAAGCTGTCGGGAAGGATCTTGATGAGTGAAGACCGCGACTTCGGAAGTCTAGTATTTCGAGATGGAAATACGGCAATTGCAATCGTCGCAATCTACTTCAAGAAGTACGAACTACCATTTGAGGAGACGATCTCGACTGTCGTTGATCAGATCGAGGCTCTGGAAAGCGACATTGAGGGACAATTCGTGGTAATCGAGCCCGGCAAAGCCCGGCTGCGGAAATTACCACCAAGAACGTGACAGGAAAACACATGGGCAAGCCAACCGGATTTTTGGAATTTGAACGCGCCGAGCGCGAATACGCGCCAGTCGACGAGCGCACCAAGAATTATAAGGAATTCGTCGTTCCCTTGAGCGAGGACGAAGTTCGCACTCAGGCCGCGCGCTGCATGGATTGCGGCATTCCGTTCTGTCATACCGGCTGCCCGGTCAACAACCAGATCCCCGACTGGAACGACCTTGTCTATGACTCCGATTGGAAACAAGCAGCAATCAACCTGCACTCGACCAACAACTTCCCCGAAGTAACAGGGCGCGTTTGCCCGGCTCCTTGCGAAGCTGCCTGCACCCTCAACATCGACGACAATCCGGTTGCCATCAAATCGATCGAATGTGCAATTGCCGACAAGGGCTTCGCAGAGGGCTGGATCGTACCGCTGCCTCCCGAAAAGAAGACCGGCAAGAAGATCGCCGTCATCGGTTCGGGACCGGCCGGTCTGGCCGCCGCCCAACAACTGGCGCGCACCGGCCACGAAGTCCACGTCTATGAAAAGAACGCCCGCCCCGGCGGCCTGTTGGTTTACGGCATCCCCGACTTCAAGATGGAAAAGCGCCTCATCGCGCGCCGCGTCAAGCAGATGGAGCAAGAAGGCATCACCTTCAAATGCAACGTCAACGTTGGTGTCGATATCGATGCCAAGGAGTTGCAGGAAAAATACGACGCCGTGCTACTGGCGATGGGCTCTGAAACGCCGTTTGACTTCTTTGCCAAGGCACCCGGCCGCGACCTTGACGGCATCCATTTCGCCATGGACTTCCTGCCCCAGCAGAACCGCCGTGTCGCCAACGAAAAAATTCCCCCCGAGATCCACCAGATTTCAGCAGAGGGAAAGAACGTCATCGTCATCGGCGGCGGCGATACCGGTTCCGACTGCATTGGCACCTCCTTCCGCCAGGGGGCCAAGTCCGTCACCCAATTGGAAATCATGCCGCGCCCGCCTGAAAAAGAAGACAAGGCAATGTCCTGGCCGCACTGGCCCATGAAGCTGCGCGTCTCAACCAGCCAGGCCGAAGGCGCCAAGACAATCTACTCGGTCTCCACCACCGGTTTTTCCGGCGAAGACGGCAAGGTCACCAAGCTCAACTACGTCGAAGTGGATTCCAAACTGCAACCCGTCGAGGGGTCGGACGCCGCACTTGATGCCGATCTTGTGCTTTTCGCCATGGGTTTCTCAGGTCCGATTGAAGAAGGCATGCTCCAACAGCTCGGCCTCGATGTCGTCCCGCGCGGACGCTTCAAGGGCGTCGATTCAAACGAAGACAACTACAAGCTTCCCGGCGACAACAACCTGTTTGCAGCAGGCGACGTCCGCCGCGGTCAGTCGCTTGTTGTCTGGGCCATCCGCGAAGGACGCCAGGCCGCCCGTTCAATCGACGAACACCTGATGGGCACATCGGTCCTGCCGCGTTGATTGTGGCTCGGCGAACTGGCAGACTGACAAGCTAATTGAGCAACGGTAACGCAATAGGTTTGATGATGCCGGCTGAGCTGACAGTAGACCGCAAGGTTGTGTTCCCTCTGGAGGACTTGATCGGCTCATTCCGTACATTCGGAAGTCACGGCCCGGTCTACAAAATCCTCGCCGTTGCCGACACACCGAGTGATCAGGACGGCAGCTTTCTTATTCGGGTCGTCGAATCTGGCGAGGAACTCCAGTATCCTCTCGCATCAATCCTCGAAGATCCCGTTGCCTCCTGATGTTTGCAATCGCATTCGATCTCGTCGTGCAGGACACACAGCGGTTGCATCCCAAGGGTGTCGCACAAGCTTACACTGACGTTTTGCAACACCAGCTTTTCCGTTCCGGACCGAATGGACAACCTCTAACGGGTCGTGTGGACAACCTCCTGAAAGTTCACAGCTAGATCACTCACCCAGCCTTCGCGCCTTCCAGAATCGCGGCAACGCCCATGCCGCCGGCTGTACAAATCGAGATCAAGCCGCGCCCTTTGCCACCGTTTTCATCCAGCAGCTTGGCAAGGTTCGCCATGATCCTGGCACCCGTTGCAGCAAACGGATGCCCGACCGCAATCGACGATCCCTTGACGTTGAGCTTGGAGCGGTCGATCGACCCCAGCGGCGCATCGGCTCCAAGCACATCCCGGCAGTAGTCGGCATCTTCCCACGCCTTCAGCGTCGCCAGAACCTGCGCGGCAAACGCCTCATGGATCTCATAGAAATCGAAGTCCTGCAGCGTCAGCCCGTTGCGCTTCAACAGCTTGGCCACCGCAATCGTCGGCGCCATTAACAAGCCATCGCCGGAGACAAAATCATTGCCGATATGCTGGGCATCGACCAGGTACGCCTTGACCTCAAGGCCCTGCTCGCGCGCCCAGTCTTCAGACCCCAGTAGAATAGCCGCCGCACCATCGGTCAGCGGCGTCGAGTTCGCAGCCGTCAAAGTGCCCGCATCCGACTTGTCGAACACCGTCTTCAGTTCGGCAAGTTTGCCCAGTTCCATATCGCCGCGCACGTTGTTGTCGCGAAACACACCCGCATGAGGAACCAGAAGGTCATCCATGTAGCCCGACCCATAGGCAGCCGTCGCCTTGTTGTGGCTCTCGTAGGCAAGCTTGTCTTGCTCCTCGCGCCCGACATGCCAATTCTTGGCCATCAGCTCGCAGTGCTGCCCCATGGTCAACCCGGTTCGAGGCTCTGTTGAAGCGGGCGGCTGCGGAACCAGGTCTCCCGGTTTTGTGCCCGCCAGAACTTTCAGCTTTTCCATCGTCGTCTTTTTCTTGTTCGCTTCAATCAAGCGTTTCGCGAACTTCTTTGAAAAGACGATCGGCGCATCCGACGTCGTATCCGAACCAACCGCGATGCCGCTATCAATCTGACCCACCGCAATCTTGGCTGAGATACCCATTGCAGCCTGCAGCGACGTCCCGCACGCCTGCATCAGCGTGATCCCCGGCGTCGAAGGCGCAAGCTGCGTTCCCAGCACGGCTTCCCTTGCAAGGTTCCAATCCTTTGAGTGCGTCATCACCGCACCGCCGGCAACCTCGTCGATATGTTGGCCTTCAAGGCCATAGCGCGACACCAATCCGGAAAGTGCAGCCGTCATCAAGTCGAGATTGGACAGATCCTCATAAAGCGTGCCCGAGCGGCAGAACGGAGTTCTGACACCGCCGATAACGGCCACGCGTCGAAGGGACTTGCTCATCTGTTGGCTCCTGAAGCGCCTTTCCATTTCGAAAGGCCGATTGTTCTGATTGACCAAAAGGCGCCCGCAGCTCGTTAAAGCCGGCCCCCCATGTTGACGGAGCGGAGGCTAGCCCGCTGCTGCCTGCTTTGCTGATTGTGCCTTCTCGGATGCATTGAAGTGCAGCGGTCCACCTTGGAATGGGGCGAAACCGGTTCCGAAAATAACCCCGGCATCGGCCAGATCCGCGCTTTCGACCACACCTTCTTCAACCGCTCGCTTGGCTTCATCGATCAACGGCTGAACCAGTTCGCGCCCCAGCTTCTCCAGATCGCCATTGCCATAGCGCTCCGATTGAGACTTCACCGGCTTGCCATCGCTCCAGGTGTAAAACCCTTCACCGGTCTTTTTTCCCAACTTGCCGTCAGCCACCAGCTTTGCAGCTCCTGTTACTTCGTTGCCAAGCCCCAGGATCTGGCCGACGTGCGCACAAACATCCAGCCCCACCGTATCGGCAAGCTCGATCGGCCCCATCGGCATCCCGAAAGCGCGCGCCGCCTCGTCGATCTTTTCTTTATCTTCGCCCGCATCCACCCGCGCCATTGCGCCCATCATGTAGGGCGCAAGCACACGATTGACGAGGAAGCCTGGAACCGACTTCACGACCAGCGGGAACTTGTCGATAGCCGTTACAAAGGCAGCCCCCTTGTCGACTTCAGCTTGCCGGCTCTCCGCGCCACGCACCACTTCAACAAGCGGCATCTGCGCCACCGGATTGAAGAAGTGAATGCCGATCAAACGGCCTGGGTCGGCAAGCGACTGGGCAATATCTTCGATCTTCAGCGACGATGTGTTGCTGGCCATAACGGCGTCGGGCTTGAGTTGGGTTTCCAGGTCCTTGAACAACGATTGTTTGATTTCAAGCTTCTCGACAATTGCCTCGATCACCACATCGGCGCGGCTGACGCCTTCACCTTTCGGATCGGCAATCAACCGGGCCTCTGCCGCCGCCTTCGTTGCCTTCGTGCGGAACTTGCGCTTGAACAATTTGGCTTGCGACTTGATGCCTTTCTCAAGCTGCTCGGTCGATAGATCCTGCAACGTCACTTCCATGCCGCAGGCAACGCACCACCCGGCGATATCAGCTCCCATCGTACCCGCACCGATGACATGAACCCGCAGCGGTTTCCAATTCATTCCCTTCGGGGTCTGCGCCTTCAAGGCTTCGGAAAGAAAATAAACCCGCCGCAAATTGCGCGACGTATCAGACACCATCAGCGGCGCGAAAGCCGGCGTCTCCTCCCGCTTCATATCGTCATAAGAACCGCCGTGTTCTTCAAACAAATCGATCAACCGGAAGGGGGCGGGATAATGATCCTCGCGAACCTTCTTCCTTGTCGCATCGCGCATTTTGCCGGCAACGAACCCACGCGCCGGCCACTTCGCCATCAACGAAGCAAAACCACGCTTGGGCTTGGACTTGCGCTTCTGCATAACCGCCTTGCGCGCCGCCCATCG
The DNA here is from genome assembly GCA_022600345.1 of Alphaproteobacteria bacterium. GTDB lineage: Bacteria > Pseudomonadota > Alphaproteobacteria > Rhizobiales > Hyphomicrobiaceae > Filomicrobium. The sequence continues at coordinate 3,375 of JAHZKP010000109.1, read as the reverse complement.
CAGCGATCCCTTGCTGTCGACAAGCTGGTCAATAAACCCCTGCCGCTTGGCCGCACTGGCCCGGATCATCGAACCCTTCAGCATTGCCGGCATCGCCGCCATCGCCCCGACCTGGCGGATAGAACGAACAGTCCCGTTGAATCCAGGGAAGATCCCCAGCTTGACCTCGGGGAAGCCCACCTTCGTTGCGTCATCGCGCGTCGCGATCCTGTAATGGCACGCCAGCACCAGTTCCAAGCCGCCGCCAACGCACACGCCATGGATCGCGGCAACGACGGGAACCTTCATGGCTTCGATCCGGTCGAGCATTTGGTTCACCGGCTTCAACGCCTCAATGACCTGCTGTTCGGTTTTCAGATTTGCAAACTCGCGGATGTCGGCGCCGACGATGAAACCCTTCTCCTTGCCCGAGATGATAACAAGGCCGATGACCGAACCATCGCGCGCGCCCTGTTCGGCCCGCTCGACAATCCGGCCCAATTCCTCCAACGGGCGTTGGCCAAGAGAATTGGCACTCTCGCCTTCGCGATCGAAGGTCGCCCAGGCAATTTTTTCAAAATCAACTTCGTATCGCCAATCATGAAACGGTTGATCGGCACCCGCCGCCTTGTCCTCCGGCGCGATTGCCTGCCCTGCCGTCTCATCGGTCGCCATTTCGTCGGTCATGGTCAATTCGTCTCCATCGCCGGGTTGCCCGGCTGAAATCATTCCGCAGCTTGGGCTGGCTGCGACTTTGTCTTGTCACCGCCAGCCGGCATGAAATTCGGGGCCACGTCTTGTGGGTCGAAGTGATCGACGGCAATCACGCGGGCAACGAGGTTTTCAACTTCGCGCAGTTGATCTGCTTCCGCCTGGCTAAGCACCTGCTTTTCGACAGCATCGGCAAACCAATCGTTACCATGGTAGCGTCCAACGATACCCGCACGCACCGCCTTATCGAGTTTCTTTTCCGCGTCTTCGGCTGCGATCACTTTTTCAAGCGTGACTTCCAACAATCCAGTCAGATCGTCGGGGTCTTTTGAAATGTAGATATCTCGCGTCAACCGGTCCCGCATCTCACCTGGCTCGACAACCGCGCGGGCAACCTTGCGAGTGAGGGCATCCGGCGCCGGCCGGTAAGGCGACCCGAGCGGAAACACCAATAGGCCCAATCCGACCCTCACGCTGGAATTCGGGAAGTTGTCGATCGCGCCAGATAGCGCCACTTGGAACCGGTGCAAACCATTACGCGCGGCAAGTTCAACCATGGCCAGGTCGGCTGCCGGTTTGCCGTCATCTTCGAAGCGCTTCAATACACACGATAGCAGGTAGAGTTCCGACAACGCATCGGCCAACCGCCCGGTCAGCATCTGACGCGTCTTGAGGCCACCGCCCAACGTTGCGACCGCCGTGTCGGCCACCAGCGCGAAGTTGCGGCTTTGCCGCCACAACTGGCGATACCATTTCGCCGATTTCGCGGCATCAAGGGGTACATTCGCAAAACCGCCAAACGTCAAATTATGGAACAGCGCACCGGCAACATTCGAAACCGAATACGAGACGTGATTGGTAAAGGCGTCTTCGAAAGCTTCCAGCCCCGCTTCCCGGTCTTCGTTCTGGGCGGCCTGAACTTCCCTATAGAGGTAGGGGTGCGAGCGCAGTGCGCCCTGCGTGAAAGTGATCAGCGAGCGTGTCAGGATGTTGGCCCCTTCGACCGTGATCCCGACCGGCACCATCTGATAAGCCGACTGCAGGTAATTGGCCGGACCATCGCAGATCCCGCGCCCACCGTGGATATCCATCGCATCGTTGACGGCATTTCTCATGCGCTCGGTCGTCTGGTATTTCATCAGCGCCGAAATCACCGACGGCTTTTCGCCACGCGCCACCATTGCAGCCGTCACCGACCGCGCCGCCTCGTTGACGTAGGCCGATTCAGCAATCCGCGCGATTGGCGCGGCAATGCCATCCATCCGGGCAATTGGAATACCGAACTGTTTGCGAATGCGCGCGTAGGCCGTCGTATGGCGCAGCATCCCCTTCGCGCCCGCGGTTGCCGACGATGGCAGCGAGATCGCGCGGCCAGCAGCAAGGCATTCCATCAGCATCCGCCAACCCTGTCCGGCGCGTTCTTCTCCACCAATCACCCACTCGAGCGGAATAAATACATCCCGCCCCCAATTAGGCCCATTGGGAAACGCAGAACCCGACGGCAAATGCCGCCGTCCGATCTCGACCCCAGGATGATCGGCAGGAATGAGCGCGACGGTAATGCCGACATCTTCGCCGTTGCCAAGCAGATTTTCCGGATCGAAAAGCCGGAACGCCAGACCGACCAGCGTCGCCTTCGGACCCAGCGTAATATAGCGCTTTTCCCAATTGAGCCGGATGCCCAGCACTTCGCGGCCCTTGAAAGTCGCCCGCTCCACCTTGCCGATATCCCGCATCGTCGCAGCGTCAGACCCGGAAGTTGGCCCGGTCAGCGAAAAGCAGGGGATTTCCTCGCCCTTTGCAAGCCGCGGCAGATAGTGGGATTTCTGTTCATCGGTGCCGTATTTCTCAATCAACTCGCCAGGTCCAAGCGAATTGGGAACCATTACAATGGTCACGACATCGGGCGAACGCGATGCGATCTTGCCCAGAATAATCGATTGCGCCTGCGCAGAAAATCCCAAGCCGCCGTGCTCTTTTGATATGAGCATGCCCAGGAAGCCGTTGTTGGAAACGAAATCCCAGATCTCCTGGGGAATCTCCCGGTCATGAAAGCGGATCTTCCAATCGTCAATCATATGACAGAGCTGTTCGGTCGGGCCGTTAAGAAACGCCCGCTCCTCTTCGCTCAGTACAATGCCCGGCAGTGCCTGCAGCTTGTTCCAGTCAGGCTGGCCCGAAAACAGTTCGGCATCGAAACCAACCGTTCCAGCTTCAAGCGCCTGGCGCTCGGTATCGGAAACTTTCGGCAAAATCTTGCGAACCATACCAAAGGCAGGCCCAATCACGTATTGCCGCCGCAACGAGGGCACCGCCAGCAACCCCAGCGCAATGACCGGCAACCATGCCAGGATCGACAACAGACCCGTTGGAGGGAATCCAGATGGCCCGCCAAACAGTCCCACCTGCCAGATCAATACCAGTAGTGCCAGGACCAAAGCCCATACAATGAGCCTCGCTCGCATCATGGCCATCGCCATAACGCAACCGATCACCAGCAATAGGTAGATAAAAGCGGCCATTTCCGAAACCTCCGCGCTATCTAGAGCCCTTTCCGACCAAATCGATTCAATTCTGCTTCTCAAGCGGCGAGTCGTGCCGGAGGCGCGCTTCCAGCACGGCCCAGCAGGAAGGTGATGCAATTCGATCTGGTTGATCGGATAAATCGCCTGACTCACTGGGCGG
>JAHZKP010000108.1 GCA_022600345.1 Alphaproteobacteria bacterium | reverse complement strand
TCTGATGGCCAGGGACGCCTGATAGCTTTTGAGCGCGGCCGATAGATTGCCCTGTGATTTCTCAACGTCCCCCACCTTATTGTGCGACACGCTCAATTCGCGCTGCCAGCCGGCGTTGCCGGGGTCGGATTGCGAAAGACGCTCTCTGATGGCCAGGGACGCCTGATAGCTTTTGAGCGCGGCCGATAGATTGCCCTGTGATTTCTCAACGTCCCCCACCTTGTTGTGCGACACGCTCAAGTCGCGCTGCCAGCCGGCGTTGCCGGGGTCGGATTGCGAAAGACGCTCGGCAATGGCCAGGGACGCCTGATAGCTCTTGAGCGCGGCCGATAGATTGCCCTGTGATTTCTCAACGTCCCCCACACGATCATGCGACACGCTCAAGTCGCGCTGCCAGCCGGCGTTGCCGGGGTTGGCGTCGGCTTCGCGCTGGGCTGTAACTGCCGCGGCGCGATAATCCGCCCTGGCTGCGGAAAGATCGCCGCGCGCAACCCTGATGTCGCCGAGGCCAAGGCGGGCCCAATAAGCCCAACGGTCATCGCGCTTGTCCTTAGGCAGGCCGTTGACGCTGCGATACAGGCTTTCGGCTTCGGCAAGCTGGCCGGTTTCTGTAAGCATTACGGCATAGCGCACCATGCTCTCGGCGTGCTGCGGATCGAGCCTCACCGCCTCGGCATAAAGCCGGCGTGCCTCCCACGGCTTGGCCACCGCGGCGATTGCGGCTGCCTCGCGGTAGGCCTTGGCCGCGTCGCGGTCCTCGGAACGGGCCTTGTTGCGTCGTGCCTGGGCCCGCGCCTTCTTGGCTTCGGCCGCCTTGATGAGGAGCGGGACGGCGTCCTTGCCGCGTCCTTCCTTCAGTGACTGGAAGGCTTCCTTGTAGTCCTTGTCACCGGCGGCCGCGCTTTGCTGGATCGCCTTCAGCGCATCGACCAGCCCCTCCTTGCGGCCGGGCACCGCAGCGGCTGCCGGGTTGGCGGCAAGCAAAGCATTGACGATCTCCAAGGCCTCTGACTCTTGCGCCTCCTTGGAAGCGATCACCTGCTGTTTCGCAACCGTTTCAAAGTAGAAGTAGCCCCCGGCGCCAATGGCCGAGACGAGCAATGCGCCGATCACCGCATTCACCGCAAAACGCTGGCGCGCCTGGCGTTTGACGCGGTTGTAAACCTCATCCGTCCGCAATCTCGTTATGCCTGCCACGACCTTGGCAAGCCCGAGCGACCTGCCGTCCTTGCCGGAGCGCAAATCGGTGCCCACGATCGTTACCGGCGTGCCGGTGACTTCGCCATCAGGGCCGATTTCATGGCCAAGAGCCGGCGGAAAACATCCTGGAGGTTCGCCCGCGACAATGACCGGGACGACGGGCCGTTCGGGATGGCGATGCCGAAACAACCGGACTTCCTCGTTGACATTGCGGCTGTTGGCAGCGGCGGGAGAGCAGACGACGATCAGCGCGGCGGAGGCATCGAGTGCGGCAACGGTCGCCTCGCCCAGTGTGTCTCCGCCGGTGAACTCGTGGCGATCGCGGAATATCGGACGCAGCGTCTTTGGAACGGGCCCGATCTCGGTTTGGCGCCCGATCTGATCTGAGCCGAGCTTGAAAGCTTCAAGGCGTTTGTGCAGCCATGTCGACCAGCCCGCATCGGCGTGGGAGTAGGAGAGAAAGCCGCGATACTTCAGGGAAATGATTTCTGGCATAATAAATTGTCCGCGTGACGATCTATGCCGTGAGCATAGCCGAGGCGCACGATAGTACAATCCCTTGTGCTGTTGGCCAGGGCTGGGGGCGTTGGTTGGTGTTGGCCGGCTTATTGCACAAAGCTGCCCAGGATCTTGAGCTCTTGCGCGTCCGGGCCGATTTCAACGATCAGGGTTTCGCCTGAACTCGTGGAGGTTCCGGCCAGGGCTGAAATGTTGACCTGATGGGTCACCAGCACCAGCGGACGCTTCAGGGGCAATCGGGCTGCCAGCCAGCGGCGCAGCTCCTTAGTTTGCGGCTGGCCATCTTGCCGGTTTTCGAAAAACGAATTGAGTGCGGGCAGGTCTTTTATCGGACCCAATCCGAGCAAGCGTGCGGTATCGCGGCAGCGGCACCATTGGCTGGTAAAGACATCGGCCGCGTTGATGCCGTGGCGCTTGAACCATTTGCCGATGCGGCGGGACTGCTCACGGCCTTCATTTGACAGGTTGCGCTGGGTTTCGCATTTACCGATTTCGAATTCATCGGGGTCGCTGAAGCCGGGGGCGATGGCGTGGCGCATAATTGCAAAGGCATCCCCCGATTTGAGAGCCTTGGCCAGCGCGGCGGCATCCAGGTCAGCGGCACTGACGGGGGCAGCAGCGCTGATGAAGCAGATCACGACCGCAGCGATCACTCGTTTGATGTATCCGAACATAGTTGCGCCGAGCTGGTTGGTGTTCGTTGAGGGCGCAGGGGCGCACCGGATTGCAAGCTTATTTTTCAAAATCTTATTCACCGCTTTAAAGCTGGTCTAACAGCCGTCGTGCAGAAAAAGTCACCGTTTTGCTTGTCATGACCTTTGCAGGTCACCGGGTCGATAAATCCAGCGCTGTGCAGATTGGATTCAATCAGCTCCGGTGGGACACTGCGGTTGTTGGGGCCTTCTGGTTGATAGCACACGACGAACTTTCCGCCTGGTTCCAGCACACGCAAAATCTCGCTTAGCATCGCTGATGTATCATCCCAGAAATACACGACGTTGACGCAACAGATTTTCGTGAACCTGCCGTCCGGAAACGGGATAGCTTCTTCCTCGCCTCTAGCGATTTCGAGCCGTCCATCGGCGACGGCGTCTTTATTCCACTGGAGCATCTGGCGTATGGCAAGGTCGGAAATTTCGACGCCAGCGGCAAATTGCGGATTACTGGAAATGATTTCGTTGAGCAAAGCACCGCCACCAAATCCTAGTTCCAGGACCCGATCATCGGGGCTGATTTCAAGGGACTTGAGAGTGAGGTCATTCATATTGTGGTTTGATCTATTGAGGCTCCACAATATGAACCTGCCCAACAGGCCGGACGGTTCACCAAGCTGGCGCACGACATACTGCGGAAGCGGCATCTTCTTTATTGCCTTTTTTAGCGCTTGGGCGGTGGAAGAGTCGTGATGGGTTTGCTTGGCAAGCGTAGCGCGCGTTGGCGATTGGCTCAAACGTTGTGGATGGTTGGGGTGAAGCAGAGCTTGTTCCTCTGCTGTGCGGCACACTCCGCCGCTTCGCTTTTTATCGCCTCGCTTCCCCGAGCGGCGCCTCTACCCACAACAACACGACCCTGGAAAGTGTTGGGCAAAAACATGAGGAGAGGACGGGCCGCCATGACTTGTGAGCGACCTGGCAATTGACACATTTCGGCATCCGCAAGGTTGGCGTTCTGGCGCTCACAAGTCATCGTGGCGGACCGAGGTGAGGGGGATGGGCGATCGCGGCAACTGCCAGAGCAAGACCCTTGCCCCCTCACCCCAAATGCCATGCGACTTGCCCCTGCCGGACTTGAATGTTGAGAGCCAAGAGATTGGAATGGCAGGGCCAAGCCGGTGGCATTTGGCCCTCTCCCCGCCGGGGAGAGGGGAGAAAGGGAGTTGGAACTGGAGAGGCGTGGGACGATGTGGGGCGCGTCGATCAATTTGCACTGGTGTCATCCCAGGGCTTCGTCCCTGGGACCCAGCGCGCCGCAGATTTAGTGGGTAGTTTTGGTTGGGCAAGACGCAGCGGCTTGATCGAAGACCAGTGCTACTCCCAGACGCACCATGGATCCCGTGAACAAGTCACGGGATGACAGTTGGTGGGGGGGCTGGTTGTTGGATTAGAATTGGCCGAATGTTGATGACGTCTTGGCCTTGGGCAGTAGGCAGCCCTTGCTGCATCTCGCCAGCGCTCGTGCCTAAGAGCGACAATCATGTGATATAAAAACGGAGCTAAGCGCTGCGGAGGGTGAATTATGTTTGGTTGGCTGGCCGGTCGGTACATGGACAAGGAAACACGTCGTCTCCTTGAACTTGTGCGCCGGATGCCGGTGGGGGCTCGGAGGCAGGTCCTAGCGCATGTGACCGACAAGATGGGGCTGGTGAACAATGCCAGAGCGAAGGGAGGAAGTGAATTCCATTCAGCGATGAAGCGCGTCGCGGAGGAGGCTCAACGAGAGCGTCAGAGTGCGGTGTCGTATGGCGCGCGTTCATTTTCGGATCCGAGGTGGTGTGGGCCGGCATTGGTTGAGACTTGGGCAATGGCCTGGCTCGCAATGAATCAAGGTCGGATTTCGCGTGGGCGATTCGACAAGATTGACGCGTCGTTGTGGCGATCAATTAACGAAGGCCTCGCCCCGAATGAGATCATCGAAGCTGGCCACCAGAGCGCACCAAAGCTGTTTCTGAGCTACCGACGAGAAGACTCCGCAGGGGATGCCCGCAGCATTTATGGCGTGCTGAAGGGGTATTTTGGCGATCATAATGTATTCTTTGATGTGCAGTCGATCTCGGCGGGCGAGCGATTTGAAGATGTCTTGCGCCGCTGTCTCGGTGAAAGCGCCGTATTCATTCCGATTGTTGGGAAGCAATGGCTGGACGAGTTGAACAGTCGACTTAATGACGGCGCACCTGACTACGTGAGAATGGAGGTCGAAGCCGCGCTTGAACGAGACGTTGTCATCATTCCGGTACTGCTCAGTCGCGACGGACGTTCGCCCAGAGTCCCAAGGCCAGATGAACTGCCTTCGGCGATGCGCGGCTTGTTCGCGCACCAGACCCATACCGTCAGTCACGAGCGTTTCGAGCGCGACGTGGCCGATCTTGCTGCTGTGGTCAGACAACAGATAACTGAACGGTTGAGTCGGCAATGGATGACAACGCCAAAACACGCGCGCCCCATTGGCGGACTTGCAAGTGGTGGGCAAGAAAGAGGAACGAAGAAGATTAGCGCCTTGGAGCTTGCGATACGGCTCAATGAAGCATTGAGGCGCTTCGTAGAGATTGACGAGGATATTTTCAAAACAAGTGTAGGGCGCGCAGTCGGATTGTCAAAAATTCCATTTGGTGGACACCAGGCAACTCTTGCAGCGATTGAGCGCGAATTGGCATTTTTGGACGCCGCCGCCAAACATCGAGACAAGAGGGAATTTTTGATTGCCGCAATCTACGCGGAACGGTTGCGATCTGCTGTTCGCAGTCTTGCGGGGATATGTGCTGGACTAGATTTGAAAGCTCGAGGCGGGGATGGCCCGTGTTGGGCCGAGTACAACGTGATGCTGGAGGCATACAAGGATGCCAAACGTTCCTACAGTGCCCTTGGGCCCGATCTCAATCGTTTTCATCGCGACGCTCGATTGCTCGACGCACGTGATCGTAGCGACCGCCATCGATGATGAAGCCTCGCATGTGCCGAGACGTGTTGGCAGCTAAAGCCCAATCGATCGGCAGATTCGGTCATGTGAATGTCGTGCAACATTCTATTCTGCCCAGGGGCACAAGCCGCCATTCAAAAAATCGCGGCCACCGCCTGCTTTGGCTGTTGATGCGGGCAAGAGAAGGGCACGGCCACCCCGCCCCCTCACTCCACGCCGAGTTTCTTTTTCAATATCTCGTTCACAGCCTTAGGGTTGGCTTTGCCGCCTGAAGCTTTCATGACCTGGCCGACGAAGAAGCCGACCATGGAGGGTTTGGCTTTGACGGCTTCGACCTTGTCGGGGTTGGCTGCGATCACTTCGTCGACGACTTTTTCGATGGCGCCTGTGTCGGTGACCTGTTTCATGCCGCGCTTTTCGACAATTTCGCTCGGGTCGCCACCTTCGGTCCAGACGATCTCGAACAGGTCCTTGGCGATCTTGCCGGAGATGTCGCCTGCGCCGATCAGGTTGACGATGCCTGCGATCTGGCCTGGGTTGACGGAAGAGTCTGCAATGTCGTGGCCTTCCTTATTGAGGCGGCCGAACAGTTCGTTGATGACCCAGTTGGCAGCCGACTTGCCGTCGCGCTTGGGCTTGTCGAGGTTCTTGATGACATCCTCGAAGTAGTTGGCGGATGCGCGCTCGGCGACCAGCACGCCGGCGTCATAGGCTGACAGGCCGTATTCGTCCATCAAGCGGTGCTTCTTTTCGTCTGGCAGCTCGGGCAGGCCCTTGGCCAGTTCGTCGACGTAGGCTTGTTCGAACTCGAGCGGCAGCAGGTCGGGATCGGGGAAGTAGCGGTAGTCGTGGGCTTCTTCCTTGGAACGCATGGAGCGCGTCTTGCCGCTCTTAGGGTCGAACAGGCGGGTTTCCTGATCGATGGTTCCGCCGTCCTCGATGATGCCGATCTGGCGGCGGGCTTCATGCTCGATGGCCTGGCCGATGAAGCGGATCGAGTTGACGTTCTTGATTTCGCAACGGGTGCCCAGCTCGTCGCCGGGCTTTCTCACCGAGACGTTGACGTCGGCGCGCAGGTTGCCCTTGTCCATGTCGCCATCGCAGGTTTCCAGGTAGCGTAAAATGGTCCGCAGCTTGGTGACGTAGGCTTGGGCTTCCTTGGAAGAGCGCATGTCGGGCCGGGAGACGATCTCCATCAGGGCGACGCCGGAGCGGTTGAGATCGACATAGGAATAGTCGGGATGCTGGTCGTGGATCGATTTGCCTGCGTCCTGTTCCAGGTGCAGGCGTTCGATGCCGACCGTCTTGGTGTCGCCGTCGACCTCGATTTCGATTTCGCCTTCGCCGACAATCGGGTCCTTGAACTGCGAGATCTGATAGCCCTGCGGCAGGTCGGGATAGAAGTAGTTCTTGCGGTCGAACACCGAGCGCAGGTTGATCTGGGCTTTCAGCCCCAGACCGGTCCGGATGGCCTGGGCGACGCACTCCTTGTTGATGACGGGCAGCATCCCTGGCATCGCGGCATCGACAAGTGAGACATGTGCATTGGGGGCGCCGCCGAATTCGGTCGAGGCACCAGAGAATAACTTGGCATTCGAGTTGACTTGCGCGTGGACTTCCAAGCCGAGCACGACTTCCCAATCGCCTGTTGCGCCGGGGATCAGGTTTTCATTTGTTGCCGCTGCCATCTCATCGTCCCGTTGTTGGTCTGGTCGCATCATGCCCACGTCAGCCCACACGGTTATCGCAGGTTGCGGGCCGGTGCAACGGGGGGAGGAAGAAGAGTTATAGTGGGCTACCGCTACGGTTTGCGCATTTGGTCTGCCCCTCACCCCGACCCTCTCCCCGTGTAGTACGGGGAGAGGGGGCGATGGACGCTTCCGTTTAGGAGAATCGCAACGAGGTCCCCTCTCCCCATAGCGTGAGCGTATGGGGAGAGGGCTAGGGTGAGGGGCAGCTTCTTTACCGAGCGCTCAGGACTTGGGCAGACTAGAGCACTTTCCGACCAAATCGATTCAATTCTGTTTCTCAAGCGGCGAGTCGATCCAGCAGAAGAGTGGCGCGGGTCGATCTGGGTGATCGGCCAAGCCGCTCGACGCACTGGGCGACCGCC
>JAHZKP010000107.1 GCA_022600345.1 Alphaproteobacteria bacterium | reverse complement strand
GGGAGGAGCCGCAAGACGTTCGGTGTGGTGGGCCAAGGTTTGAACTGTCAGGAATACGCCCGGTCTATTCGTCCCCGGTTTGTACCCTTGGTTTGTACCACCTCGCAGCCCCTGATCTCACAAGGGGAGGACGCCGTCGGCTCCTCTCCCATCGCGCTGAAAGCGCGTCTTCGACACGACGGGGAGAGGACGGGCTGCCATGACTTGCAAGCGCCCTGGCGAACGATACCGACCATGCGAATGCCAACGGCAGCGTCTTGGCGTTTGCAAGTCATCGTGGCAGCGCTAGGTGAGGGGAGATGGGGGAATCGCGGCATTCGGCAGGCCGTTGTTGGGCTGTCTCGCCAATATTCGGAAGGCCGTTATTGGGCTGCCACGCTGCAGTTGCAGTCCCCTACCCGCGTAGATCTGGAATGAACACCGTCTAAGTGCGATCATTTGCGTTGTGGCTTCAGGCGCACAGGGCTTTGAGGCGCTTGATGGCGGTCGGCCGTGAACTGGCCCTGGCGATCCGCTCGACGGCTTCGGGCAGCGGCTCAATCGTCACGGCCATGTGGTGGGCATTGGCATGCAGCAGCATGATGCCATCAGCCATGATGCCGACATGACCGGGCCAGAACACCAGGTCGCCGCGGTGCAAGCCTTCGTAGTCTTCCGGGATCAACAGGTCGGTGCCCAATTCATCGCGCTGCATATCGCTGTCGCGGGGTGCTGAAATACCGGCTGCTTCCAACGCCACCTGGACGAGGCCGGAACAATCGATGCCTAAGCGCGTGCGGCCGCCCCAAAGATAGGGCGTGCCCATGAAGCGCTCTGCGACGTCGACGAAATCGCGGGCGAAGCTTTCCTCCTCGGCCAGATGGCGGATGGTGATGTAGCCGCCGTTCGACAGCCGGTAGAACTGGTCTTCCTGCGATACGACGCTGACCGCGCTGTTAAGCGACAGGTGGGCGATCGGCGGCTTCTTGATGTCAGGATCTGGGTAGATGAAAGTGCCCAGGGCTTTGACGCGGTGGGTCGGCCATTCGACGACATCGGTCAGGGCTGCGATTTCGGCATAGCCGACATAGCCGTCGCGCAAGAGCTGCAACCATGCCCAACCGTCCTTGATGTCGTAGACAACGACGATTTCGCCATACAGGGCTTCGGTATCGACCGGAGCATCAAGGCCGGGGCGGTTGCGAATCTGAACGCTTGGAACAATGACCTGTCCCCAGTCGCCGCCCACAAACCGGTCTGCTTCCACTTGTCCGCGCAAATTGTCGGCTGCCAAGTCCGGGCGAAAGGCATGCCGGCGCGGATCGAGAGGGCCCGACCGGGCCAAAGGCCGGGGCAGATGCGCGGCAGGCGCAGGATCAGTGGCATGATCGGAATCGGAAACGGGATTGGGATCGGGATCGGGAGCAGGCGCTGATGCCAATTGCTCTATCTCTGGCGGTGAGGCGGGTTCGGAATTGGGTGCGTTGGCGGGTTCGTCCAATTGTCCGGCGATGCGCTCAGCCTTGGGTGCAGCGTCGTCCTCTTGCGAGGGCAAATTCGGTTCGGACTGAGGGCCTGCCTCGTCCGCGGGCGGGTTGGCTGCCGGGTGTGCTCCTTCGGATGCCACCTCGGCTTCAGGCAGCGGCGGCGGTGTGTCGTTGGGCGTTTCCGGCATGTCTGGACCGGCTGGTGGGTCTTTTGCGTCGCTCACGACAGGTCCTCTTCACTCAATGCCGACAATAGCGCGCGGGCGGCGTGCGGCTCGCCACCTTTGGGGCCAAGCGGTCGCGCGGATGGCCGCCAACCATACATATCGATATGGGCATAGCTGTGCGCTTTGGAAACAAAGCGCTTCAGGAACAAGGCTGCGGTGATGGCGCCGGCAAACGGGCTGTTGGAAATGTTGTTCATATCGGCAACGTCGCTTTTGAGGGTTTCCTCATAGCCAGACCAAAACGGCATTCGCCAAACGGGATCGCCAACTGCAAGGCCATGGCGGCCGACGGCATCGGCAAAGGCGTCATCGTTACTGAAGAACGCCGGCAGATCTGGTCCGAGCGCAACGCGGGCGGCACCTGTCAGGGTTGCCAGCGAGATCATCAGGTCGGGCTCCTCCTCATCGGCAAGCGCCAGGGCATCGGCCAGCACCAGCCGGCCCTCGGCATCGGTGTTGCCGACCTCGACGGACTTGCCCAAGCGGCTTTGCAGGATATCGCTGGGGCGGAAGGCGTTTCCGGCGACCGAATTTTCCGCGGCCGGGATCAACACTCGCAAGCGGACGTTGAGCCCCAACGACATGATCATATGGGCAAGCGCCAATGCACTGGCCGATCCGCCCATGTCCTTTTTCATCAGGATCATTCCGGCTGCTGGTTTCAAGTCGAGCCCACCGGTATCAAAGCAGATGCCCTTGCCGACCAGCGTCACGGTCTTGAGCTTGCCGGTCGCAGCGGCGGGTTGCCAGGTCAGGTCGATCAAACGAGGGGCGCGATTCGATGCCCGTCCCACTGCGTGGATCATGGGAAGGTTGTTCTTGAGAAGGTCGTCGCCGGTTGTCACGTCAATCTGGGCGCCATGACGCTTGGCAAGCAGGCGGCTGGCGGCCTCCAGTTCATCGGGCCCCATATCGCTGGCGGGCGTGTTGATGAGGTCGCGGCCCAGCCATACGCCTTCGACGATGGCGCGGATGCGTTTCTCGTCAACACCGTCAGGGACAACCAGGCGCGTGTTTTGCTGCGGCTTGCCAGCCTGGTTGCCCTGGCGGTAACGGCGGAACCGGTAGGCACCCAGCCCCCAGGCAATCGCTGCGAGTTCGCTATCTGTGGTCGAGGATGCGAGGCGATATGTTCCAACGGGAAGCTTGCGCGGCAACAGGCCGGCGAGCAATTCGGAAGGGCCGCACGGTGCGCCAGCCTTGCCATCGCCGGTTCCAAGCACCGCGCCAGCCAGACTGCCGTCGGGGCCTGAGACCAGGGCATCCTGCCGAGCCTTGCCCTTGAAGCCGACCGATTTCAGCCAATCAGCATTCACCGGCGCGTCGCGGAGCACGGCTTCCGTGTCCTGATCCTCACCCACCATCCAAATCGGCAGGGCGCTGGCGGACTTGTCGGCAAATGCATCATCGAGGTCGGGAAGTCGAGGCCAACCGGCCGCATCCTGGCTCATGTCGTTGTTCTCCTGGCTGAATACGATACCGCGCCGTTGTTGGGCACTTCCATATCATGACTCGCGGCCGTTCAACCGTTGCACGCCCCCATTTCAGCTTAGCGTTTAGCGGACTGCGTGAAGATTAAGCTTTTGTTGATGGCTGTCTCACAGACTGTGGCTCAAACACCATGTGATTCGCCTGCCGATTCGGCTCAACTGAAGGAAATGCCCACGATGGCGCTGACGATTGCGACACCAAAACTGATACGGGCGAGTACGGCACTCTCGGTCTTATCCTTGAGCATAATTGCTGGCGGTTGCGCGCAAATGGGGACGCCCAGCCTTGCCAGCCTGACATCGGACAGCTCGGCAAATGCCTCGCAGGCCACCCCGGCGGCGGACCCACAGAATAGCCTGGCTGCTGCCACGGCCTACTGGGGCAAGGAGTTTGCCAAGAAACCAACCGAGCTTGAACCGGCGATGGCCTATGCCAAGAACCTGAAGGCGATGGGGCGCAAGAAGCAAGCGCTCGCAGTTCTCCAGCAAGCTGCGGTTTATCACGGCGACAAACCGGAACTGGCTGGCGAATACGGCCGCCTCGCCCTGGGTCTGGGGCAGGTGAAAATCGCTGAGAAAGTCCTCGCGCAGGCTGACAATCCAGCCAAGCCCGACTGGCGGGTGATTTCGGCGCGCGGCACGGTGATGGCCAAGCAGGGGCGCTACAAGGACGCCATTCCGTTCTACCAACGGGCCTTGGCCCATGCGCCCGAGCACCCCTCGATCCTCAACAATCTGGCCATGGCCCATGCGATGGGCGGCGATCCGGCCACGGCTGAAGGCATGCTGAGGCAGGCTGTTGCAAATGGCGGAGATTCCAAGCGCGTTCGCCAGAACCTCGCGTTGGTGCTCGGCCTTCAGGGGCGCTACGATGAATCGGCCAAGGTCGGTTCCAAGGACATGTCGCTACAATCGGCGGCCTCCGACACTGCCCAACTGCGCAAGCTCGTGAAGCTCGATCCAGTGCGTGCACCGGTTAACGCCGGCGCAACCCAGCTTGCAGCCGTTCCCGGGCTGAAGGGCACGAACGCCGACACCTCATCGGCTGGCGGCTGGGGCACCAAGGTCGCGGCTGCAAGGAAGTAGGGAAAAGTCTCCTTTTCTGCGCCTTCATTCGTCAACACTGCACAAGCTTGTGTTGACGTCTAAAGCCGGTGTGGAAGCTAGCTGACAAGATACGGCGGCGGGCGTCGTGTGATGCATATGTTGGATTCTTTGTGGCCCAACACTCGGTAAACCGGTGTTGGAGCGGTGACAAGATACGGTTGGCGGGAACTGATGCCCGACACTTCGTCGAAGCCCGGGAGCAAGGCGACCCGCCGGATGAATTCTGTATTGGCTCCACACTCGGCAAGCCCATGCCTGTCCCCTTTGGTCCGGCCATTTTTCTCTATTGAGCAGTGACTGCGCCCGCGAAGCGCCACCCAAAATCACCTCTCCCACCTCCGTCATCCCGTCGTTCGGACGGGATCCATGCAAGCCTCAGGGAACCGCTACCAGCCCTCCTAGTGAGGTGGTTCAGAAGTTCGTTATTTAACTAGACGCAACCTAGGAAACGAGCTTCTGATCCGTAAACCTCACTAGACTCAACAGTTATGCTAGTGTGATTCAGAGCCCGAGAATTCGCTCCGAGGCTGCCGCATATGATCGGCGAATTCCTGACTCATCACACTAGACGC
>JAHZKP010000006.1 GCA_022600345.1 Alphaproteobacteria bacterium | reverse complement strand
TTAGTGACAAGATCAAGTGGACCGGCGCAGTGCGTAGCGGGGCTACGGACAAGACGGGCTGCGCAGAGATTGGCGCAAATCCGCCCGGCCCGTCCAATCGTAGATTGGCTCCGCCAATACGGGTTTCCAAGCGGCGGCCGCCCAGTGCGTCGAGCGGCTTGGCCGATCACCCAGATCGACCCGCGCCACTCTCCTGCTGGATCGACTCGCCGCTTGAGAAACAGAATTGAATCGATTTGGTCGGAAAGTGCTCTAACAACGACCAACCCAGGAGATGTATGATGAAGCGTTTTATCGCACTGACGGCCTGTGCCCTGCTTGCCAGCACGGCGGCAATTGCCGATGAAAAGCCCTCTGATGCTGAGGCTGCCAAGATCAAGGAGACCCTGTCTGCTTGGGGCTGTGAAGGCGGCACTTACGAAAAAGAGTCAGAGGGCACAGGCGTATTTGAGATCGACGATGCCAAGTGCAAGGACGGCCAGCAATTCGACATCAAGTTGGACGGTGATTTCAAACTGCGCAGCATGACCCGCGACTGAAGTCAGGACGCTGACTCACTAAGAATTCCTGAAGCCCGGTGCCCCAATCACCGGGCTTTATTTTTGCAAGCGTTACGCAACCCTCCAACATCAAAAAGGGCCGCCGCGAAAGCGGCGACCCAGTTGAAGTCGGTTATGAATATCGAGTGAGGCCGATCAGCCCTTGGGCGGTTCGACCTCGCCCAGTTGCTCTATCTCGTTGGAGGCAAGCCGAAGCTCGATCCCCTGAGGGGTGCGGATGAATTCACTTACTGGCACCTCTCGCAACTTGGCACCGAAGCCGAACACGCCGCCCGTCTCGATATGGACCGACACAAGCTTGCCCGCATGATCGGACTTGATCGCGGCAACCGTTCCGACCGATTTACCATCAGCGGCCATCACCGGTTTGCCGATCAGCTCTTCAGGCCGACCAGCGCCGGGGTCTGTCGCGGCTTGCTCCGGGGTGGCGCGATCAGCGGGTTGGACCGCATCCGGTGCCAGAACAGCGTCAGGTGTTCTTTCGCCGTCAGGCCTGGGAGAGCCTCGCAACTCCGCATCTGGCCGCAAATCAGCGGGTGCATTCATCTGCTGATCAGGCGTTTGCAGTGTCTCTTGAGCCGTGGCCGCAAGTGGTGCAGCACCGATAAACAACGGCAACACAACCAGCGCCCCGAAGCGCTTTGCATCCATCGATTTCTTCATGACACTTCTCCTCACATCGTGAGAGTTTAGTTTCCGATCGCCTCAGGTCCGCCATAACAGGCAGCCGTTGCGATCGCTGTTGAGTTAAGGCGCGGATTTGTGCGTTGGAAATCTTGAAAAATAGGTACGCCAACCCCACCCCGGGTTGTTCACGCAGTGAGCACTGTTGAACGCTTCACCTGTGCCAGCCGGCTTGAAGCAGCCGTTGGTGAGGCCGCAGTAGTCTCCAAATTCTGTCAAAAGGCCGCAGGCTTTAAAAAGCTCGATAGGCGGCATAAGTCAGAGTTTTGGGCTGAATTCAGCGGGCGGGCGTCCGGTTTGCGCCACAATTTACGCGGCGTTTCAGCGCGGTCTCACAAATGTGAACAACAGAAAGTCCTTGGTACGCCAAGTGCTGATTGGTCAATCGGTTGCCAGGCACTTGCAGCGCACACCGCAATGGTGGGAGAATTGCCACCTGCCCCCGATATCCCCAACACAGAAACGGATTAGCTCGAATGACAACAGGTCGGCTGACTAAGGTGCTGAGCAATGCGCTGAGCGCAGCGTTGATCTCAGTCGGCCTGCTTGTTGCTCCAGGCATTGCGAAAGCCGAGACCGCATTGGTCGCCGTAGCTTCCAACTTCATCGAGGCAGCCAACAAGCTCAGCGCTGACTTCGCGTCAAAGACCGGCCACACAGTGACAATCTCGACCGGTTCGACCGGCCAGCTTTACGCCCAGATCCTCAACGGCGCGCCCTTTGATGTGTTCCTGTCCGCCGATGCCGAGCGTCCTGAAAAGTTGGAACAAGATGGCATCGCGGTTTCAGGCAGCCGTTTTACTTTCGCCCTGGGGCAGCTCGCTTTCTGGCAGAAAGACCCTGGTTTCCGCGTCACCGCGCCTGACAGAATAAGCCGAAATCCGGTAGAAACCATTGCCATCGCCAATCCGAAACTGGCGCCTTACGGTCGTGCAGCGCAGCAAGTGATGGAGAAACAACGGATAAAAAGTGCGCGCGTTGTCTACGGGCAGAACATCGCCCAGACATTTGCAATGGTTGCTACCGGAAACGCCGATGCTGGTTATGTGGCCCGCTCGCAAGTCATGTTGGAGTTCATGAATCTGGAGGGCACCAGCGATCTCGAACAGCAAAAGTCCGACTTTCAAGCAAAGGCATTCGCACGTGGAATTGAGTTCGTACACCCAACGCTCCACGACCCCATCCGCCAGGACGCCGTCCTCCTGAAACGCGCCAAGGACAATCCCGCAGCCCTCGCCTTCATGGCCTTTCTCAAGGCGCCCGAAACACGCAAGACCATCGCCAGCTTCGGCTATCTAGACGGAGACCGCTAGCCGATGCCTGATATGGGTCCCGTCCTGTTGACGTTTGCGCTTGCCAGCATCACCACCGTGCTGTTGTTGATCGTCGGAACACCGCTGGCGTGGTGGCTGGCGCATACCAAGTCGCGGGCCAAACCGGTCATCGAGGCAGTCACCGCGCTACCCCTGGTTTTGCCGCCAACGGTTTTGGGGTTCTACCTCCTCGTCTTGTTCTCACCCAATGCGCCTCTGGGCGGATTATGGGTCACCGTGACTGGATCGACCCTGGCGTTCTCATTCATCGGCCTCGTCTTCGCATCCATGATCTATTCGCTGCCGTTCATGGTGCAGCCGCTGCAGTCAGCCTTTGAAGCAGTCGGCCGTGAACCGTTGGAGGCCGCAGCAACTCTGGGGGCCTCTCCCCGCGATGCTTTCTTTTCGGTGGCCGTGCCCATGTCGCTTCGCGGTTTCCTGACAGCAAGCGTCCTCACCTTCGCCCACACCATCGGCGAATTCGGCGTCGTGCTGATGGTCGGTGGCAACATTCCCGGCCGCACCAAAGTCATTTCAATTGCCATCTACGAACACGTCGAGACGCTAGACTATGCCCAGGCACATGCATTATCCGGCGGCCTGTTGGCGTTTTCCTTCACGGTCCTTCTCGCCGTCTATGTGCTCAACCGGAAGGCGCCGCTCAATGTCGGATAATCCGGTTCTAAGCTTCCGCTTCCGCCTCAGGTTCGAAGACTTCGAAGTGGCATTGGCGCACGATATGCGACTGGTCGGCATCACCGCGCTGTTCGGACATAGCGGCAGCGGCAAGTCGAGCACCTTGCGCGTGCTGGCGGGGTTGGAAACAGAAGCCGACGGCACGATCAGCTTTGACGGCGAACCCTGGCAATCACCTGCACCAGACAACGTGTTCATCCCCCCGCATCAACGCTGCGTTGGCTTCGTCTTCCAGGATGCAGCCCTGTTTCCACACTTAAGTGTTGCTGGAAATCTCGCCTATGCGGAAAGCCGCGCCTGCCAACGCCAAAACACCACCGATCTGGCCAAGGTCGTCGACAGGCTCGATCTGGAGCCGCTGCTGCAGCGCCACCCCACCTCGTTATCGGGCGGTGAACGTCAACGCGTTGCGCTGGGCCGCGCACTACTGACCCGGCCCCGCCTGATGTTATTGGACGAGCCGATGTCCGCGCTCGACACCCGCCGCAAGGCCGAGATCCTGCCGTATATCGCAGGGCTTCCCGCAGAATTCGGCGTGCCGGTCATCTACGTCACTCATTCCGTCGATGAGGTCGCATACCTGGCCGACACCATGATCGTCCTCTCGAAGGGGCGAAAAGTCGCCGATGGCCCGGTCGCCCAGACGCTTGCCCGCTTGGATTTAGGACCCGCCACGGGCCGCTTTGAAGCCGGCGTCGTATTGGATGCCCGGATCGAAGGACACGACCGCGAATTCTATTTGACCAATTTGGACGTTGGAGGCGCGACGTTGTCGGTGCCCCTTGTCGATGCGGCAATCGGTACGCCGGTACGGCTGCGAATTCGAGCCCGCGATGTGATCCTTGCCCGCGTGGAGCCCAAGCAGATCAGCTCCAGAAATGTCCTGCGCGGTACGATCCAGGAAATTGCCGAGGAACCCGAAACTCCCTTTGCCGAAACGCTGGTCGATGTGCCAGGAGGCGTCATTCGCGCCCGCCTGACCAGGGCGTCCGTCGCCGATCTTGAGTTGAGCCCCGGCACACCCGTCTACGCCCTCATTAAAAGCATTTCTCTTGTTGGTTCTGTAGCAGCTATTAGAAATTAACCCGCCGTCTCGCCAAGTCCGCCTGAATGGGCGGCTTCTTGCGCGGCGACGCGAACGGGTCTGGGGGCGGTGGTGTTGGCCCACCCATAGGCGAGCATGGTCATCAAAGCCGAGGCGGCAAAGAAGTAGACGCCCGGCTGTACGACGGCCTCGGTATAGCCCGATGAGTTGACGTAGAAGATCATCAAGGCGAGCACCATCACATCCGTCATCGAATAGCGGCCCAGCCACTCCATCGTCGAAATCGATTTGCGCCTGAATTCCGGGCTGAGGTCGGGCGAGGTCACAAGCGTCAACAGATAAAACAGCTTTAAAAACGGAAACAGGATCGAGAATACGAACAGCACCGCACACAAGAAGTGCTCGCCGTTCTGGTAGAGCGCATAAATGATCGTCGCGATGGAATGTTCAGCCGTCCACACATAGACCGTGGTGAAACGGATCACCGGCAGAATGACGCCCAGTGCAAAAAACACCGTCGCCAGAATAATCAAAAAGCTTAGAACGAAGTTGCGGAACGGCCGCCTCTTTGGCGCTTGTTCGATCACCTTTTCGGCTTCGGCCAATGGCTGTTGGTTGTCTTCGCCGCCCTTTTCGCCAGCCTCGGGATTGCCGCTTGGTCCCGCCCCAGATAGCCGGGCGCGCTGCACCTGATCGGACGCCACCGCTGGCAGCCATGCGTAGGCCAGGATCATCATGACGATGGCAGCGGTGAAGAAGTAGACGCCATTGAGGCTGGAGGCATCATAAACACCTTGGCTCTTGATGAAGAAGATCATCAAGGCCAGCACCAGAACATCGTGCATCGACCATTTCCCAAGCCACTCCAATGCTCGGAGCCGCCAGCGCTGGCGCACGATTTCTTCGTTCGGTAGCGTCGAGATCAGCAACAGGTAAAGCAGTTTCAGGATCGGAAAGACGATCGAGAAGATCAACACGGTCAGCCCGAGAAACCATTGCCCGTCAAGCAGCAGCACTTCGACCGTCGACAACAACGAATGTTGCGAGGTCCAGAACATGAAACTCGTCATCTTGATGACCGGCAGCGTAATCCCGAGCGCCAGACAAACACTGGCCCCCAGGATCGCAAGGCTTAATAGAAACCGCCTCCCGCCGATCCTCATTTACCGCAGTACTTTCCTACAACTCCGCCGCCCCGAACCCGGCGATGGTACCTCAGCCCACGCATGCGACATGCATGCAACCATTAAACACGACATTCGGTAAAAAAAAGGACCAGTACGTAAGGTCCACGTACCGGTCCATTCTGCAAAACAGCCACTTCGATGGCGGATCAGGCCGTCATCACCTTGGATTTGTCGTAACCGACGCCTTTTTCTTCCAGAAGCTGCATCAGTGTGCCGTCCTGGAACATCTCCTTGACGATGTCGCAACCGCCCTGGAACTCGCCCTTCACGAAAATCTGCGGGATTGTCGGCCAATCCGTGAACGCCTTGATGCCCTCGCGAACCGACATGTCGTCGAGCACGTTGACGTCGTGGAAATCGACGCCGAGGTAACCAAGGATCTGGGCCACCTGCCCCGAGAACCCGCATTGAGGGAAGTTCTTGGTACCCTTCATGAACACGACCACGTCGTTGTTGGCGATCTGCTTGCGGATCCAGTCGTTGACTTCCTGATTGTCCATCGGGCGATTTCCTAACCGTTGCGAGAAAAATGGGCTATTCCAAGTAGCCCGGAATCCATTGGGCCGCCTTAGACCCAAACAAACCTTCACCCCAGCATGTGGGATGTAGCAGCGCTAAGTCAACTTCAGGCCTTAGGGGCGGGCGCAGCAGTGGTGAGCGCCAGGGCATGCAGCACATCTCCCATTTGGCCTTTCAGCGCCTGATAGACCATCTGGTGCTGCTGCACGCGGCTTTTGCCTTCAAACGCAGGCGAGACGACGTGGGCGGCATAATGATCTCCATCACCCGCCAAATCGCGGATTTCGACTTGCGCGTCAGGCAGCGCTTCGCGGATCAGCCGTTCCAATTCGTCTTGCTTCATCGGCATTAGCGGTCGGTCTCCTTCGTGACGCCAAAATCGGATAGAGACTGTGCTGTTATAGGCTGACATGAGTCAACTGTGTTTTGGGCAGGGCTATCGGTCGGCGCCACTTGGCACTTCCAGCTCTTGGCCCGGGTAGATGTCGGTACCCTCCAGCCCGTTCAGATCCGCCAGATCAACAGCCGAAACCCGGTGCCGCCGTGCCAGCGAATACAGCGTGTCTCCGCCGCTGACGACAATGACGCCCGGCTGGCGTGTCGTTGGAACCGCCGCTTGGGTTTTTCGTTTCGATCGCTTTGGAGCCAGGCACGGGGCGTTCGGATCGAAGTCCGGCCCCTCGCAATAATATTCGACATCGGGCGCCACAAAGGCCGTGTCGCGATCCAACTCGTCATCGACGGGAGGCGGGCTGCTCCCGGTCAGCGAAAACGTCGGCGACATTCCTGTCGGCAATTGCAGGCTGCAACCGCCAAGTGCCACCACCGCCATACCCAAAACGCAAATCCACTCAGGCCGGCCGAAAGGCCAGCCAACACCACACCACCACATTGAACACTACTCCACCCATTTCCCACCCTTTGGGAGAAGTATTGTTTCTTCCACTAGGGTTACCAAACCCTTAAACACCGGCTTCGAGAAACTGCACAACTGACTTTCCAACCTTCGGAAGGGGCCTACCCGGTGCCGCCATGCCAGCGTGTTTCGGTGTGGTGGTGGGCGGGACGGCTATTTGACGACCTTAAGCGCCGCTTTCTCCAGTTTGCCTTCGACAACGTAGCGCAGAATTGCAACGACCTCCTCGACGGTTTCGGTGACCGCCAGGGCTGCCGCGTCGACTTCCTTGAGCGCATGGGCGTGCTCGGGGCCATGCATAATGATAAGCGGTGTGTTGAGAGCCGCGGCATACCCGGCGTCAAAAGCCGCATTCCACTGCTTGTATTTCTCGCCAAAGCGGACGATTACAATGTCGGCCTGCTCGATCATTGTGCGCGTACGGATGGCGTTGATCTTCGCGCCCTTGTGATCGTGCCAGAATTTGTTGGGTTCTGCCCCCAGGATCTGAACGCCGCAATCGTCGGAATTCTCGTGATTGGTCACCGGCGCTGTAAATGAGATGGGAAGCCCGGCGGCCTCCACCTGGTCTTCAATTTGCTGGCGCCAGTCAGTGTGAATCTCACCTGAAAGATAAACGTCCCAATGTTCCATGTCCGGTCCCTGTTGCTGCTTGTTGTTGAGCTTGCCGCCCTCGATAAATTCCTTCGGTGCAGCAGTTGGCAGCGAACATAAGCGATCATCAGCCCCGATGCGAGCCCGCACTTGATGCACCAACCCCGTGCGGTCTACACCTTGGCCCCGATCCTACCCGAAATCCTGCCGCCGCATTGTTGAGCCCGAGCGGTGATCGAACTGTAGACAGGAAAACACATTATGACCGATGGCCACCAGATACCGCCCAAAGGGCCCGACCAGCCCGATGCAGGTGCCAAGCTCTCGATGACCGAGATTTATACGCTGGCCTACGTCGCTTCGATCGTTCGTGGCTATCCCGAACCGATTCCCGATGAGATTGCATGGCGCGTTTTGTGGTTGGAACAGCGCGGCCTGCCAGGCCTCGTCGCCCTGACGCGCGAATTCCTCAACAATCACGATACCGACTTTCGAGAGCGCGGCATGCAATGCCCAATTATCGCGGGCGCCATGTTGGGCGATCATTTCGACGAATTGGTATCAAAGGACCCCGACCGCCCCAACGTCATCGAGGGCCCCGCCAACGGCGTTTTGATACTGGCCAAAGTTGCCGATTACGCCCGCCAGACCGGTGAGCCCGTGCGTGTTAGCTGGATCATGGGCGAACCGCCACAGATCGCCGGCCAATGCGTTGTTGATGCCGAAAAAGTTGCAACATTCGGAGACGTCAACGCGTTGATCCTCAACACCGGCGTCGGCTTCGCTCGCCACGACGAACCGCTTAAAGAGGGTAGCGGGCCGCAGGCAAGCGAGGCTGAAATTCCCCGCCAGGTCTTCGAACCCTTGCTGGGCTACATCGGCAAACAGCGCCTGCAAACGGCTTTGAAGGTGAACGGCATCTTTAAATCGGATCCTCAAGCACTGGAACTGTTGCGCGCTATGAGCGCAGGCGATCGTTCGATTCTCGCTTCGTCCCCCCAGTTGGAGGATGACAAGGCCATTGTGCTGACCACCTCGAAGGGTTCAAGCAACGATCAGCTCTGGCAACGGTTCACGGCTTACAACTGGACAGCGCCCCACGATGATGAATTGCCCGAGGAATTGGCAAAGATCACCAGCCAGTATCTGTTGACCGACGACGGCCGTGAGGTCATGCCGATGCTTTTGCACGCCCTTGATAGATTCCCGCCGACCAAGCATTGAGGTCCAACGACAAAACGCCCGCATCCATCATCTGGAAGCGGGCGTTGTCTATCTGTGCGAAGACTGGAAGGTTAAGCCGCCTTGGCGCTTTTCGCTGCAACTCGCTCCTTTGCCAGTTTCAAAGCGGCGACATAGTCAGGCTTGCCTGAACCCAGAAGCGGCACAGCCGGCACCATCATGACTTCGGCCGGCACCATCAGTTCGGTTGCCCCATGCGACTTGGCGTATTTAAGAAACTCCGGCCGGTTGATCTTTTCATCCGCCGTCATCAACACGAGCCTCTCGCCCTTGCGCTGGTCGGGGAGCGACACCACCACCGAAATCGCCGCAGGCCAGATCTGGGCAGCCATCGCCTCGACAGCCGACAGGGAAACCATCTCTCCGGCGATCTTGGCGAAACGTTTGGCCCGGCCCTTGATCGTAATGAACCCATCATCATCGATGTCGACAATATCTCCGGTATCATGCCAACCGCCTTCGGGTGGCTCGATCACGCCGGGGTTTTCCGCGCGAAGATACCCCAGCATCACGTTGGGACCCTTGACGAACAACCGCCCGCCTTCGTCAATCCCAGGAACCTCTTCAAGGCGCGCCTCCATCAGCGGCGATAGCCGCCCAACCGTACCGCTCTTGTTTGCCAGCGGCGTATTGATGGCCAGGACGGGAGCTGTCTCGGTAACGCCATAGCCTTCAAGAATGCGCACTCCGAACTTTTCCATATAGACCGACCGCGTGCGGTCCTTGACCGCTTCGGCGCCCGCAACGACCAATCGCACACGCGCGAAGTCATAGGGGTGCGCGGTGCGCGCATAGCCGTTGAGGAAAGTATCGGTGCCAAACATGATCGTCGCGTTGGTCTGGTAGACCAGTTCAGGCACGATCCTGTAGTGCAGCGGCGATGGGTAAAGGTGCACCGGAACGCCGCCGACAACCGGCATGATCAGCCCGCCCGTCAGGCCGAACGAATGGAACACCGGCAAGACGTTGAACACCTTGTCTTCACCGTTGACCGCAATCCGCGTCAGGCATTGGAAGGCGTTTGCCAGCATGTTGCGGTGAGAAAGGACGACGCCCTTGGGCGTGCCCTCGCTACCCGATGTAAACAGGATAGCCGCGGGGTCATCGGGTTGACGCTGAACCTGTGGGGCTGCCGCCGTCATCATGCCCTTGAGCTTGTCGCCAAGCCCGATGGTGGCTTTGACATCTTCCAGGTAGATTACCTCGGCCTGCTGCCCGATCGCTTCAATCAGCGGCTCCAAATGCGCCTTTTCAACGAACGTCCGTGACGTCAGAACCGTTTTCACCTGGGCGGCCGTGCAGGCCGCGCAAACGCTTTTCGGACCAGCCGAAAAGTTGAGCATGGCAGGAACCCGCCCGATCGATTGCAGGGCAAAGAACGTCACAGCGACACCGGCTGAATTCGGCAGCAACACACCGACATTCTCGCCCACTCGAGTGTTGGCGGTCAGCTTGCGGCCCAAAACCTGCGCGGCCGTTATCAGCCGTCCATAGGTGAGCGTCGTACCCAGCGGATCTTCGATAATGGGTTTGCCAGTGTCGCGCGCATCGCGGGCTTGGATCAGCGCTTCAAAGAGCGTCTGGTCGATATTGGCAGTCGAGACGGCGGCATCGACCATGATGTCTTGCAGCTTGGCGCCCGCCGTCTGTCTGCGCTTGCGGCCGCGCAAGTCTTCATCCACCTCAAGCTTTACCGGCGGCATGATGGTCACGGTTGTTTTGGGAAACCAGACCTTCTTGGTCTGCAATTTGTTCATATAGCCCCACGGGGAACGCTCAGGGCCATCGATGCGCACGGGGACGACTTCCGCGTCGGCCTTGTCGGCGATCATCGCGGTGCCGTCATAGACCTTCATCAAACCGCCCGTGACCGTCAGCCGCCCTTCGGGGAAAATGACAAGGGTTTCGCCATCCTTGACGTGGTTGATCAGTCCGCGCATGCCCAACGGCCGGGTCGGATCGATCGGCCAGATTTTCGATAGATTCAGGAACGGGCGAACCCACCAACGCTGCGACATCTGCGTGTCGATGGCGTAACCGGTGTGGCTGGGCAGGACCGAGTACATCAAAGCCGCATCAAGAAACGACACATGATTGGGCGCGATGATGGCCTTTTCGCCCTCCTTGGGCAGATGCTCAACTCCCTTCACTTCAAGGCCCAGGAACAGCTTGAAAATGAACCGGCTGAGATCCTGCAAACCCTCCCGTCCCCAGGCGCGAAGCACCAGGAACACGCAAATAATGTTGCCAAGGCCCAACGCCAGGAACAACACCGGAATACCGACCCCATAACTTTGCAGCAGCGCCACCGCGAGCGTTGAAACCGACATGAAGGCTGCGTGCAGGATGTTGACCGCCGCGATGACTCGGGCCCGGTGATCGGGCTTGGCCCACGATTGGATCGAGGCAAACGAAGGCACGATGAACAACCCGCCGGCTGCCGAAAGCAGCAACAGGTCGGCCATCAACCAGGCACCCGACGCCGTTTGCAGGAACGCCATCGCCCCAACCGAACCCGCCTCCGCCGGGCTCATGCCCCACAGCAGACGCGCGATGTCGAGACCCGCCAGGCCCATCAGCAATGCGCCGATGGGAACCAGCGCCAGATTGGGCCGGTGATGGCTGGCCTTGGCCGCCATCCACGAGCCCAGTGCGATGCCGACTGTGAAGACGGCCAACCCCATTGTCACGACCGATTCCGTTCCGCCCAGAATATCGGTGATCAGCGTCGGCAGCAGCGACAGCGAAACGATGCCCGCCAGCCAGAACCAGCCGGTGATCAGGCCGGCGATCCACAAGCGGCGGTCGGCATGCAATTCACCTAGCAGTCGAAATGTCGAGGCCAGAGGGTTCTTCGTAATTTTTAAGTCGGGAACGGCTTCGCCCGTCGGTTTGATCATGCGCGCCGAAATCACGCCCAGAGTCGCGAAAATCACAATCGCCACGGCAACGGCCCATGGAGGCAATAGCGCCGCCGTGCCATCGCTGGTCATGGCGATGCCGCCTGCAATCGTGCCGCCAAGGATGGCGAGGAACGTCGCGCCTTCGACCAGCGCGTTGGCAGCCGATAGTTCGCGGACTTCAAGATGATCGGGCAGGATGCCGTACTTCGTCGGACCAAATAGCGCCGCCATGCAGCCAAACCCGAACAGCGCCGCAAACAACACAGGAACCGACCAACTGGCCACTTCCGCATTTGCCGACCCGCTCATCAAGAATCCGATCGCCGCCGTTGCCGCGATTGGGATCTCGCTCAGCTTCAACCAGAACACGACCCTGGCCTTGTCGTATTTATCAGCCAGTTCGCCGCCAAGCGCCGACAGGAAGAAGAACGGAACGACCAGCGTCGCCGCAGCCAGCGTCACAAGAGACCCGCCATTCTCGCTGCCGATGTGGAACAAGACGAGAAAGACCAGCGCGGTCTTGATGAAGTTGTCGTTCAATGCCGACAAGAATTGGCACCAGAAAATCGGTGCAAATCGGCGCGAAGTCATCAGGTCTTGAAACATTTTAAGCTGTCCTTGCGGGCGGCGAACCAGGCCATTGGCGCCGGTTTTCGGGTCTGATTATTGCTGAGTAATGACGCTTCTTGGTTAAAGAAGACCTTTCAACTGACTGACTTAGCTACAAATTCCAGCGCCGAAGAGGTTCAGGCTTGCGCGGTGGTAATGCAACTATCTTATCTTCCCGATCAAATACCGATACTGCGGTGCCAATGTGAATGTCGGAAAATCGCGAAGGCATGTTTGGTCTCCCTTTGTGGTTTGAAGCCAGAACGCAAACCAGGCGTTAAGCTGGGGCTCCGCCTCTGACGCTTGAGGTCAAGAGTTCAGGGTCGGAACACTACAAAGCCGGGACAACCGCGCCCGATCCTGCAATTCTCTTCCCTTGTGTGAACTAAGTTCACAATTTGGCTATAGCGCCTCTACGCCCCACCAACGTGACTA
Source organism: Alphaproteobacteria bacterium (assembly GCA_022600345.1). GTDB lineage: Bacteria > Pseudomonadota > Alphaproteobacteria > Rhizobiales > Hyphomicrobiaceae > Filomicrobium. Next base: position 10,184 of record JAHZKP010000006.1, on the reverse strand, counting down.
ATGAACCAAGTTCATGCAATCAATATAGGGCGCACATGAACAATGTTCAACACCGGTTTTGTCGAGTCTTGGGAGATGGTTAACGAAAGCTCACGAATAAGCGATGGATTGGCATTACGGCGGTGCTGGCCCAGCCGTTCCCTGAGCATGTTCAGCTACAGTATGAGCGGTGTCTTGCGGAAGGCGAGCCCTTACGAACCGGTTCGAACATGCGACAAATCACGAGCCTGGCCCGCCTTTCTCGCCGGGATGCGCGCCGGCATCGACCTTGGGCAACACCGGGCCGGCCGCACCGCCCTTTTGATGAGCCCCCTTCCATCAGGTGGGCTGCGGTCCCATACTGTTGTGGTAGGCCAACGTTCCAGGAAAAGGTTCCCGGGATTGGCCCGATGGAGGAACAAGTGGACGGCGCGACAACCAGCAAGCCAACGCACACAACGATCGAGATCTCAGTCAACGGCACCGTGCAAACCACGCAGGCCGCAACCCTGGCCGCACTGCTGAGCGACCTTGACTATACCGGTGTCCGCGTCGCAACCGCCATCAATGACGAATTCGTGCCAGCCTCCAGCCGCTCTACCCACCAGCTTAGCCCCGGCGATCGTGTTGAAATCGTCTCGGCCCGCCAAGGCGGTTGAACGCAACGCTTCCCTCGTCATACTCAACACCATCCCAATACGTGTAAGAAAACCCATGAACCGAACTGATCATGAACCGCATTGATAAAGTCCCTGGCCCGACTTCGGATGCCGACCTGACCTTCTATGGCGTGACCGTTGCTTCGCGCATGCTGCTGGGCACCGCACTCTATCCCTCGCCCCAGTTGATGGCGGATGCGGTGAAGGCGTCCGGCTGCCAGGTGGTCACCGTCTCGCTGCGCCGCGAGACCGCGCGAGGTAAGATCGGCGCCCGCTTCCTGGAATTGATCAACGGCCTTGGCGTCCACGTCCTGCCCAACACCGCCGGTTGCCGGACCGCCAAGGAAGCCATCACGACCGCACAGATGGCCCGTGAGCTCTTCGATACGTCCTGGATCAAGCTGGAAGTCATCGCCAACGACGATACGCTGCAACCCGATCTGTTCGGTCTGGTCGAAGCAGCCGAAACCTTGAACAAGGACGGATTCCAGGTTTTCCCCTACACAACAGAGGACCTGGGCGCAGCCGAACGCCTGGTGGCATCGGGCTGCCGCGTTTTGATGCCCTGGGGCGCACCCATCGGCACCGGGCGTGGACTGGCCAACCCATACGCGCTCAAAACCATGCGTAATTATTTCCCCGACATTCCACTTGTGGTCGATGCCGGTATCGGGGCGCCGTCACATGCAGCACAGGCCATGGAAATGGGCTACGACGCCGTACTCCTCAACACGGCCGTGGCCAAGGCCGCCGACCCGGTCTCCATGGCAACAGCCTTCGCCCAGGCCATTCAGTCGGGCCGAGTGGCTTATTGCTCAGGCCTTATGGAACAACGCGACATGGCAGCCCCATCGACACCCGTCGCCGGCACGCCGTTCTTCGATCTGGAGCCGGGCAGCCAGTCATGATGCAATCGTTGGGAATTGACGTTTTTTATCCGATCGTGCCCGACGTCGACTGGCTGGCCCGCATCGTCCCAGCCGGTGTGCAAACCGTCCAACTCCGCCTGAAGGACGCAAGCGATACCCAAATTCGCCGCCAGATCGCAGCCAGCATCGAAATCACCAACGAGACCGGCTGCCAGCTCATCGTCAACGACCATTGGGCCCAGGCCATCGATATTGGCGCCGACTTCATTCATCTGGGCCAGGAAGATTTGGAAAAGGCTGATCTGAAGGCGATCAAGAAGGCGCAAATCCGGCTCGGTATCTCCAGCCATGATGCCGATGAACTGGAAATCGCGCTCGCAGCGCAACCCGACTACATTGCCCTTGGCCCGGTCTATGAGACCAAATTGAAGAAGATGAAGTGGGCACCGCAGGGCTTGGAGAAAGTCACGCAGTGGAAGAGCCGCATCGGCGACATTCCCCTGGTCGCAATCGGCGGTATCACCCCTGAGCGCGCACCCGATGTTCTGGCTGCGGGCGCTGACTCACTTGCCGTTATCACAGACTACATAACCCACGACGACCCCAACGCCCGAATTCGTGAATGGATAGAGTTGACCGGCCAATACCGCCATCCCCTCAGCTAAACACGGCTACCTTTGACGCAGAGTTGCCCTTGAGTATTTTTTCTCGGCAGCACTGTGACAACACGGTGGTACTCATGCATCATGACAACGGGGCGTGCTCACCGGTTGGCAGCGACGGGCGGCTGCTCTCGAACCACTTTGATTTACCGCGATGATTGGCTTCAGGAATGGCATTCAGGTTCCAAAAGAAAGAAGAATTGGAAAAAGGCTTTCACCGCATCGCCAACGAACAATTCGAACGAGCGCTTTTGAAATGGAGTGCCGACGATCACGTTTTTGCCATCCATGAAACTCGAAAATGCTTCAAGCGCCTGCGCGCCCTGCTTCGCCTCGTCAGCTCTGCACTGCCCCGGCACGAATACAAAACCGAAGATGTAAGGCTTCGCGATTTGGCCCGCCAGCTTTCAGCCTCGCGGGACCGCCAAGTCATGCTGGAGACGATCGCCAGGTTGAGAGCCGACGCCGGCCCGGCTGAAAGCAAATCCCTCGATGCCCTGCAAAAGGCGGTTGCCGCAACGCCACATGTCCGCTCGCCCGGTAAAGCCAGCGTTCATGCCCGGAAATTCGCCAAGGCGTTGCGCACCGCCGCAAGGCACTTCAATCGATTGGAACTAAAAGGCGACGGCTTCGACACAGTCGGTATCGATTTTGAGGCAACCTACCGAAAGGGGCGCACCGGGATGCGCCTGCTTTTGAAGCATGAAACCGAAGAGTTGTCGCACGAATGGCGAAAGCTTGTGCAGGCCCATTGGAGGCAGTTGTCTCTGTTGTCCGCAGCCTGGCCGGAATTCTTCGAAGCCCGCATCGCAGTCGCAAGGCGGCTGTCAGATCAGCTAGGTTATGACCATGATCTCGCGGGGCTGTCCGAATTCGCCAAGGGTGCGGCAGCCAACGAGCTTGGCAGACAAGGCCTGGCAGGTGTGAAGAAACTGATCCGTAATCGCCAGCAGGTGCTGCGGCAAATGTGCTTCGCCGATGGCAGGCTGCTCTACGCCGATCCCCCAAAGCAACTGAGGCGAACCATCGAACGATACTGGCAGATAGCGGCAGATGGCGGAAGCTGTAGGCCACCCTGCGGCGGCCGGATCGAGTATGCTTCCAGTCGTAAATCTCCTCGCGCCAGGAAGCGGCGGTCGTTTCCTGCTGCGCACCTCAAGACGGGATGAAACCTATCGCATGGAGCGCCGCCGCCCATTGCGCCGCCGCGACCGATAAACGCCATCCTCAATCATCAAGGTCGCCAGAATGCCCTCTCGCAGGCCACGGTCGGCCACACGCATTCTTTGGCACGGCCACATCCTGATCAACGCTTCCATAATGGCGCACCCCGCCAGCACCAGATCTGCCCGATCCCTGCCGATGCAGGGTTGCGCAACCCGTTCCTCATAGGACTGCCCGACAAGCTCGTAGGTGACCGCTCGCGCATCGTCGACCGAAATCCAGCACCCATCGACCCTGTTGCGGTCATAGCGCGGCAATCCCAATTGGATCCCTGCAACCGTCGTCACCGTTCCCGAGGTGCCCAGGAAATGCGTTGGCCGACCCGCAATCCGGTCCCGGAACCCATGCTTGGCCTCGAATGGCGCAAGAAGCTCCAGCACGTAGTCGACCATATCCTCAAACAATGTCTCGGTGACGAATTCCCCACCAAAATGCTCCGCCAGTGTCACGACGCCGACCGTCAGCGACGTCCAGGCCGTCATACAGCGCTGCGCATCAAGACGGTCGAGGGGGCGGCCCTTGTTATTGGGCAGCCGGTTAAGGTCCAGCCAGATCAGTTCTGACGATCCTCCGCCGATGTCAAACACAAGAACGTTGTCGCAATGGCTATCAATCAGGGACGCACAGCCCGAAACCGCCAGTGTGGCTTCCATCTCGGTTGTCAGGATCTCGATATCGAGCCCGAGCCGGTCATGTACGTGATCCAAGAACGCTTCGCCGTTTTCCGCCAAGCGGCATGCTTCTGTCGCAACCAGCCTGGCGCGGTGCACGCGGTTGCGCTCAAGCTTGTTGGCGCAAACCCGCAACGCATCGAATGTCCGCTTCATCGCGGCGTCAGATAGGCAGCCCGATTGACCCACACCTTCGCCCAGGCGGATTATTCGCGAGAAGGCATCGACGACCCGGAAGCTGCGCCGGGTTGGTTTGGCGAGCAGCAGCCTGCAATTGTTCGTGCCAAGGTCGAGCGCGCCATAAACGGGATTATCCGGCACATTGCGGGCATCCCACTTGTTGATCCGGTTTGCGTTGGGGGCTCGAGATGCCGGTTTGCCACCGTCCATCGGCCCATCGCGACGGTCGCCCGGTTCCCCGATGACGCCCGTGTCCAGGCTTCGGCCATTGGTCTGGGCATGTCCGTTGGTTAGGTTGGTGGCCGGAGCCCCGCGTTGTGGGCCCGATGCTCCCTGCCCGCTTGCCCCCTTTTGAAGCCCGGGCTGTTGCCGGTGGCTGTCAGGGTCGGGCAGGCCCGACCTCGGGACAAAACTTTCCGTGGGAGCGGTATCACGTCTGCCGTGGCTTGCGGACGGACCGACGCTGTCAGATCGACCCCTGCCGGTCGAAGTGCCAACAGGGCAAGAATCCTCGCTTTGAGCCTTGTGAGAGTCCTTGGAGTCGTCCACTGCTATCCTCTCCAGCGCCTGGCGCAAGCCTCACTCTCACCGAACGGCCCGGGTTGAATGGCTGCTTCTTCAGGCAAGCATCTGGAATCGCCTTGGCAACAGTGTAACAGGTAAGTGACGGTGGTAAAGCTCTTTGGCCGGCAACAGTTTTTCGCCCCTCAAAATCGAGTTCAAAATGAACCGGTCGGCCAGCACTGCAAGGCAGGGCCGGCGAAAGATTAGGTCGTTGCCGCCGCCGGGCCCGCGTTGAACTGGCAAAAAGATACGCGACCGATCGTTCAGGCGCCCAGCCGGGCAATTCCACCAAGCTTGCTTCCCGCCGCAATTCTTGCTAGTCAACCGGGCCTTGTTATCGCCGAGCTGCATCCTGGCAGCACCGCTGCTCGCGAATTTTGCTGACAGAGGGCGAATTAGAGCATTGGGGAATAGGTTAACGGTAGACCCACGGACTCTGACTCCGTTAGTCCTGGTTCGAATCCAGGTTCCCCAGCCAAATCACTTCAATGACTTAGCTGAGATCGTAAGGTAACCGGTACGACCCGTGCGGGAGTTTGGCGGGATTCTGTTCCCACTTTGCCCCTGAGTACGACCAGTTCCGGTCTTCTTCCATTCTGCTCGGCAACCGTTTCTGCCGCCTCAATGAGCCGGCTCAACTCTGCCGCCGAGTAGTGCGTTGTGATGCGTCCTGACCGGTGTCCAAGCAAGTCTTGCCGATCTTCAAAACTAACGCCGGCTGCTCTCAGACGGCGACCGAACGTGTGCTTCAGATCATGCACACGAACTTGAGACAACTCAGCTCGCTCCCGCGCCTTCTTCCAGCCCGTGTTGAGCATTCTCTTCGCGGGGGCCTTCGAAAGCGATGCAGCAGTCAGGGCTGAATTTGAAGGAAGCGTTGCCGAAGAGAACCTGCATGGCATCGTTACCGGAACCGCTGCCCGCAGCCGTGTCTCGTGAAGCGCGGAGCCGCACAGCGGCTGTGATACCGAACCCTGCTCGATTTTGGTAACACACGGATTGCCGACCAACTGTCCAACAACATTGAAGTCTGAGCGACATCCCTGCTGCATCCTACTGGGAAAAGCGCTTGTCGAACGAGTGGGTTCTAAGATTCGAATTTCATTGCAAATAGGTCATCCAAAATGGCCTGTACAAACAAGCCGCCCTTTTTTGCCGATGCGAGCTCCGGACGGCCCAGGCTACCGCTGGGGGCAAGGTTCGGCGAGCCATCGTCGACCGGGCTGAGTGGTCCGGCACCGATGTTGGATGACAGTGGTGGCCCGGTGGCCAGAGCCATATCAACTAAGCTTGGCGCAAGCGCCAACATGATGCTTGTTTCGACCTCATCTGCATGGGCGCAATGGTCTTGGCTCGCGAAGTCGCGCACCGCCGCACAAAATTTCGGGCCCGTATAGATATCGATCCTTCGAACTCTCGCCCCCTCGTTCAACTGAGCGATGGCTGCGGCGATCGGTGCCGACGTCGAGACGCCTGTGTTCAAGACAATGAGCGGTCCGTTTGCCTGTTCAAGAATTGCGCTGGCAAGTTCGCCGATCACTCTGCCGAACGTGGACTGAGACAAACTGCTGTTTCCGGCATAACGCGTGAATGCCGGATAATGTCCATAGACAACTGTCGGCCAAACCAATCCATCCATGAATTCAGCAAGTTTACTTGCGAAGAATTCTGCCTGGATTTGATCTGTGCCGAGCGGAAGATGAAATCCGTGTTGCTTGGCTCCGGCACCCACGGGAAGGATCGATGCGGTGCCTGATCCAAGGCGTTTGCTGGCATCTTTCCAGGACAGCAACGCAATGCGTTTCTCCGTCGTCATGGCGGTATGCTTTCTTGAGATGGAACCGCTCCGATTGCCTTCCGCAGTTCATTCGGGTAGGCAGTTGCCTGAACGCCTAACGAATTCGCGATATCGCCAGGCCGGCATCTGCTGGCCGTGCCTCCAATTGAGGTCAAGAGCCAGTCCATGTCGACCGCACACGACCTGTCACGTTTGCTGGAACGCGTTGCACAGGGCGATCGGCAAGCCTTCAATAAGCTGTATGCTCGGACTTCGGCGAAACTATTCGGTGTCACACTGCGTATCTTAAGACGCCGGGAAATTGCAGAAGAAGCACTTCAAGACGTTTACGTTAGGATCTGGGAAAAGGCTTCCGACTTCCGCCCAGGGGATTCGTCTCCGATAACGTGGATGGTGATCATCGCACGCAACCGGTCATTGGATATCATGCGGCGAACGACAGAGCAGCCACTGCCGGACGATTATTTTGAAATCCGCTGCGATGGCAATCTTCCGTTGGAATTGGTCGAGCAGCGGGAGGAAGTAAACCGTTTGCTTGGTTGCCTTGAAGAACTGGAGGCGCAAAAGCGCGAAATGATCCTGCTTGCCTATCGCGATGGTGCTACACGGGAAGAACTGGCAAAGCGTTATGAATGCCCGTTGAGCACCGTCAAGACCAGACTGCGGCGTGGCCTGGCAACGTTGAAAGAATGTCTTGGAAAATGACGACCGAAGACGATATCGACGCCCTCGCGGCAGAATATGTCCTTGGTACTCTAAATGGGGCCGAAAGAGACAGCGTGGCTGCACGCGCACAGTCCGACGAAGTTTTGGCTCGTGCGATTGCTGATTGGGAAGGTCGTCTGTCTCAACTTGCGACCGCTCTTTATCCCGAGGTTGAACCAGAGCGCGCCGACCTCCTGTCCCGGGTGAACGAGAGGATTGACAAGCTCGACGCCAATCGTTCGGGAAATGCCCAAATTGTACGCTTGCAACGAAGTGCAATGAGATGGAGAGCTGGCGCAATCGCCATGACTGCCATGGCAGCTTCACTGGCGATCGTTTTGGGCTTGCGAGAAGTCATGTGGCGGCAGGTTCCAACGACTTACGTTGCGGTTCTGCAGCAGGACGACATGTCCCCCGCGTTTCTGCTGAGCATAGATACTTCGACGAGAAACGTTATCGTGCGTCCAGTTTCAGCCCCGGCGGAGAGGGGCAAAAACTTTGAGCTTTGGCTCGTGCATTCCAGCCTGAAAACGCCAAGATCTCTGGGATTGCTGTCTGACAAGGTGCCGATGCAGACCGAAATCTATTCTGATCTCGATAAGGCAACTTTCATGGATGCAACCTATGCTGTTAGCGTCGAACCAGAAGGCGGCTCCAAGACAGGAGCACCAACTGGACCTGTCATTTTCGCAGGCAAGCTCATTCCTGCAAGTTCGTAGCCCGTACCGCCACTACCGCCGGTTCAGTCAAGCGACTGTGATCGACCAAACGTAGCCCGGTGCGAAACATTTCGGCGCGGCACCCGTATCTTTCGCTATTAGGTACCTAACCCATAGCGGGAGAGTTTTATGCGGTTTCGATACGACTGGGCAGCCGTTCTCATACTAAGCGCCGTTGGAACTCTGACAGCCAATGCATCCGTTAACAGCTCTGACCGAGCATGGGCGACCTGGGATAATCGAATCTTCGAAACGGCCAAGGCCGAGAAGCGCTTCGTTCTGCTCGACCTGGAAGCGGTCTGGTGCCACTGGTGTCACGTTATGCGCCGCCAAACTTATGCTGATCCGCGCGTCAAAAATCTGATTTCGAAACACTACCTTCCTGTTCGAGTGGATCAGGATGCTCACCCTGATTTGTCGAACCGCTATGGTGATTGGGGATGGCCAGCAACGATAGTTTTTGCTCCTGACGGCAGCGAGATCGTAAAATTGCGGGGCTTCATTCCCCCAGCCCGCATGGTCTCCCTCCTGCAGGCAATCGTCGATGACCCCAGCCCGGGGCCCTCGGTCCTTGCTGAGCTCAGTCTCAATCAAGCCAAGCTTCCATCAATAGACGGTGAACTACACGCAATTTTGCAGAAGCGATTTTTCGAAAGCTACGACGGTGCAAATGGCGGCTGGGGTTCTTTGCATAAATACATCGATGCTGACAGCATGGATTATGCCATGTCTCTTGCACAGGATGGGAATAAGCAAGCGTCCAAAATGATGCGGCAAACACTGAACGCCGGACGCAATCTCATCGATCCAGTTGGCGGCGGCGTCTACCAGTACTCAGATGCCCAAGATTGGCGTTCGCCGCACTACGAAAAGATCATGTTCTATCAGGCCAGTTATCTGCGCCATTATGCAAATGCCTACGCGTTCGAAGGACGCGGCCAAGACCTCAAATCCGCAAAGCTGATCGTCGACTACTTGAAGTATGTGCTGCGGGGACCGGACGGTGGTTTTTTTACGAGTCAAGACGCCGATGTTGACGACAGCATGCACGGCAAGGAGTTCTATTCGCTTTCGCGCGAAGAACGAAAGGCTCTCGGTCGGCAGCCGCGCATCGACAGGAATTTGTATGCCCGCGAAAACGGATGGGCTATCTGTGGCCTCGTAGCATACTCCGACGCGGCCGGAGACGCGCAAGCGCTTATGCTATCAGAAGCTGCCGCCAATTGGGTCGTTGCCAACCGGGCGATCGAAGGCGGCGGGTTCAAGCACGGTGAGCACGATCAGGGAGGGCCATATCTTGGTGACTCCGTGGCCATGGGACAGGCCTTCGTCAGTTTGTATGCAGCAACTGGCAAGCGGGATTGGCTGGACAAAGCAGCTCGCACAGGCCGATTCATTATCTCGTCGTTCAACACAAGTGACGGAGGATTCCAGACCTCCGCCAGCCAGGCGATAAACATTGGCGTCTTCAGCGAAGGCGTACGCGAATATGGCGAGCAAGTCGCGACAGCACGCCTGTTGAACGCTCTTTTCCGATACACCGGCGAGAAATCGTTTAAGGAAGCCGCGACCAAGAACCTGCAGTTTCTGCAAACACCCAAATTTCTTGCAAACGGTTTCCCGCGCCCCGGCATTCAGCTCTTGAAGCGTGAAATCGACAATGAACCCGTTCACATCACCATCGTTGGGCATAAGGGCGATCCTCGAGCAAAAGCCCTGCACGCTGAAGCCAGGAAATACCCGGCGATCTACAAGCGGCTTGACTGGTGGGACAAACGTGAAGGCCCACTCACAAATCCCGATGTGACCTATCCAGAAATGGATCGTGCAGCCGGCTTTGCGTGCTCGCAGCGCATCTGTTCACTGCCCGCATTCAGCGCCGGGGAATTGCGTGCGGCTATCGACAGGTTGAAGCGATAGAGCACTTTCCGACCAAATCGATTCAATTCTGTTTCTCAAGCGGCGAGTCGATCCAGCAGAAGAGTGGCGCGGGTCGATCTGGGTGATCGGCCAAGCCGCTCGACGCACTGGGCGGCCGCCGCTTGGAAACCCGTATTGGCGGAGCCAATCTACGATTGGACGGGCCGGGCGGATGTGCGCCAATCTCTGCGCATCCCGTCTTGCCCGTGGCACCGCCACGAGCTGTGCCGGTCC
>JAHZKP010000106.1 GCA_022600345.1 Alphaproteobacteria bacterium | reverse complement strand
TTGATGGCTGTCAGATCGAGCTGAGGTGCGGTCTTCGTGCTTGACCACGTTCTGCTCGACGAGAAATGGCAAAATTCAATGGTGCTCAGTGGGCTGCTGGTCGAATTTCAACAGCCTGCTAGGTTGTAGTCGTTTCAGCCGGGCACAACTTTGTGTCGAACTGAATCGCGAAACTCTCTCTTTCCAACACCCGCTTCCCAGTCCGTATCTTGTCAGCTAGCGCCAACACCGGCTTGCCGAGTGTTGGGCAAAGAAAAGAAGCCAACACCGGCTTGCATTTGACACGAGCCTGCGCCGTGTCGAGGGGCCGAGTGTTGGGCACAGAGAAGAAGCCAACACCGGCTTGCATTTGACACAAGCCTGCGCCGTGTCGAGGAGCCGAGTGTTGGGCAAGCTAAAGAAGGCAAAAACGCCGCGCCCGCCATCCACGACTCAAGGCAAAAGCCGGATTTCACTGGTCGTAACAACATGCTAACCAGCGATAGAAGGCGTCGGGACTGCCGACATTGAACATCGCGACCAGAGAAGAAGAAAAAAGCCATGCCGCACCAACCGCGCAAGATCACCCGCGCCCTGCTCTCCGTCTCCGATAAGACCGGGCTGTTTCCATTCGCTCACGCTCTCTCTCAGATGGGCGTTGAGCTGATTTCGACCGGTGGCACGGCAAAAGCCTTGAAAGACGGCGGCTTGCCCGTGCGCGATGTTTCCGACCTCACCGGCATGCCCGAGATGATGGACGGCCGCGTCAAGACGCTTCATCCCAAGGTTCACGGTGGTCTGCTGGCCATGCGCGACAACGCCGATCACCGAAACGCGGCTGCCGAACACGGTATCCTGCCAATCGACCTGCTGGCCGTTTCACTTTATCCATTCGAGGAAACGCTGGCCGCCGGTGGCGACTACGACGCCCTGATCGAAAATATCGACATCGGTGGACCGGCCATGATCCGCGCGGCCGCCAAGAACCACGACGGCGTCACCGTCCTCGTCGATCCCGCCGACTACGAGCGTGTTTTGAGCCAATTGCAGGAGAGTGACGGAGCCACGACCTTCACCTTGCGCCGGGCGCTCGCTGCCAAAGCCTATGCCCGTACCGCAGCCTACGATGCCGCCATTTCCACTTGGATGGCAACCGTCACCGAAGAGGAAGCTCCCACCTGGCGCACGTTTGGCGGAAAGCTCGCGCAGGTCACCCGTTATGGTGAGAACCCACATCAGAAGGCCGCATTCTATAGGGATGGTTCCAAGCGCGAAGGCGTTGCCACCGCCATCCAACACCAGGGCAAGGAGCTCTCCTACAATAACCTCAACGACACCGATGCCGCATTCGAACTTGTCGCCGAATTTGCCCCCGAGACGTCGGCTGCTGTCGCCATCATCAAGCACGCCAATCCGTGCGGCGTTGCGACCGGCGCGTCCCTGAAGGACGCTTACCTCAACGCGCTTCGTTGCGATTCCGTCAGCGCTTTCGGCGGTATCATCGCGGTCAATCGCGAGATCGACGAAGAGGCAGCCGTTGAGATGACCAAAATCTTTACCGAGGTGGTCATTGCTCCGGGGGCGACCGATGCCGCCAAGGCCGTGTTTGCGGCCAAGAAAAACCTGCGCCTTCTTACCACCAGCGGCCTGCCCGATCCACGCACGCGCGGCATGAGCGTTCGCACGTTAGCAGGCGGCTTGCTCGTCCAGGACGGCGACAACGCCGTTATTGATGACCTCGACCTGAAGGTGGTCACCAAGCGTGCACCTACTGATGCCGAACTGGCGGACCTGCGATTTGCCTTCCGCGTCGCCAAGCATGTCAAATCGAACGCCATCGTCTACGCCAAGGACGGCGCGACCGTCGGCGTTGGCGCTGGTCAAATGAGCCGGGTCGACTCCACCCGCATCGCCGCGTGGAAGTCGAAGGATGCAGCCCAGGCCGCCGGTTTGAGCGAGCCGCTCGCCAAAGGGGCGGTGGTGGCATCGGACGCCTTCTTCCCTTTCCCCGACGGCTTGATCACGGCAGCCGAAGCCGGAGCCACGGCGCTCATCCAGCCGGGCGGATCGATGCGCGATGAGGAAGTGATTGCCGCAGCCGATGAGCGCGACCTGGCAATGGTCTTCACCGGCACCCGGCATTTCCGCCACTAACAACATGGCATCGAGGCAGCCTGAGAGCGGCTGGTGACAGAGAGCGAGCAAACCGAGCCCAACGTCTTTCTCCGCCCCGTTACCGAGGCGGATTGGCCGCTTCTCTTGAATTGGCTGCGTGATCCTGATGTGCAGCGATGGTGGGGCCGCCCGTCTGCGGTGGAAGCCGAAATCCGCCTCGTTCTCGAAACGCCATCCGCGCTGGGCCGCATCATCGAGTGCGACGGCAAGCCGGTCGGCTATATCCACGCCATCGATGCAACCCACTGGGGCGAACAACTGCCCGACGTGCTGCCCGAATGGACCTGGGATATCGATATCGTCGTTGCCGAACGTGCCTATCGTGGCCGCGACATTGGCCCCAACGCGCTCAACCAACTCGCCGCGGAAGTTTTCGGGTCGACGTTCGCAATGGCCCTGAGCGTCTTTGTGTCGGTAAAAAACGAGGCCGCCGTCCGCGCCTATGAGCGCGCCGGATTTAAATGGGTCACGGTGTGGGAAGACCCCATCGCCGGTCCCCAATGGTTGATGCTCCGCGAACGCCGATCCGCCGGATCGGGCGGCTGATCCCGAAACGTAAATTATCTCCCCCCACCGGCGTCAACCCGTCGAAGGACGGGATCTAGCAGGCTGTTGAAATTGCTTTTTCGGCCTCTAGTTGATGGCTGTCAGATCGAGCTGAGGTGCGGTCTTCGTGCTTGACCACGTTCTGCTCGACGAGAAATGGCAAAATTCAATGGTGCTCAGTGAGCTGCTGGTCGAATTTCAACAGCCTGCTAGATGTGGTGCCAACGATACCGGCAATTCTCCATGCGTATTGGATGATCGAAACATCCACGCCTTCAGAATTTCAGCCCCCAAAATATCAAACGGCCCCGCTGTTGCCAGCAGGGCCGTCGTATTCAGATCACATCCTCTCAATCGAGGATGGAGCCTTGAAATCGCTTAGATGATGTCGATTTCGGCTGGCAGGTAGCTGGTGACTTCAAGACCGACTTCCTGTTCGCGAACCTGTGGCTTGCTCCAAACTTTCATATCATCTCTCCTCAAGTTGGTGTGTCATTGGCATCTTCTAACCTGACGTATAGTGCCCGCATCCCTTCCCGTAAAATCGAAAATTGATCGGCGACACATAAGAGAACCTGATAGACGTAACGTTATTCCATAAGTTTGGTTATGTTATTTCATTCCACTTTTCGCTGGCTGACTTTCAGTCTGTCGGGCCGTGACCGCTCTGCTCCCAGAATCGAAATACGCCTCAATCCGGGATACAGCAGCGCCCTGGATATTGGTGACCGTCCGGCCCTGAGTGCCCGGTTATAAGTCACGGCCGCCTTATCATAAGCCTCGGCCGCCGCATGCGCCCGCATCAAATGAGCAGCGCTCTCTCGCGAAATCCCGCGCGATCTCCAGGCTCTTAGGCCCGAGGCGCGATTGCGGTTGGTCACGAAAACATCACGTAGAGCCGCAACCATCCTTTGCCTTGTCTGCGCATAGCGAGCGACCCGTTCGCCATCAGCCAGGTCGAAAGCCGGTGACGCCAGCAGTTGCTTGATGTCCCTGATCGAAGTCGACAACGCCTGTAGCTTTTCAGGATGGTGGGCTATCGACCCGTGCCTTGCCGTCACCAGCCTTTGGGCGAAGTCCGCGCTCATCATGTCGGCGGCGGTCAATGCCGACCAACTCGCCCGCACGTCGCGATCCAGGCGACCTAGGTCGCCCCAGCCGCAGCCGCCAAGAGCAAGCGAGCAGAAAATGACAGTGAGGCATGCAAACCGCCTGGGCGGAGCACGCAGTACGCCTGCCAACATCGTCCTCAATCCTCCAAGTCTTAAAGTTTACAAGTTGTAGACTTGTTGTGCCGTAAGTACAAGAACAGCGATGTAATGGGCATTCTAGAGATCACATCTGTCGATGCTGTGCCTTATACTGACACTTACCAAAATTTATTTTACCACGATAATATTAATGACTTCAGACCCGGGCTAGTCACGGATAGTTTGTGTGCTGCGGGGTCTCCGGCAGCAATTTGCGCCGTGATGAGGGCGAAACGCGCGGGCAGCAGCGCAGTGAGACACCAGAATTAACCAAGTTTGTACCAAGGCGCCTGGTAACGGGGGCCTGAAACCATCTGGAGTTGAGTGTCTCATGAACAATAAAGCCATTGCCGGTATCGCGGCGACCCTGGCCGCTGTCATGCTGCCGCAGGCGGCAAGTGCTTTCGACCGGGGCTGCGGCCGCGCTGCCGAATGCTACGAGAAGGTCCGCACGCCGGCCGTCTATAAGACTGTGGCCCGCCAGGTCGTCGTCCGTCCGGCTCGCCGCGAAGTTGTGCGCACCCGCGCCGTCATGGGGTACCGCAACGAACAGGTGATGGTGCGCCGCGCAAGTTCGCATGTCGTTCACTCACCTGCCGTCTACCGCACCCAGCACCGCCGCGTCATGCTTCAGCCTGCCCGCACGGTTTACGACACCGTCCCAGCCGTGACCCGCACGGTTTATGAAAACGTCGTCGTTCGCCCCGCCACGACGAAGTGGGTACACCGCCGTGGCCTCCTGCGCCGCGACAAGATGTGCAAGGTCCGCGTTCCTGCCGTCACCCGCCGCGTTGCACGCACAGTCGTGGTTCGCCCCGCCCGCCGCGTTCGCCGCCGCATCCCTGCCGTCTACGGTACGGTCGCCAAGCGTGTAATGGTTCGCCCGGCAACCGCGCGTAAGGTTCACACACCAGCAGCCTATCGCACAGTGCGCCGCCGCGTCGTCGTGCAGCCCGCCACCAGCCGCGTCATTGAGCATCCAGCCGTTGTCCGCACACGCCACGAACGCGTTCGCGTCAGCCCCCGTGGTGCCCGCTGGGTCCGCGCGCGCCACTGATAAATCCAGTTGGCCTACGCCCACGCTCCCTTTGACAAATATGGGTTGGAGCCGGGCATCATCCGGCGTGTTTTGAACACGCATCTAAAATATTTGGGCGAGGCCGGCAGCCTCGCCCATTTTTGTTGTAGTCATCCCCAATAGCAAACTCACCCGCAAATTTTCGACGTCGTTCGCAAATGCTTTGGCAAGCGTCCCCGACCCTGCCATATTCCCCGCGCATCTGAGGGAGTGAAGGGCCGCCGCCGCCCGCGCTGGGCATAGGGGAACAGGGGATCTGTGCAGTATGAGAAACACGATCGCAGTCATGAATACCAAGGGCGGTGTCGGCAAATCGACGCTCGTCCTCGCCTTGGCGGAAACGCTGGCAGCAGAGCACAACAAGAACGTGCTGGTCATCGATAGCGATGCCCAAGCGACCGTCTCCAACATGCTGATGACCGTCAACGATCTGTTTCGCCTGCAGCGCGATGGCTTGACGATTGTCGATTATCTGGTCGCCCGGGTCTTGCGCGGCGACGAAGCCAAATGGTCGGATTTCGTGATCCGCGACGTCTCCGACATCGACGATGCCCGCTCTATTTTCCTGATGCCCAGCGACATGCAGCTAACGTTGTTTGAACGCGAAGTCTCCAAGGAAGCTGCCCACGGCCAGTTGCGCAACTCCATTGCCGAGATCCTCAACTCCGTGCGCAGTGTTTTCGATGTCGTGCTGATCGACTGCCCTCCCGGCCTCTCGGTTCTGACCGAAAGCTGGCTGCGCGAAGCCGACTTCCACATTTCACCGACCAAGGCCGACTATGTCTCGGTCTGCGGACTGGAAGTCTTCCGCCGCTTCAAGGCGCTCAATCCCGAGATGGGTTTTGCCGAAAACATGGGCGTCATGATCAACATGCGTGACGAGGCTTCCCAGACCGATGGGGAGTACATCAAGTGGTTGAATTCCAACCCGGAAAACAAGTGCTTCTCAGCCGCCGTCCCCCGCGTCAACGCCCTTCAGGATGCCGCCAGATTCCAGCCACAGCACCGGTCCTACGGCGCCAAGTACCCCGGTTCGGTGGGTAAGGCCATCCGCTCATTGAGCGTTGAAGTGCTGGAACGCCTGAAAGCTGGAAATGCAGCGGCAAAACAGACGCCATCCGCACCCATCCATACAACCCAGGCCGCGTCTTGATGCACTGAGTGACCGGGGCGGAATTCGTGGAAAGCTGGTTGTAGACGGCGCTACCGAACCATAAAAAAGAACGTACGTACAGCGGACACTGCGCGGATAAGTGCGCGTTTATTACGGTTAGTTCACGGCACGTTTGCGCCCTGTTCTGACCATTGTCCACGGCGCAGTTCTACCTGCACCCTTCGCAAGTCATTGATTTTATTGGAAAATTTTGGAGCGGATGACGCGATTCGAACGCGCGACATTCACCTTGGCAAGGTGATGCTCTACCCCTGAGCTACATCCGCTTGACCCGTACTGAAAACAACTTCTTCAGCACGCGAGCCACGTCTTATGACGCAACTGCTCACAGATTTCAAGCCCGTCGAGAATGTCTTTTTGCGTTCATCTGATCCCGCCGACAATCGATTGTGTCCAAACCCCCGTCAATGCTATGCGAGGCCGGTAAAAACAACGCAAATTCGCTAACCGGAGACTGATCGCAATGAGCCGCGCCGCCAAAAGCCGCGCCGAACTTTTCGAGTTCCTGGCCGAACTGGGCATCGATACGACGACGGTTGACCACCCCGCCGTCTTCACGGTTGCCGAGAGCCAGGCCCTCGAGCGCGATATGCCCGGCGGTCACACCAAGAACCTGTTCCTGAAAGATGCCAAGGGGCGCCTGTTCCTGGTCGTGGCTCAAAGCGACACTCAGGTAAACCTCAAGGCGCTGCCAAAATCGATCGGCTCGGCGCGCCTGAGCTTCGGCAAACCTGACCTGATGCGAAGCGTGTTGGGTGTCGAGCCCGGTTCGGTGACCGCCTTCGCCCTCATCAACGACCGCGACCAGCAAGTCAGCGTGATTATCGATGCCAGGTTGACCGCGAACGAAACCATCAATTGCCATCCGCTCGAAAACACCGCCACCACTAATATCGCCCGCGAGGATCTGTTCGAATTCATCCGCCAATGCGGCCATCAGCCGACAATCGTCGAGCTCCCCACGTGACCGTCAATCTCAGCAGTCCGCGGACGCGGTCCCAAAATGTGAGCAATCGCACAATACGGCGACAAAGCATGTTATGTGTCCTAGCAGGCTGTTGAAAAACTCATGTGGCTCGCGACACCAGTCACTTTTTCGCATTCGGCCAGAAGCGGCGCGCAGCGCGATATGGGTTATCGTGCTGAAAGCGCGTCTGCGACACGATGTGCCAGTGCCGCGACGCCGCCGAGGCGAAAAAGTGCGGTGTCCCAAGGGGATGCGGCGAAATTGACTACCGGACTGCGTTGCGCCGGTTTGCCGTGGGTCCACCACGACTGCACCGGACGCGTCTTGCCGGCAGCCAATTTCGTCTCGCATCGCGTCCTCACTGAGTTCTTCAACAGCCTGCTAAAGTAGAATGCTTCTCGCACGCGTGCCACGTGCCCAAGTTGTGACTGAAAGACATAAACCGCACCCATATGGAGACGCACTAAATGTTATTTGGCTCAAGCGACGCTTCTGCCGCCCCCGCAGGGGCAACGGACGCCGCTGTAATCAAGGATGGCGACACGGCCAGCTTCACCGCCGACGTTATCGAGGCTTCCAAGGATGCGCTGGTACTCGTCGATTTCTGGGCCTCCTGGTGCGGCACGTGCAAGCAGGTGACGCCGGTCCTCGAGAAGGTGGTGCAAAGCTATGGTGGCAAGGTCCGGCTGGTCAAAATCGATGCCGACGCCAATCAGTCCCTGGCCCAGCAACTGCGCATTCAGGCGCTTCCCACGGTTTATGCCTTCAAGGACGGTCGGCCCTTGGACGGGTTCGCAGACGCGTTGCCCGAAAGCCAGATCCGCAGTTTCATCGAACGGTTGTTAAGCCAGACCGGCGGCGGCGGCGTTGCTGAAATCCTGCAGGAGGCTGAAACAACCTTCGAGTCGGGAGATCTCCAGGGTGCGGCGACAATGTATGCCTCCATCCTGCAGGATGATCGCGAAAACACCGAAGCTCTGGCCGGCCTTGCGAAGTGCTATCTGAAAAGTGGCGATGCCGGGCGCGCCGAGCAGACCATCAGCCTTGTCCCGCCCAATGCCAAGAACGCGGCATCCGTTCAAGCCGTCCTGGCCGCGCTGGCGTTGTCGAAAAAGGCAGAGTCAGCCGGCCCGACGGACGAACTGGAAGCCAAGGTTGCAGCCAATCCCAGCGACCATCAGGCCCGCTATGACCTGGCCGTGGCGCTGGCGACCAATGGCGATAAACAAACCGCGATTCATCACCTGTTGGAGATTGTCAAATCGCAGCGCGATTGGAACGAGGAAGCTGCCAGAAAACAGCTTGTCGAATTGTTTGATGCCTGGGGCCCCAAAGATCCTGCTACCATCGAGGGCCGGAAACGTCTGTCAGCGATTTTGTTTTCCTGATTTTGGCAATTGCCCGAGGCGTAGAAGCCTGCGGCGTTGCAGGGCTGCACGGATTTTAATCAGCCTGCAGCCTTAGCTGAAGAACCGACTTTGAGAGGAATAGGCCATTGCCCATTGCGGAACGCTATCTGAAGCCTTCCGACTTGCCCGCAGAGATCCCCGTGTTCCCCTTGCGGGGAGCCATTCTCCTGCCGCGCGCCACGCTGCCGCTCAACATCTTCGAACCGCGATATCTGGCGATGGTGGAATGGGTGCTGCGCAATGACCGCGTAATAGGGGTCATTCAACCGATCGGTGGCGATGAGGAAGAAGAAAGCCCGACTGGCAAGAACGTCGACCTGCACGCGGTGGGATGCGCCGGTCGGTTGTCGGCGTTCCAGGAACTCGACGACGGCCGGATTGCGATAACGTTGACAGGCATTGCCCGCTATCATGTCCTCCAGGAATGCAGCACAGATACGCCCTTCCGTATGATGCAGGTCGACTTCACGCGATTCAGCGGGGACTTCGAACAGGGCCGAGGCGAGGACAAGGTCGACCGCGAAAAACTGCTTTCGGTGCTGCGCCGATATCTCGATGCCAACCATATGGAGGGGGACTGGTCGTCGATCATGCGCGCCTCCAGCGAACAATTGATCAATGCGCTTTCGATCATGAGCCCTTACGGGCCGGAAGAAAAACAAGCGCTCCTGGAGGCCGACGAATTAAAGTCCCGCGCTGATGTACTGGTAGCACTTGCCGAGATGGAATTGGCGGCCAGTGGAAGCGGCGAAGCCGGCGGCACACTTCAGTAGACCTTTGGAAAGCTCTATTACCCACCATTACCGGTGTTTCAATGACCGACGACAAAGCTACAGACGATGACGCGAGCGATCAGCGACGGCCCGGCTGCAAAGCCGGCGGCAATGACGAGACGGCGGTTGCCGATGAGCTGCCTGACCCGCAGCTTTTATCGTTACTCGTCTGCCCCATCACCAAGACACGTCTGACCTACGACCGTTCAAAGTCCGAACTGATCAGCAAGGCCGCGGCGCTGGCCTTCCCCATCCGCAATGGCGTCCCCTTGATGATTGTCGAGGCAGCGCGCCGCCTGGACGATGATTGACGCCCTGCTCACACTTCGGGTAGTCCCGCAACGGGACGGTGTAAACTGTTATTTTACCAGATCTTTTCAGTTCTTCTTCAGACGCCGCGTGCTTCGTTAAGATGACAAGTCTCAGTAGCCCTTCGCGCTATTGGGAATGTCACTGCCGCAGGCAATTCTTGGGGCCATGCGATCGGTGACGACGACCTTGTCATGAGCGAACCCGCGAGTAAGTCACGTGCATGCATCACTCACAAGCCTACGTGCGCAGTGCGGATTGGTAGTCCGCTGGGCTTCCGCTCGCCTGAGTGTCTTCGCGGCGGTCTCAGGCTACATCATCCTGCTGTTGGCCCTCACCATGCTTCCCGGACGCTTTGGTGCCGCCCATGTGCTGGCGGTTCTGGGCACCGTCCTGACAGGAGCGGCATTCTGGACCCTTCAATTTGCTTCCAGCCGACAGCCTGCCCAGCCGCTTACAACAGCCAATTCGAGTATCGATGCGTTGGGCGAGAGGATTGAGGCCCGCCTGGAGCAACTCCAGGACTTGCGCTGGGAAGTTTCTGAACGCGACGCCCACTACCGCCACCTGCTCGATGCGCAAACCGATCTTATTCTACGGCTGGATCACACCGGCCGGCTGACCTTTGCCAACCGGGCCTTTTGCGAATTGTTCGAAAAGGACGCCGATATCGCCCTGGGGAGCCCGTTCGCTCCCGAAATTATTGCCGGCGACACCGCCGACCCTTCAGCCGGTTGGGCGTCGCTTGGCGCCCATGAGCCGCGCTTAGGCGATCAGCTCATCGCCACCCCTAAAGGCGACCGGTGGATTTCCTGGCAGGTCCACGTGCTGCCCCACGATGACAACGGATTGGCGGAGGTTGAACTGGTCGGCCGCGATATCACCGCCGAGCGCGAGCAAAACGCGCGGCTCGAAGAAGCCCGCTGCCAGGCCGAAGCCGCAAACCAAGCCAAATCGCGTTTCCTGGCCGCCATGAGCCATGAGATCCGCACGCCGATGAATGGCATCCTGGGTATGGCCGGTCTGCTCAATGAAACAGACCTCGACGATGATCAGCGCACCTACGTGGCAGCCATTGATCAGTCCGCGGGAACGCTTCTGTCCCTGATCGACGAAATCCTCGACTTCTCAAAAATCGAAGCCGGCAAACTGACATTGCGCCAAGAAGAATTTTCTCTATCAGAGTGCGTTCGCAGTACAGTTGAGTTGCTGGCCCCGAAAGCCCACGACAAGAACCTCGAGTTGGCCTGGTCGGTCGATCCCTCTGTTCCAGCCCGCCTGATTGGCGATTCCGCCCGGGTCCGCCAAATCATCCTCAACCTGCTGTCCAATGCCACCAAGTTTACCGACGAAGGCGGCATCACGGTGCATGTCGGTTTAGCCGCAGGCAGCACCCATGACGGCAACGCGGCCACCGCGAATGGCAGCGCGCCAACCGACAAGCCCGCTGAGCAAAAGACGCTGAAAGTCTCGATATCCGTGAGCGATACGGGGGCCGGGCTTTCCAGCGCAGATTGCACCCGCCTGTTTCAGGAATTCGAACAATCAGGCATCGTCGCCGAGCAACAATTAGGCGGCAGCGGCCTTGGTCTGGCCATTTCGCGCGGGCTCGCGCGGGCTATGCACGGCGACATCCGCGTTGACAGTGAACCAGGGTGCGGGGCGACCTTTACCGCCGACCTTGATTTGCTTGCCGCCCCATCCGCCAACAGCGCAGCATCGGTTGATGAAATCGCGCACCCCAGCCGAACCCGCCGTGTGCTTTTAGCCTGTGACCGGGCAATAGAGCGCGGCGCCATGGCTCGCGAACTTACACTTCGTGGCGCCCAGGTCGTCGAAGCGCCGTTGGAGCAGGCGCTCGAGGCGGTTCTGGCGATGCGCAAGCGTGGATCGTCATTCGATGAACTGGTTGTTGAGGCCGCCGCCGATGCAGCAACCGCGGGTAAACTTCTGAAGGCGGCCACCGGCAACGATAAGGATCGCCACGTCAACGGCACGGTTATCATGGACTTGGCGGATCGTTCGCGCTGGTCGGCATTCACAAAACAAGGGTTTTCGCGCTATCTCGTTCGCCCCGTCAGGCCGGAAAGTCTGATCGAGCAGGTCTTGGCCGACAAACAGCCCACCGGGAATGAGCACCAGCCGGTCGCGTCAAAACACGCAACGGATGACAACGATGAGGCAGGAAGATCAACATCGCGTCATGCGGCGCCAGATCATCAAAGCGGCACTTCTAACGCCCGCGTTGTCCTGATCGTCGAAGATAATCCGATCAACGAACTTCTCGCCGTGAAGATCGCCGAAAGCGCCGGCCATGAGGTCCTCGTTGCGCGTACCGGCCGCCAAGCCGTCGAACATATGGAGCGTGCCCTGGCGGGGGCGGCCAGAATGCCGGACGTCATTTTGATGGACATCATGATGCCTGGCCTTGATGGCGTCGAAGCGACTGGAATAATCAAGGAGCTGTTTGCAAACGTCGACAGTTCAGATTCTGATCCGCCGCAGTGTCCTCCGATCGTGGCGCTGACCGCCCACGCCTTCCACGAGGACTGCCAACGCTATCTGGATGCGGGCTTGGATGACTATTTGACCAAACCATTCCTGCCCGATCAGCTCCACGGCGTCCTGGAACGCTCATTTCGCAAGCAAAGCCCCTGCCCCGGTCGTGGAACTGCGGCCTGATCGAATGACAGACACCACCGCTCCGCAACGGTGTTTTCCCGGTCCAATATTTGCCGGAAGCAATTTGACAAATTGACAGCCGCAGCAACTGACCTTCAAATCAGCGCCGGAATAAAAGTGCAACCATAGCGTAATGCGTGTTGCGCAATGCGGAATGTGGGGGCTCGGGGGAGCCATTCGCCATAGGGAACAGCGAATACGCACATGCAAGCATTCTGGGAACGGCCATGGGCCGGGGATCACATCCACCATGCGGTCAGCGGTTCTATCCTGGCAGCAATCCGGTTGGCGCTTGAAACAGGGGAAAGAATTCAATGACGCAGCTAGGACAAGCCCTTGCGGCTGGCGGACAGGCGGTTTGCAGGGGCATTCTGCCGCAACGCCATCAACTGCTGAAGCCGGTCGCTCGTGAAACGGCGCCCAGGTCTTTTGGCAAGGTCGGTTCGCTGGAAGTACGGCTCGCCCGTGACAAACAGGAAATTCGCCAGGCCCAGGCCCTGCGCTACAGCGTATTTTACGACGAAATGTCCGCCAGCCCATCCGTAACGGCAATGATGCGCCGCCGCGACGAAGATCCCTACGACGCGATCTGCGATCATCTGTTGGTGATTGACCATGCCGCCACCGCACCCAACAAGGGCTGGAAGCAGGTTCGGCGGCCGGCTGTCGTTGGAACCTACCGCGTCCTTCGCCAAAAGCCCGCCGAGCGCAGCCTTGGGTTCTACACTCAAGGGGAGTACGACATTGCCCCGCTGATCGCCCGCCACCGCAATTCCTATACGTTCATGGAGCTGGGGCGCTCATGCGTGCTCAAGCCCTATCGCAACAAGCGAACCGTTGAGCTGCTTTGGCATGGTTTGTGGACGTATGTGCGCGAACACAAGGTCGATGTCATGCTCGGTTGTGCGAGTTTCCCTGGCACCGACCCCGACGTCCACGCGGTGCCATTGAGCTTCCTGCACCACAATGTGCTGGCTCCCGAAAAATGGTGCTGCCGCGCGCATGACGGCCTGCACGTGCCAATGGACCGTTTGCCCAAGGCCGAGGTCGATCCGCGCTCTGCGTTGAAAGCCATGCCGCCGCTGATCAAGGGCTATCTGCGTCTGGGAGCAATGGTCGGCGATGGCGCCGTGATCGACTGGCAGTTCGGCACCACCGACGTTTTGATCCTGCTGCCCGTTGAGAATATCGATCCACGCTATTTCGGCCACTTCGGCGCACCCGATGAGGTTAAGAGCCGTATCGCCGAAAAGGCTTGAGGAGCTTGGGTGTCATGGCGCGGATGTCGCCGCAACGTGGCGATGGGCATCTTACTCAACACAAACTCGCCGTATCTTGTCACCGCTCCAACACCGGTTTGCATCTGACACAAGCCTGCGCAGTGTCAAGGGACCGAGTGTTGGGCCAACAATAGCTTCAACACGCGTTTACGCAGTGTTGAGCTAATAAAGAGCCTTACCGTCCCAGCTTTGCAGCACGGCGGCGAACTTCTGATTTTGAAACGTAACCGGCTTTAACCAGAGCTTTGACGCAGGTGCGGGACAACTTGGAGCCGTTGCGGCGCATGCAGCGCTTGACGCCCGATGAACCAGGAGCGTGCGAGGAGCAGTAGGAAAGATAGTCGCCCATGCAGGCATACTTGACGGAGCTTGAAACGGCGGAAGCCTGAGTGGTGGAAACTGCGAGAACTGCGAAAGTCAGAGCCGTTGCGATTGCTTTGGTGTTGAAGCCGGTCATTTGTCTTCTCCCTGGTGTCTCGGTTCTGGCTGGCGGTTGGTGTCTCGCCGTCTGTTGAACCCAATATGTCCCAGGAGCCCGGGAGGCCGCTGTTACAGCGGTCACAGGTCACGGAAATTAATTGATAAAATGAATTCCGGCAGTCAGCCGGGCTTTTTGTTGGCCGCAGCCGTCCGCTTCTTTGACGCCTTCTTTGCCCGGGATTTTCCAGTTCCTTTTTTCGCCGAAGCTTTCTTTTTCGGCTTATCAGCAGCGGCGTCCTTTTCGCCAGCCTGCCCCGTGGAGCCGAATCCTTCTTCTCCCCGGTCCGTATCGCTTAAGTTCTCAGCCTCGACCAGCACCGCCTGGATAACAGGCGCGATCACAAGCTGCGCAATACGGTCGCCACGACGGATTTCGAACGGAACGCCTCCCAGATTGGCAAGGATAACGCCAAGCTCGCCACGATAATCCGCATCGATTGTGCCCGGGCTGTTGAGGACGGTAATCCCGCTTTTCAAGGCCAGCCCCGAGCGCGGCCTAACCTGTCCCTCAAAACCCTCAGGCAACTCGATGCGAAGACCGGTCGGAATCAGGCTGCGTGAACCCGGCAACAGCGTAATGGGAGCCTCAAAGGGCACCGCCGCCAGAAGATCCAGCCCCGCCGCCGCCGCGCTTTGGTAGGAAGGCAACGGCAAGTCCTGGCCATGCGGCAGGCGGGAAATTCGAACCTGGGTCGAGCCGCCAAGTCCGCCAGATTTTCCACCGGGCTTCTTCATTTTGCGCCAGCCTTCCCGGTGGCGGACGGTTTTCGTTTTGAAGATCGCCGATCTTCGCCAAGGCTATTTGCCATCTGTTCGACAAGCGCCCTCGCAACCTCGTCCTTGCCCATCTCCGGCCAGCTCTGGTGCCCGTCGGCCTTGATCAGGTGGACGCTGTTTCTGTCGCCGCCCATGACGCCGCCGGCAATGCCGCTGTCAGCCGATACATCGTTGGCAACGATCCAGTCGCAGCCCTTGTTGCGCAGCTTGGCTTGGGCATGCCCCAGGATATTTTCCGTTTCGGCGGCAAAGCCGATGACCAGTCCCGGCCGCCCCTTGCTCAATGATGCGATGGTCGCGAGGATGTCGGGGTTGGGTACAAGCTCCAGCCGCGGAACCTCCGCTCCCTTTTGCTTCTTGATCTTCTGACCACCCCGGTTGGCAACCCGCCAGTCGGCAACGGCAGCACAAAAAATCGCGATGTCTGCTGGCAGTGCCGCTTCAACGGCTGCGAGCATTTGGGCGGCCGTTTCGACGTGTACGCAGGTCGCCCCGTCCGGATCGGCGATGTTGACCGGGCCGCTGATGAGCGTCACGCGCGCTCCGGCTTTCACCGCAGCTTCGGCGATTGCATGACCCTGCTTTCCAGACGAACGGTTGGCGATATAACGAACCGGATCGATGGGTTCATGGGTCGGCCCGCTGGTGATGACAACGTGCCGCCCGGCCAGTGGCCCGGGTGTGAGGGCGCTGGCGGGCGCGGTCGTCGTGCGCTCGATGGCTGCAATCAGCTCAGGCACCTCGGCAAGGCGTCCGGGACCAGCCTCACCGGCTTCCGCCATCTCGCCGGTTTCCGGGCCAACGAACGTTGCGCCGTCGGCTTTTAGTTGGGTCACGTTGCGCTGTGTGGCCGGGTTCTGCCACATGCGTGGATTCATTGCCGGTGCGATAACAGGCGCCTTGTCGGAGGCCAGAAGAACCGCGCTGGCAAGGTCATTGGCAAGACCCAGCGCCATTTTCGCCATCAAGTCGGCGGTGGCTGGCGCAACGACAACGACATCGGCTTCGCGGCTCAGCCGGATATGGCCGATCTCGCGCTCATCGTCCAGATCGAACAGGTCGGTGAAGACGCGTTCATTGGTCAGCGCCGAGACCGACAACGGCGTCACGAATTGTTGCGCCGCCTTCGTCATCACGACTCGCACACGATTCCCCCGCTCACGCAGTCGGCGGATCAGTTCAAGGCATTTGTAGGCAGCAATACCGCCGCCGATGATAAGAAGAATTCGCCTGTTGTTCACCACATCGCCGTCCGATATTACTTGGCAGTTTTCGCAGGCACTCTACCATGGCGCGGCGGCGGGAGGAGTTAACCCTTCGATGCCTAATTTGCGCTGCGTTAACGCGCTACCTGATTGGCGGGACGAAAAGTGCACAGAGAAAGACGGAAACACTCCGGAGGTTTGCATTGAGGCAATTCACGAACCGCTCCAACAGCCTGCTGGCGGGCTGTCTGGCGGTCGTAACCGCTGCTTGGCTGGCATGGCCGGCCCAAGCCGACACCCAGCAGGATTGCTTCGGCCCTGAAAATCCTCGCCGGATCGAAGCCTGCACAAAGTTGCTTGAGTTGCCGCTGCCGCCCGCCGAGCGCAGCTACGCATTCGCCATGCGCGCGCTTGCCTACTCTATTCAAGGCCTCTACGACCGCGCCATTCCAGACTACGACAAGGCGATCGAGATCAGCCCGGACTTCGCGGTGGCCCTGAACAACCGGGCCTGGGCCTATCTCAAGGACGGCCAGCCCGACAAAGCCCGCCCCGACGTCACCCGCGCCCTGGAGCTTTCCCCATTCAGCCCGCACGCCCTGGATACGCGTGCTCACCTGCGCCAAGTGGAGGGCGATCAGGATGGTGCGCTGTCGGACTACATGGCGGCCATGCGGTATGGCGGTGCTCGAATGGTCAAGCTTTATCAATGCGGCCTGCAGGCAAATGGGCTTTACAACGGTGGCCTGACCGGGCTCATCAATGAGAATTTGCGAGGCGCGCTGGAAACCTGTGTGAAGAGCACCAAGTGCGATCCGCTTCCTGCCGACGAAGAGTGCCGCAGGCTGACATCGTGACAGCGTTGGCAACTGAAAACAAAAAAGGGCCGCTGACGGATCAGCGGCCCCAAATCAACAATTCAAATTCATCTCGCCAGTGCGGAAGCCTTACGCGACAATCCTCTCGCGTCGGGCAGCCTTCTGCCTGATCTGCTCCAAGACGTCGGAAACCGCGTCTTCGACAGGACGCCCGGTCGTGTCGACAATAGCGTCTGCTTTTTCGTACAGCGGCGTGCGCTCTGCCAGCGCCGCCTCCAGCTTTGGCTGCATCGCCGTGACTGCAAGCCTCTCGCCGTCGCTTTGGTTGTCGTCGCTGCCACCGTTCAGGATCTCATCGAGCGATGCCCGCACCCAGACCACAAGGCAGCCCGCAAACAGCAAATCGTAGGTTTCTTCTGACGTGACGATGTCGCCGCCCGAGTGAATAACGCCGCGGGGCATGCCGTTTAACAGGTTCCCCAGACACTCTTTTTGCAACCGCTGGAAGACCGCCTCACCATGCACGGCGTAGATTTCCGAAACGCCAATGCCGCTGGCCCGCTCAACTTCGCGATCAAGGTCGACAAAGGGTACCTGCAGCGCTTCGGCCAGAGCATTGCCAAACTCGTTCTTGCCGGCGCTGCGCAAGCCCACGATTGCGATCCGGGCGACCCGGGAAGGTGCTTTGCGGCCAAACCTGTCGGTGAGCATTTGGCGCGCCTCAATGGCCTGCGCCGCACTCAGGTTTTCCAGGTGCTGAATCGCCAACGTCGTATCGACGGGGCGGTTTTGCTCTTCGACCGTCAATTCATGAACCTGGGTACCCAGAGCATCCGCGATGCTGCGCAGAACCAAGAGCGACGCATTGCCCGTGCCCCGCTCGAGCTCCGCCAGATAGCGCTCGGAAACGCCTGATGCCTGGGAAAGCGCTTTCCGCGACATGCCCATTTGGAGACGCATCACCCGCACGCGTTCTCCGACAAGTTTCAAATAGGCTTCGTCAGCCGGCCCGTTCCCGCGGCGGGCTTCAGAAGATGAAGTGTTTGACTGTTTTGGCATTCCAAATCCCAATCACACAGTTGGTGACCGCGCCTACGATTGCGGCCATGCGAGCGCTCCAACGACAACACCCGCTTCATCGCCCCTGCTGTCCTTATCAAAACGCACAGGAGCAATTGTTGTCCTTATCCTACACCCATTCGACAAAATTTGCACTGCACTGCAACAAGAAAGTATTTATTCGGGCGTACTCCGCCTAGGGCAAGAGGTAAAAAATTTGATTGAAAATCAACCATAAGGTAGAATGAAACAGGCGATAAGGAAGTCTTGTATGCAGAATTGCGCTCCATAATCCCGCAGTGCCGTCGTGAATTTTGCGGGAATTTCGCTATTGCAGCATCCTGATCGGCCAGAATTCTGGCCCCCGCGTCACCGACGCCCTATGCTTGTGCAACCCGCCGCAAATTTCCGCTTGCCCGCTCCCCGGGCAGCCAAATTGGCCGGCGTTCAGCAATCGATCGGAATTCTCCCCCATGCGCTCTAACCTGATCAAACATTCGCTCCGCGACGGACGCCCCGTTCTTAACGGCTGGTGCTCGCTGCCATCGGCATACGCTGCTGAGGTTATGGCCAACCAGGGATACGACAGCCTGACAATCGATCTCCAGCACGGCGCGATGGATTATGAAACCGCTGTCTCAATGCTGCAGGCAATCTCAACGACGCAAACCGTTCCCCTTGCCCGGGTGCCCTGGCACGACCCCGGCCTAATGATGAAATTGCTGGATTCTGGTGCCTATGGATTGATCTGTCCCATGATCAATTCTGCGGCGATTGCGCGGGAATTTGTCGCGGCCTGCCGCTATCCGCCAAAGGGGTATCGCTCGTTTGGTCCCAACCGTGCGTCGCTTTATTCGAAAGCGGCATCAAGCGCAGACTATGCGGCCTCGGCCGACGAAGAAATTTTGCTGTTCGCCATGATCGAGACGCGAGCGGGATTGGACAGCCTGGAAGAGATACTGAAGGTCGATGGACTGGATGGCGTTTACGTTGGCCCTGGCGACCTGTCTCTGGCACTGGGCGCGCGGCCGTCGATGGCTCCAACAGACGTAACCGTAGTCAAAGCCATATCGGGCGTGCTCGACGCCGCCCGCCGCCACAACCGCTTCGCTGCAATTCATACCGATGGACCCGAAACCGCACGGCAGCGCTTCAGTCAGGGGTTCGGTATGTGCACGCTGCAAAACGACGTACGCCTGCTGGCTGACGGTGCCTCCCGGCAGGTCAGGCAAGCACGCGAGTCCTGAATTGCAAAACGCTCCGGCGGTGACTTGGCCCGCTGCAAATCACAGATCATAATCGGTCGCTGAAAACCAGTCCTGAGACGAAGATGGAAGAGTGATTGACCGATGCCCAATGGCTCACCTGAAGCAAGTGCTGCCGAAGATACCATCAGCGGCGACCGGTCGACAGCCACTGTTGCGCATCAACCGCTTGAAGCCAAAGCCCATATCGCTCGCCCCTGGGCCGCCGCGCTGACCATAGCTGTGGCCGTCTTGTTCGTGCTGCTTGTCCCGCTGGCCTCTTCCACTCTCAATGCCGTAAGCCTCGACGGTCTTCCTTTGGGATATTATCTGGCAGCTCAAGGGGGGCTGTTGCTGGTCGCAAGTCTCGGCCTCTGGCTGGCCGGCCCCTGGCGCAATTCCACCGCGTCAGAGCGTTTCGCAGCGTTCCTCAGTTCCATGACCGCGACGGGACGCTGGCTTTCGGCAGGCGTGCTGATGACGCTGATTGGAACGCTATTCGTTCACGGTCATGACGGCCTGCCGGTGATCCTGGGGCTGGGGGCCGGCCTGCTGGTCTCATTGGTATTTGTGGCGCCCGCTCTCGATAAGGCCCGCGCACTCCACGCTGATGAATTGATAGGGCGCCTGACGGGGAGCATATACGCCGCCGCCGCCACCGGCATTGCCATGACGGCAAGCCTCCTGATGCTGCTTTCCATCGAAATCGAGGTGGCTGGATTGGCCGCATCGGCAATTCTCAAGGACACCAGCCCGGCCCCCGTCATGCTGATCGGAGCAATTGCCGCAACCGCCGTCATGGCATCGCTCATCCCCGGCCGCAGTTTCTGGTATGGCGCAATCGCAGCCGCGCTGGTCGTCACCGCCGGCGGACTTTGGTTATTGGCGTCCTGGCTCTTGCGTGATGCGCCGATGAATATCCTGCCGCCGCTCGCTTACGGACCGCAATTCGCCCAATTGGGCGCTTTGGAACGCACCCTTTTGTTGGAAGGGCTCGCCGATCCAGTCACCATGCCCCCATTCGGCCGGCCCTTTGTCCAGCTATCGGCGTTGAATTTCGCTTGTCTGACCATCAGCGTTCTGTTGGGCGCTGCCGTCCTTCCCCACATGCTTTGGCGGCGCAGGGCTATAGCGGGAACCAACGGTCCCGCCCCAGGCGCACCCCACGGTTATCCTTCGCGGCAAAAAGCAGCTCTCGGCCTCGTGCTGACTTCGCTGGTGATTACCTCTCTTCCAGTCGTCGCGGTCCTGGCCAAGGTCGAGCTTTACCGCAGCCTGGCAGCCGGCATCGAGAAACAGAACCCGCCCGAATGGCTGAATGCCGGTCACGCCGCGGGCTACCTGCGTGTTTGCCCTCAAGCCCAAACCGCCGCTATCCCGTCTTCTGAAGAAGGCGAGGCTGCGCAAAACCAACCCGTTTGTGGCGATCCCAAAGGCCGGCTCCGCATCCCTGACGTTGCAATCAACCCGGCTGCAGTTCTCCTGCTGGTGCCCGGTCTGGCCGGGCTTGGCGAGCCCTATGGCGTTGTAATCGCTGGCCTTATCGCCCTTCTGGCGGTGCTGGCTGCCGCCGGCACCCTTCGCCTGATTAGTGAGGCAGCCACAAGCTGGATAGGATTCCGTCCTAAGAGCAGGCAATCGCCGATCACCGCAGCCAACCCCGCCGCAGCAAGCGGTCCGGCCCCGCCAGCAAGGCTTTTGCTTGGCGTTCTGTTTGCCGGACTGGCCGTGGCGACAGTGGTCGGACTGGCACAATCCCCGGTTGACCGCCTCTATTGGGGGTTCTCGATTCTGGGCGCAAGCGTATTGCCCATGCTGATGCTGTCAGCAATCATTCCGCGAATTGGCGGGGTGGCCGTCGCCCTGGGCGGTCTGACGGGGCTGCTGCTCGCACTTTACTATATGATTGGAACAACAAGTATTTTTGCTCCGCAATTCGCCGATTACTGGTCGTCGGTCTCTGACGCCCCGCCATGGCTCCTGGACGAGTTGCGCGACAGCCTGCGGGCCTGCGCAGCCGACGGCAGCGCCAACACGGCTGATTGCTCGAATGCCCTGCAATTGGGCCGCGAACTGGCCAATTGGTTCGGCATCGACGGCCGGGCAGCCGCAACAATTGCAGCTCCATTGGGCATAGTGGTGGCCCTGCTGACCTGGCTACTGACGCCTTCGTTCTGGCGAAAGGCGAAATAGGCCACTGGCTCCATTTGTGCTGTTAGAGCACTTTCCGACCAAATCGATTCAATTCTGTTTCTCAAGCGGCGAGTCGATCCAGCAGGCGAGTGGCGCGGGTCGATCTGGGTGATCGGCCAAGCCGCTCGACGCACTGGGCGGCCGCCGCTTGGAAACCCGAAGGGCCGGGCGGATTTGCACCAATCTCTGCGCAGCCCGTCTTGTCCGTAGCCCCGCTACGCACTGCGCCGGTCCACTTGATCTTGTCACTAATCCGCCTCGGCAGAATGGTTCGATTTGGTCGGAAAGTGCTCTGGATTGACTGCGCCGCAAAAGACTATGCATGAGCAACCAGAGGCCACCGCACCCCGTTCTTCATCCCAATACTTGCATTCATCTCATCGGGGGCATTTTCGAGCCCTTGATTTGCTGGGGGTGCGACATCTTGCTCTCGCCCTTTACCGCCGTTTCCGTCCTTCGGCGTAAAATTACACTAATGCGTTAACCATGTTTTCATTCCGCTGTTTATTTCCAGTTAATTTCCTTTAGGCGTGCCCGCCGCGAGTGAATTGAAAAACAATGCAATTCCCGCAAAAACGAAATCATGTGACGGAATGTCACAAACAATGATTTATTCGGTCTCGATTATTGAGGGGAATTAAAGATGATCGGTTCTTTAGCGGCTGGCGCGACATTCCGCCGCCCGCGGCGCACGGTTGGCCGTCTCTTGGCCCTGGCGCTTACCGCCGTCGCGGTGTTGGTTATGGGGGCCCCTATCGCTCCTGATGGCCAAGCCGTTGCAGGCTATTCGAAGCAAAAGGCGAAAAGCTCGGGCACCTACCGCTCCCGCAAACGCAGGGCTTATAAATCGAAAAGAAAATACCGCCGCACTGCACGGCGCAGTTATAAAAAATCGCGCAAAAGGCGGTCGTACCGCAAGCATCGCGGTAAAAAAAGGCGTTATGTCCGTTCGAAACGCCGCTACGCGGGCTCGAAACGCCGTTATCGCAAATCGGCTAAATACCGGAAATATAAAGGTTATCGGAAAACGAAACGCCGCAATTACAAAAAGAAACACACAAGAGTTGCAGCGTTGAACCACACCTATCGGCGTAAAAAGGCCCGCAAAAGCCTCTCAGGCGGCGGTGTCCGCTGGGTCGCTTCGTCCGGCTGCCTGAATGGCCGGCTGAAGTCGGTTGTTTATCAGGTGGCGGCCAAGTTCGGCCCGGTCACGGTGTCTTCGACCTGCCGCAGCCGCTCGCGCAACCGCCGTGTTGGCGGAGCGAAAAAGTCATGGCACCTCAAAGGCGCAGCCGTCGACTTCCGCGTTCACGCAAACTACCGCGCAGCTTATGCCTACCTGAAGAGCCACGGCTCAATTGGCGGTTACAAGCACTACGGCGGCGGCCTGTTCCACATCGACGTCGGTCCTCGCCGTACCTGGTGATGCGTATACGGCAATTACCAGACCGACCTTGATCGAAAACAGGGGGTGCGCAGACCGCGCGCTCCCTGTTTTTTTTGACTGCAGCAGATAGATTATCCTGCGCCCGGTTGGGCACTGACGACTGGCTCTCCGTCAGATTGGATGGCGGTTCGATTGGCTGTGTCGGCTATCGGGGGAGATGGTACCGCCTCCCCGGCTCGAACGGGGGACCTCTGGTTCCACAAACCAGCGCTCTAACCAACTGAGCTAAGGCGGCACGGTCGCTGACGTTAGGCCAGCGCCAACACGAAAATTTGCAAGTCCAGGGCAGATGCTGGTGTAATCCCACCATTCTGCGATTGCTCCAAGAGCCTGTTTCGCCCTGGCTTGGGCATCGGAAAGCCCGACGTGCAAACAAATCGAAGACCCGTAAAAACATCGAGATCGGGCCTCCCGTCAAGAAGAAATCACCGGTTTGGGTCACCATCCTCTAAAATCAAGGCAATTTCTGCTCAGTTGCGGGGACCATCCACCGTCAACCAAGACGGCGAAGTTGGCGAATTGGCTTTGCATCAGGCATATAACCCGCCTTAGTGTGTCAGGCCCAAGAAGCCGGGTCGCATGAACTGCCAGCGCGATTCCCCCTCCCTCGCTGAAAAAAGAAGATGAGATGCCCGACGGCGGCGCCAAAGATAATGCTTCAGACCGCGATGCGGCGAAGGCCGGGGGAGATAATGCCGGACCCCACGATGACCGGCGCGCCAAAGCGGATCGCCCTCGCGAGCCCCGCCGCCGCCCCTATATCCAAAAACTGGCCCATGAACTCAAAACGCCGATCGCCGCCATTGTCGCGGCGTCCGAAGTCATGCGCGACGAGCAATTGGGGCCCATTGGCGATGATCGCTACAAGCGCTATGCAGCCGACATCCACGATAGCGCCAAACTGATGTTGGCGATTATCGACCGCATGATGGAGCAGCGCACCCGCGACACCGGACAGCAACGCCTTGAGTTCACAGAGCTGGATCCGGGCGAACTGCTGCACGCGACGATTTCCACGATGCTGCCGTTGGCGGAGCGTGCAGGCCTGCGATTGAAACTCGTGGAGCCCGGCGAACAATTGCCCCGTATTGTCGCCGACCGCCTGACGCTTCAACAAATCCTCATCAATCTGGTCACCAATGCGCTCAAATTCACCCCGCGCGGAGGTGAGATAACCACCACAGCCGATTTTCGCCAGGACGGCACGCTGGCGATCCTGGTCAAGGATACCGGTCGCGGTATGAGCCAGGAAGATATCGAACACGCGCTTGAAGGCCGAATGGTGGAGGGTCGCCAGCGCGATGGCGGGGGGCTGGGCGTAGGCTTGCCGCTAGTGAAGACGCTGGCAGAAGGTAACGGCGCATCCTTCCACATCACCAGCCAGCCAGAGAAGGGAACCACCGCCGCCGTTATATTCCCAAACGACCGGGTCGTCTGACATAAAATTCAGCCCCTTCCTTGCCTGCAGCAATTGACGCTGGCTGCGTCGCATTGATAACTCGCAAACGATTTGCGGGTCCTGCGCGCGATAAGTTGGCGCTGAACTTGAACAATTCACCAGCCCGCATCCCCAGTATCAAAGGCGGGCCCAACAAGCATGGAGCCCAACCTGATGAACACTCTCCTTCGGGGCCTTTCCTTGTGCCTTTGCGCGCTTTTATTAACCAGCCCGTCCCTTGCCGATCCGAAATCCGAACACACCATGGAGGAAACCGAGTTCGTCCACGGCGCCCCCCAGGTTCCAACCGACGCCTGGACGCTTGCAGCCGGCGGCCGCATTTACGATAGGTGGTGGAAAGCCCTCGACCGGGACGAACCCAAAGGCACTCACCCCGCCTACCCCAAGGATGGCAAGAAGTCCGGCCCCGCCACATGGCGCTGCAAGGAATGTCATGGCTGGGACTATCGCGGCAACGCTGGCAGGTACGGTTCTGGCAGCCATCGGACCGGCATCAAGGGTATCGATGGCGCCAAGGGGCGCGATGCCGCCGACATTGCAAGACTTCTGCGTTCGCCTCTGCATGGCTATACAAAGGAAATGATCCGCGACAATGAGCTGGCGCGGCTGGCAGCCTTCGTGTCCCGGGGGCAGGACGAGACTTCGAAGTTCGTCAATCCGCAAACCGGGGAGGTCATAGGCGACGCAATGCGTGGCAAGGCCATATTCCAAACCGTTTGCGCTGCTTGTCATGGCTTTGATGGCCGGCTACTCAACTGGGGGACGGAAGACGAACCCGCTTATATCGGCACGGAAGCCAATGCAGCCCCCGATGAGGTGCTGCACAAGATCCGCAACTCACATCCAGGTGCCGCAATGGTAAACCTCAGAGCATTCGCCATCGAAGATGCCGCTTCCGTGTTGCTTCACGCAAAGTCGTTGCCACAGAAATGAGCTGGTCCGGCGGATTTCACGTTCCAAGCTTGGCCGAGACGACGCGTCACCTGACTGGCGTGCCCTCTCGTGTCAGGCGCTGGCGCGCCAAGCGGCGGTCTTCGCCGATGTGGACGGCCGCCGTTGCCTTGATCCTGGCGGTGATGATCCTGCCGATTGTCACCGTCCTGGCTTTTGCCATCGCCCCTGAAAACAACATCTGGCCGCACCTGTTCGCCAATGTTCTGTTTGGCAAGTTTCCTCTCACAGCCCTACCGTTGGTCGGCCTGGCTCTGGCCGGGTTCGCGCTATACCTGGTTCGCCCTACCGCACCTGCCGCCATTCCCCTTGCCTGCGCTTCGGTCGCCTGCTTGCTTGTTGCGCTGGGCTCGTTTCCCGGTTCGATCGGACAAACCATCTTGCTGATGACCGGGGCCGGGCTGTTGACGATTATAACAGGTACGGCGGCCGCATGGCTGGTCACCATGTACCGCTTTCCCGGCCGCGCGATCGTCGACCGGCTGCTCGTCATACCGTTGGCGATGCCCACCTACATTATTGCCTACGCCTACGTTGAGCTTCTCGACTACGCCGGGCCGCTGCAGACATTCCTGCGCCATGCCTTCGGCTTTGCTTCATCCCGCGACTACTGGTTCCCTGAGATCCGCTCCATCGGCGGCGCCGTCTTCGTGATGGCGTCGGTTCTCTACCCTTATGTCTATCTCACCGCCCGGGCGAGTTTCGTCCAGCAATCAGTTTGCGCACTAGAGGTCGCTCGAACGCTGGGGCGCACGCCGCTCGGCGTCTTCTGGGCCGTAGCCCTGCCGCTCGCCCGCCCCGCATTGGTCGCCGGCGTGTCACTTGTATTGATGGAATGCCTCAACGACATCGGGGCCGTAGAATATCTCGGCGTCCAGACACTGACAGCCAGCGTCTACTCAACCTGGCTGGAGCGCTCCAATCTGGGCGGCGCAGCTCAGATTGCCGCTGTAATGCTGGGGTTCATCGTTATCTTGTTTGCAGCCGAACGCATGGCGCGCGGTTCCGCGCAGATCCACCATACGACCGGACGCTACCGATCAATTCCGTTTCAGGATCTGAGCGGCTGGAAGGGCTATTTGGCCACGCTGGCCTGTGCCATGCCATTTCTCATCGGCTTTCTCGTACCCGTTCTCGTCCTGCTGCACTTGGCTTGGTCTTCGGCCGGAGAGGCAGCCGATGCAGCCTTTTATGCCGCCGCCTATAATAGTTTTATGTTGTCAGCCGTCGTCGCCGTAGTCGCAATCGTCCTGGCGCTGACGCTTGGCTATGCAAAGCGCGTCGCCCCGAACGGCTTTATTCGCCCGGCGGTCCGGGTTGCCGGCTTGGGGTATGCGGTGCCCGGAACGGTACTGGCTCTTGGCCTTCTGATCCCGCTGGCCGGCCTGGACAATGCGGTTGATTCCATGATGCGCGCCACGTTCGGAATCTCTACCGGCCTGATCCTGTCAGGCTCCATTTTTGCGCTCGTTATCGCCTATTCCATTCGGTTTCTTGCTGTCGGCCTGGGCACGGTCGAGGCTGGACTTGAACGCATTTCCCCCAACCTCGATGCCGCCGCCCGCGCGTTGGGTGAGACTGCGCTGAGCGCCCTGATGAGGGTGCATCTGCCGCTTCTCCTGCCAGCATTAGGGTCGGCGGGCTTGTTGGTGTTTGTCGACGCCATGAAGGAACTTCCAGCAACCCTGCTTCTGCGGCCGTTCAATTTCGATACCCTGGCAACTCACGTCTATAGCCTGGCTGCCCTTGAGCAATTCGAGGAGGCCGCTTTGGGTGCGCTGACCATCGTACTCGTTGGGCTGGTGCCTGTTTTGCTGTTGCACAAGGCGGTTGCCGGTGGCCGCCCTGGCCGCTGATCCAGATCAGGTTGGCGATTGATTTCGAGCAAGGTGCCAGGACGGCTTTTTACTCATTCTGGGATCGGTCTAATTTTTTGTGGCGTCGGGCGCCCAACAGCGCCAGCAGCGCCGATCCATCGGAACCAGAATTGAGGGGCGCCCCATGTACGATGTCATCATGAATACCGACCCGCTGGCCAAAATTGCGTTAGGCGGTCTCGTGACGGTCATCCTGGTAACGCTGATCTTGTTCATCTATGTCATGACCCGCAGCGATCCAAAGGACCCAACGACCAAGGCCTGATCGTCGGCACGGCCGACATCACATCATGCAAAGCCCGACGCGCTCCCATCTTAGCCGGAACGGCAACTCTATTTCTCAACAGTTCAATAGCGACATCGGCTCGATTTTGCGCCAGGATGGTTCGATCTTATACTAGAGCTTTATCCGATCTATGAAACGCTGAAGGCGATTCCGTTAGATCGAATGTTGCTCTAGGCTCGATCCTGTGATGGAGCTGGCTGAGCACATTTCAATGCTTGCCAGACATTGGTGTGCAATATACAAGATTGACGCCGCACGTCGGCGGGGGCCTGTGGGGCGGATCAATCGTTTGCGAGTGCGCCCGCGTTACGTAGCGCGTTTTCATTCAGTGGCAGGATGATGAAGCGAAAAGCTCGTCCACCAGGCAACAGAAAAGTGCAGGGTAGTGTTGCCCTCGCAGCAATATTACTGTGCTTGACGTTGCCGTTCGTACTCATCGACGATCCAACGGAATCGATCCTGAATTCCTACATCGTCAGGGCCGCAAGCCAGGGTTCGTTCACACTGAGCCAGCCCTTGAAGCTTCTCGATGAGCCCTCAATCATGCTCGCCAAGGGAACGCTATCAGTCGGTCGGCCCAACGATGCGTCGCCGCTGGGTTCAGCGGAGTTGGCCAAGCTGATCGAAAGTGGTCGCGAGGTGCTGATCTTGCGCGGTGGCGACCTTGTAATCGGCGGCCCCGATGGTGTGCAACAATTTCAATTGGCCCTTGCCCCCCTCGCGAAAGCTCTGGCAAGCGGCAACTTTCGCGCCCTGCTAATTCAGGACAGCAAGATCCGGCTGTCGGTACCCGGTGGCCGGACGATTCTTTTCGAAGATGTCAGGGTTCGCCTACGGCCGACGGCAGGGGGCCGGTTGATCGCCAAGGGGAACGTGCAGTATCTGGGGCGCGACGTTGAATTCGAAACGATCGTTTCCACTGATGCTTCAAGCCGCGAAGCAAAGCACCTACCGATCCGCGCCAAAGTCAGTAGCGACAAACTTTTCTCAGCGAATTTCCAAGGCGACCTAGCGCTTGGCAATGGCGGCGGGCTGCTTGCCGAAACGTCGTCCCTGTCTATCGACGACGTTCCAACCATGGCCCGTTGGCTGGGGCTTGCATGGCCCTCCGAACTGAAGCTTGCAACTTTCAAGGCCGGCGGCACCATGGAATGGGCCAATCAG
Source organism: Alphaproteobacteria bacterium (assembly GCA_022600345.1). Classification (GTDB taxonomy): domain Bacteria; phylum Pseudomonadota; class Alphaproteobacteria; order Rhizobiales; family Hyphomicrobiaceae; genus Filomicrobium. Next base: position 27,829 of record JAHZKP010000106.1, on the reverse strand, counting down.
ATTCTCAACTTCCAAAACGGCCGCTTTCAACTCGACAGCAATACAGCAACCGGATCGCTGCTCTTGAATATCAAGGGTAAGCGCCCGCTGATCGACGGGACGCTGGCCTTCAATGTGCTGGACGTTGGAAAGATGGTCGACCTGGGGGAACTACAAGGCACGTCCTTCCTGGCTTCGACCGTCCGCCAGACTGCCAGTTGGCTACCACCCCGGGTGCGTCAACTCCTCAGTGATCTGAATTTACCGATCCTCAGTCAGCTTGACCTCGATTTGCGTGTTTCGGCAAAGCAGACAATCGCTGGATCATTGCCGCTGGGCCGCACTGCGGCGGCCTTGTCCCTTCATGACGGTAACGTTCTGGTCGACTTGGCGGAAATGGAGTTGGCCTCAGGCGGGCGGGGAAACTTCCAGGTCACAATAGACACCTCCAAACGCTATGCACGGTGCGGGCTGCGCGGCAGCCTGAAGCAGGTGCAGGCCGAAGACCTGTCGCCGTTGCTGTTCCCCAACCCCATCTTTAAAGGCCCACTCGACATCACCGTTGACCTGGGCGGAAACTGGACCAGCCCTGAAGCCTTTATCAAAAACCTCGACGGCAAGGTCGGCCTAAGCATGCCGTCCGGAGTGAGGTTGGCCGCGGATTTACCCTCGCTCATCAAGAGCGTCGGCCTGGACGAGCCGGCGAAGAGTGGCTGGGGGAAGGCCACCGAAGGCCGCACCGACATGGATACGTTGACCGCCGACGTGGTTTTCGAGAACGGCGAAGCGCGTATCGATCAGCTCAAGGCGACCAGTTCGGGGCAGGACAAGGTGTCGGTAACCGGATCGTTCAACGTTCACAAGAAACAACTCGACATCAACGTCTTCCACCGTGCCGGTGAACAGGCCCCTCAGTACCCCAGCGTTCTCAGAATCAATGGCCACTGGGACCGGCCTCAGTTGTCGAAAATCCGCTTCCCCAGCGAGGCCGCAACCCCGCCGGCCTTTCCAATCCCCGCCGATCTGTTCAAGGCCCCCGCCAGCGCGACCGGCCAGCCGGCGCGTCGCGGTTAGCCGTAGGATCAGCCACTTGGCGTGTTTCCACAGTATCCAACGGGGATGATACGCCCGCTGCCCCTTTTTCGACGGATCGGACGTGCTAGTCTCAGCCCTCAGTTTCAGGCGCCGATGGGCCATCCCGGTCTGGTCTGGATGAAACCGCCAGCGCATCGGTCGGCAGTCTTCGGCACCCCACCTCACAATGCCCGGCAACACTGCCAGTAACAGGCCGTCCCATCGTAGGGACCAACAATCAAGAATTCGGATATTCGATATGAGCGACCAACTGGAATGCCCCGGGCTTAGAAGGCAGAACCCCTTTGCAGCGGTGCCGCGCGCCACTTCCAAAGCGGCAAGCATGATCGCTGTCTCTCTTGGCTTGGCCCTCGGCATTGCAGCAAGCCCCAGCCTTGCCCAACCAAGCCCGCCGGAAGCCGATCAGCCCGTCGTTTATGAGGGCCATCCTTCGGCCCTTGAACCCTCTCCCCAACAGCCTCAAGCCGACAAGGCCAATAATGAGCCTGCCCCCGCTCAGGAGGTGTTTCCCGGTAGTTCAACCGCGGTTCCGCTCGATGAAAAGGTCACGGAGCAGGCCCCAGCCGGCATTGCGGCACCAACCGCGCCCTCTCCAGCAAACTCGGCAAAAGCCGCCCGGCCGTTCACCGTCGCAACCTGGAGCGGGGCTTACGGGCAGGCATTGAAAACTGCCGTCGTCGACCGCTTTCGCGCGGACGTGACTGGCCAAGTCGAGGTCGTCGAGAGAACCCGCACAAATCTCGCTGAATTTTCTGCGGCAACAGGCGGCCTGGGTTTCGATGCGTTGGAGGTCTCCGCTGCTGAAGCCGACGCCGGGTGCAAATCAGGCCGCCTTGTCAAGCTCGACTCCTTGGCTGCCCTGAGCAGTGACGCCGACGGGGACTTTCTCGAAGGCGGCCTGAAGCCCTGCGGCATCGGTGCTTTTGCCTGGTCGCAGGTGGTCGTCTTCAATCCGGGTGCTTTTGATAACCAACAACCCTCCACACTTGCCGATGTCTTCGATATCAAGCGCTATCCCGGCAAGCGAGCCTTGATCCGGAACCCGCGCTTCCTTTTGGAAATGGCGCTGTTGGCCGACGGCGCTGCGCCGGGCGAAGTCTATGAACTGCTCATCAACGCTGACGGCCGCAAACGGGCATTCAGAAAACTGGCAACGCTCTTCGGCCACATCCATTGGGCCGAAAATAGCACCGCGGCCCTCGACGCCATGGCGCAGGGCAAAGCCACAATCGCACAGACCTTTAGCGGCAAGGCATTCTTCGCCGCCGCCCGCGGTGCGCCGCTGGAAATCATCTGGGACGGCCAGATCTATGAGATGACTTACTGGGCTATTTCAAATGACAGCCCAAGGAAAAAACAGGCAGAAGCATTCATCAAATTCGCAACTGAGCCAAAGCAGCTCGCCGCTGTCGCTCAAAGGATTCCTTATGGCCCGGTCCGCAAGTCTGCGGTTGCGTTGACCAAGCGGCATGTCACGGTCGGCATCAAACTGGACCGGTTCCTGCCGACTGCTGCCGGCAATATGCAGCGTGCACTGGCAAAAGACGACGCTTGGTGGTCGCAGAACGAAACCGCGCTCAAGGCCGAATTCGACGCTTGGCTGTCAGATCTCGAAACCGCAATTCTGCCGACACGCAAGCCTGGCCGGGAGGGCTGAATTGAGGGCATTGAGTGCTGGGGATTATGAGGCAATTGCCTTCGTTGCCCCGTTTGGCCGCTTTGCTCTGGTCATGTATACAGGACTTGCGCTAAACTAAAGTTCCACGAGAGGCTTGCCGCCTCGCTCAAGCGAGTGCCGGTGCTGATCGCGCCCACGCAAGCGTCCTCTATCGGCAAATCTTCGTTACCGTTTTCTACACCCCGGGGCTTCCTGAGGGTTTATGGAATGGATGACGCCAAAACGGCCTGGAGCACGCAGATCAAAATGCAAGGGCGACAGCAACCCGGATCACCATCTAATGCCCATCGGTCGGCCGACACCGGCCATAGCAATGGCCCAGGCTCGCAGAATACCGGCGCGGCGCGCATAGCGGTGGCCGATAAAAATCCCATCGTGCGGGCCGGTCTGGCCGACTACATCAACCGTGACAACCGCTTCAAGGTTCGCGAGATGGTAACCAGCGGCGGCGCCTTCATATCGCTATGCGAACGCGACCGGATCGATGTCGGCGTCATTGGTTGGGGCCTTCCCGACATGACAGGCGGCGATGTGCTTCGGGCCATCAAGCGCCGCAATCTGCCCACCCGCATTATCGTCTACACCGGCGACTATAGCCCCCACGTTCTACGCGACGCGGTTAAGTCAGGGGCTTGGGGTGTAACGTCAAAGGCCGATGACCCTTCCGTCCTGATCGACACCATCGCCAGCGTTCGCCAGGGCCGTATGAGCATACCGTTCATCGACATCGGTGCGTTAAGCGACGACCCACTCGAAAATCTGACGGTTCGCGAAAAGGAACTGCTGCGCGCCTTGGCCAACGGCTGGACAAACGAACAGATCGCCAGCCGCATCGGCATTTCGCGCAATACAGTGAAGTACCACCTCAAAAACCTGTATGAGAAGATCGGCGCCTCCAACCGGGCCATGGCCGTTGCGATGTATCTATCCAATTCCAGAGCCGTCTGAACCGCTCAAATCCAGCCGCGTCGGGCATCCAGGACGGCCGTTGGCGGGTGCGGCTTATCAGGAGATGGGTAGTAAACTGCCTACCCACCCGGCCAGACGCCTACCCGTTGGGGTAGGTCACCATCAAGTCAGCCAAGTTTCACACGCGTTTGCCAGCAAAGGGCTGCCTATCCAACTGGGTGGCATTTCCTATCCGCCGGGGTGTTGTGAGTATTTCGACCAAAGTCCATAAAAACGCTCAAGAAAAACGCACTGCGGTCAGCATCGTTACGCTTGGTCAACGGGCATGGCGCCGCCCGGAGAACGGTCGCTCACTGGCGCCAAATGACACCGCCCAAGCGCTGCCGCCAAAAACCAATAAAATGACTTGGAGGGACTTCGCCAATGCTCGTTCAGCCGCACCTTTTCATCCCCGGTCCGACAACCATTCCCGAGCCTGTACGCATGGCCATGAATATCCCCATGGAGGATATGCGCAGCGCCGAGTTCCCCAAGTTCACCCTGCCGCTTTTCGAAGACATCAAGAAGGTCTTCAAGATGAAGGACGGCCGCGTCTTCATCTTCCCATCGTCAGGAACCGGCGCTTGGGAATCGGCCATCGAAAATACGCTTGCCGTTGGCGACAAGGTGCTGATGAGCCGCTTCGGCCAGTTTTCGCATCTATGGGTCGACATGGCGGAACGCATGGGCCTCGACGTTGTCGTCTGCGATGAAGAGTGGGGCACCGGTGTTCCGCTGGAAAAATACGCTGATATCCTGGCCCGGGACACCGGCCACGAAATCAAGGCGGTGTTTGCAACCCACAACGAAACGGCAACCGGCGTCACCAGTGACATCGCCGGCGTTCGCAAGGCGCTCGATGCAGCTAACCACCCAGCACTTCTGATGGTTGACGGCGTTTCTGCTGTCGGCTCGATTGACATGCAAATGGGGGCATGGGGTGTCGACTGCTGTGTGTCCGGCTCGCAAAAGGGCTTCATGCTGCCAACCGGGCTGGGCATCCTGGCTGTCAGTCAGAAAGCTCTTGAGGCCAACAAGCAGAACGGCCGCATGAACCGCTGCTTCTTCTCATTTGAAGACATGATCAAGACCAACGATCTGGGCTACTTCCCCTACACACCGGCCACCCAGTTGTTGCGGGGTCTGCGGGCTTCCCTCGATATGATTGCCGAAGAAGGCCTTGAGAACATCTTCGCCCGTCACACCCGCCTGGCAAACGGCGTGCGCAAGGCCGTCGACGCCTGGGGGCTGCAACTGTGCGCGAAAGAGCCCAAGTGGCACTCCGATACGGTGAGCGCGATCTATGTGCCCGAGGGATTTGATGCCAACGAGGTCCTGAAGACCGCCTACTACCGCTACAACGTTTCGCTGGGCACCGGCTTGGCCCGGGTTGCTGGCAAGGTGTTCCGCATTGGTCACCTGGGCGCACTTGATGAAGTCATGGTCGGCGGCGCACTGTTCGGCGTCGAGATGGCGCTGAAGGATTGCGGTATCGGCATCAAACTGGGTTCGGGCACGGGCGCGGCAGCGCAATACTTCAGCGAGACGGCGACCAAATCCGCATCGTCACGCGACGAATCCAGCTCTCTGAAAGCTGCCTGATCTGAAGCCGGGCGTTTAACATGCTCTGGCAATTCAGAAGGCATATCTGGTATGAGCCAATGAGCGGCGCGGGTGTTCGCGGCGTAATAAAAGAACTCGTACCCACGAGAGGAAACAAAACCCAATGAGCTATACCCTTCATCCCCTCCGCAAGCAGCGGCTTCAGCGATCCGAACTCGCTTGCCCGGGCTCCAACACAGCCATGATCGATGGTGCCTTCAAGAGCGCCGCGGACTTCGTCTTTCTCGATTGCGAGGATGCCGTCGCACCGCCGGAGAAGGAGCAGGCCAGAAAGAACATCATCGAGGCGCTCAACGACCTTGATTGGCAGGGTGCGGGCAAAACGGTTTCGGTCCGTATCAACGGTCTCGACACGCACTACATGTATCGTGACGTCGTCGACATCATGGAGCAGGCCGGAGACCAACTCGACACCATCCTCATTCCCAAAGTCGGTGTGCCCGCAGATGTCTACATGGTCGAGTGCATGATGAGCCAGATCGAAGAGGCCAAGGGTTATAAGAACCAGGTGGGCACCGAGGCGCTGATTGAAACGCCACTTGGTATGGCCAATGTCGAAGCAATTGCCGCCGCACCCAGCCGATTGGAAGCAATGCACTTCGGCGTTGCCGACTACGCTGCCTTCAACAAGGCGCGTACCGTTGTGATTGGTGGCCTTAACCCGGACTATCCAGGCGACCAGTGGCACTTCGCGTTGTCTCGCATGACGGTTGCCTGTCGCGCCTATGGCCTTCGTCCGATTGACGGTCCGTTCGGTGACTTCAAGGACCCCGAAGGCTACACGGCGGGCGCAAAGCGCGCGGCAGCCCTTGGCGTTGAAGGCAAGTGGGCGATCCACCCCTCGCAGATCGAGCTCGCCAACGATGTCTTCTCGCCGCTACCTGGTGAAGTTGATCGTGCGCATCGCATCCTCGAAGCACTCAAGGAAGCCGAAGCCCAGGGCAAGGGCGCAGCTTCACTCGACGGCAAGATGATCGACGCGGCGTCTGAAAAGATGGCGCGCAACATCATCACCGTTTCCGAACAGATCGCCGCGGCAAAGGCCAAACAGAACGGTTGATCGCGGGGGAACCCACGACACGAGCCGCCGCGCAGGACGAAATTCAGGGAGATATCAATGGACATCCACGAATATCAGGCTAAGGAGCTTCTTTCGAAGTTCGGAGTGCCGATCCCGCGCGGCGGTCTTGCCTACTCCCCCGAGCAGGCAACATATCGAGCCAACGAAATCGGCGGTTCCGTCTGGGTGGTCAAGGCACAGATCCATGCTGGTGCCCGCGGTAAGGCGGGAGGTGTCAAAATCTGCCGGGGGGACGAGGATATTTGGAATGCTGCCGACGGCCTCCTTGGCAAGAAGCTCGTCACCACGCAAACCGGTCCACAAGGTAAGTTGGTCTCGCGTCTTTACATTGAGGAAGGCACCAACATCGAAAAGGAGTTCTATCTCTCCTTGGTGATGGACCGCGCCAAGGAGCGCATCGTGGTTTGCGCGTCGGCCAACGGCGGCATGGATATCGAAGAGATCACCGAAACCGAACCCGATTCCCTTCTCAGCGTCGTCGTCGACCCCGCCGTCGGCATGCAGGGCTTCCAGGCCCGCGAAATCGCCTTCGGCCTTGGCATCGAGCCCGCGCTTGTCAACAAGTTCGAGCGCACGATTCTTGGCTGCTATCGCGCATTCCGCGATCTTGACGCCACCATGGTTGAAATCAATCCGCTGGTGATAACCGGTGAGAATACCGTCGTCGCCCTCGACGCCAAGATGTCATTCGACGACAACGCGCTGTTCCGCCGCCCTCAGATCTCCGAACTACGCGACAAGTCGCAGGAAGATGCCCGCGAAACCTATGCCTCCGATCGCGGCCTTTCCTATGTCGGCCTTGAGGGTGATATCGGCTGCATCGTCAACGGGGCAGGCCTGGCCATGGCGACCCTGGACATGATCAAGTATTCCGGCGGCGATCCGGCCAACTTCCTTGACATCGGCGGCGGCGCCAGCCCGGAACGGGTGCAGAAATCTTTCCGCGCTGTCCTGCGCGATGGCAACGTGAAGGCTATATTGGTCAACGTGTTTGCCGGCATCAATCGCTGCGATTGGGTGGCCAAAGGTGTCGTGCTGGCCGTCGAGGAGCTGAACATCAAGATCCCCGTGATCGTCCGCCTCGCCGGCACCAACGTTGAAGAAGGCCGCAAGATCATCGCCGAAAGCGGTTTGAAGATTGAGCCTGCTCGCAGCCTGCGCGATGCTGCCGAAAAAGCAGTCGCCGCCGCCCGGGACAACCCAGCGCAAGCCGCTTAAGAAAGGCGAACTGAAATGGCAATATTCATCGATGAGAACACCAAAATCCTGATCCAGGGTTACACCGGTCGCATCGGCAGTTTTCACGCTCAGGAAATGATCGGATACGGCAGCAACGTTGTTGGCGGAGTGACACCAGGCAAGGGTGGCACCGAGCACCTCGGTCGGCCTGTCTTCAACACCGTCAAAGGCGCAGTCGAGGAAACCGGGGCTGAAGCCTCAATCGTTTTTGTGCCACCCCCGTTCGCCGCCGACGCCATTATGGAGGCAGCAGACGCCGGGATAAAGTATTGCACCTGCATTACCGATGGCATTCCCGCCCAGGACATGATCCGCGTCAAGCGCTACATGCGCCGCTACAAAAAGGACAGTCGGATGCGGCTGACCGGCCCGAACTGTGCGGGCACGATCTCGCCGGGCCGCGCCATGTTGGGAATCATGCCCGGCAATATCTATTCAACCGGACGCATCGGGGTCATCGGTCGGTCTGGAACGTTGGGCTATGAAGCCGCAGAACAGCTAAAGGAACTGGGGCTTGGCATCTCGACCAGCGTCGGCATCGGCGGCGACCCGATTAACGGCGCTTCGTTCCGCGATGTGCTCGAAGAATTCGAGAAAGACGACGACACCGATGCCATCCTCATGATCGGCGAAATCGGCGGCCCTCAGGAAGCCGAAGGCGCTGAGTATGCGCGGGATCATATGACCAAGCCGGTCATTGCCTATATCGCCGGGCTGTCGGCTCCCAAGGGACGCACAATGGGCCACGCCGGAGCTATCGTGACGACCTCAGGTGAATCGGCAGCCGAAAAAGTCGAGATCCTTAAAGCCGCCGGCGTCACGATTTCACCGACGCCCTCCGACATGGGTTCGACCGTCGCATCAGTGGTTGCCAAGTTGAAGGACGCAGCCTGAGTTCGCCATAGCGCCCTGGTGCAGGCCGTCTTATTGGTTGCCAGCACCGGCACTGTAGATGATCGATGGGGCAGGGCTGGCTGGAGGTTCAGTTTCCGGCCGCTGACACTTCACCCGCCAAGAACCGGGGCAGCGAACCTGAAAACGGTTAGCGCACACCATTCCCATGACGACAATTGAGAGGTTGAAAAGCGGCAATGCAGAAGCCATCCAATCCACCTGCAGATGAGCTGCTCGACGTCTCCAACCTGCGCGACGAACTGCGCCAGTTGCGCACCCAGATCCCCGATGCGCCATGGCTCAATCCGATTGTCTCAGTCGCCTTCAGGCTTTCGCGGCGCTTGGAGGCCGGCGAGATCGGGCTGTCGGATATTCGTGCACTGACCTCGCAATTGATGGACAAGGCGTTACTCAACCGGGCCCGTGGCCTTCGCGAGCGTGTTGGCTTCGATGATGCCCAGGCAGATGGCGACCGGTTTTCCGAACTTGTCCGATCGACGATCCCGAACGCCGGGGCGGGCCCCGACTTCGAAGCCTTCAAGAATGCCTGGTCGCGCGCACGTGCAGGCATCGTTCTCACCGCCCATCCAACTTTCGGTGTCTCCGAACAATTAGCCGACCGGATGGTGGAATTGGCCGCCGGTGGCGACCAGAATGCAGCCCCCGATACCAGCCTTCCCCACCGCCCGGATGAACCCATCGACCTTGCCTATGAGCACCGTCGCGCGCAAACAGCCATCGCCAACCTGCGCACCGGACTGGAAAGCCTCCTCAACCAGTTTTATTCCGTCGGCCATGAGGCATTTGGCGACGACGCCTTTGCGGTGCGCCCCAAATTGGCAACCATTGCATCATGGGTCGGCTACGATCTGGATGGCCGTACCGACATCACCTGGCTGGATTCCTTCCGCCTCCGGCTCAATGAAAAGCTGACCTCTCTCAACGATATCCGCCAGCGGTTCCTTGAACTCAAGCATCGCCTTGGCGACGACCCTGAAATTGAACGCAACGCACGCCAACTGACCGGTCGGCTCGACCTGGCCATCGCCGCAGCCAAGGACCACATCGAAGCCTTGGCCAAAGTCGGTCCGCGCGGCGAAGGCCTCGCGGAGGCTGCCAACAAGATTTCCGTCGGCGACAGCTACAACCTGACTTCGGTGACGCCGCTGGTTCAGCTTTTCGACGAGTTGATCGGCGTTGTCGGATCGCCACAGATGAAACGTGCGCTGGCATCGTTGCGCACAGTGTTCGAAACGACGGGCCTGGGAACTTCGCACATCCACGTCCGCATCAACGCAGCCCAGCTCGACAACGCGCTACGTGCCCTGATCGGCGAGCCCTGGACCAACAGCATCCACGAGCGCCGCGCGGTTCATAATCTCTCCGAACACATCCGCGACGCCCATGAAAATCCGCAGGCCGTGAACTTTGGAACCTTGGAACTGGAAACGGCAACCGCCATCCGCCAGTTTGCGTTGATTGCCCAGATCAAAAAGCACGTCGACGCCCAAACGCCGATCCGCTTCCTGATTGCCGAGTGCGAATCCCCCGCAACCGTGATGATCGCCGTTTACCTCGCCCGGCTTTTCGATGTTGCCGATATCGTCGATATCTCGCCGCTGTTTGAAACGCCCGAAGGATTGGAGCGCGGCGGCCGCCTGATCGAGGATCTGCTGGAAGAAGAAACCTATCGCGACTACGTCAAGGGTCGCGGGCGCCTGTCGATACAGACCGGTTTCTCCGATGCCGGCCGCTTCATCGGGCAGATCGCAGCGACGCTGGAAATCGAGCGCCTGCATCTGTCCATCGTCGAAGCCGTCCAGGCCGCTGACATCGGTGACGTCGAAACGTTGATCTTTTCCACCCACGGGGAATCGATGGGCCGTGGCGCCCACCCGGGCAATTTGCGCAAACGGCTCTCCTATGTGTTGCCGCATGAAGTGCGCCGCCGCTTTGCCAGATACGACCGCCCCTTGAAGCATGAGACGAGCTTCCAGGGCGGCGACGGATTCATGTTCTTTTCCGATCCGAAAATAACCGCCGCCACCATGGCGACTGTTATTCGCGACGCCTTCGAACTCGACCAGCGTCCCGATCCGTTTTATGCCGATGAAAACCTGTCGCTCGACATCTTCCTGCGGCTGCGCGAATACCAGCAAAACATCTTCGCCCACGACGGCTACCGCGCGATGCTCGGGGCATTTGGCCCCAACCTCCTGTTCAAGACCGGCTCGCGCGCCATGAAGCGCCAATCCGATGTCGCAACCGCGCTCGACCGCGGCGATCCCTCCCGCATGCGCGCCATTCCCAATAACGCGATCCTTCAGCAGTTCGGCTACATCGCCAACGTCATCGCCGGGTTGGGCTATGCCACCGGTTACGATCGCGATCGCTTCGTTGCCCTGGCGCGCAACTCGCCCCGCTTGATCGACATCCTGGAAATGGTCGCGCGGGGTAAGCAGCTCTCAAGCCTTAATGCCATGGGCGCCAACGCCTACATCTTCGATGCCGGGTTCTGGGCCTCGCGTGCATCCTGGGGGCGTGAACCTGAATTGGACGTAGCGTTTCGCCAGCTCTCACGCGCCTTGCTTTCCGATGTGCGCGCCAGCGAGATAAACCGGCTTGTCCACCACATGCGCAGAGACGCCATCGACCTTCACGCCATCCTCGACGGCATCGGCCTGGAAGCGGGAAAGATACCTGATGACACCCGACTGGAGCTCGACCTGCTGCAGTCGATCCGCCTGTCATTGATCATGCACATCTTCGTCCTTGCATCCCGCCTTCCCCGCTTCGCTCCACGCAACGACATGTCCTACGAGCGGGTTCTGGATCTGGCCCTTGGTTTGGATGTTCCCGAAGTCGTTGAATTCATGCGCCAGGCTTTCCCGTTTCAGACCGCCGAAGCCATCAGCGGCGAGCAATACGACGAAAAAGCCACCTACCGCCCTCACGGCATCGACGAATACGGTCGATTGGAACGCGAACTCCTCGCCCCGATGCAGGAGACCTACGAGTGTGTCCGTGAAATCGGTACCGGCATTTCCCACCACTTCGGCGCGTTTGGATAAACGGCCTTCAACGCCAGCTTTTCATGATCGCGTTGGTCAGCGCCACGACGCGCCTGAGCCGGCGTGCGTCTTCAACGCCCAGCCCGATGCAGCCGCAGCAAAAGAACGGCCGTTGCGCTAGGTTGAGGTGCAATTGATGAGAGCGACGGTAGGACGGTCGGCGGGGGATGTTATCGGACATTCCCGGATCGTCCGATTTGTTGAATGGCAAGTCAATGACCAAGACGACAAGCCCGGCTTACCGAGCACGGCAGATTATGTTGCCTGCGGCAACTGCTCTTTCCTCAGGCTGAAGACCTCTGCTTGGCTGAATTCGGTATCGAGCCACTGGAAGGCGGTGTCCGGATAACTGGAGTCCAAGTCTTCCCGCGCCTGTCCGATCTCGACGACGATCATACCGCCGTCGTTCAAGTGCTCTCCAGCCCTGGACAAGATCCGCCGTACGAGATCGAGGCCGTCTTCCCCTCCCGCATGCGCGAGTACTGGTTCGGCGTCGTATTCGGGCGGGAACGCGTCGACCGATGCCGCCGTTACATAAGGCGGGTTGGAGATGATCAGGTCGAAACGCTGGCCTGCCAACCCCTCGAAAAGGTCTGATTGCACGAGTGTCAGCCGGTCTTCCAAGCCATAGTCGCGAACGTTTCCGCGCGCCACCTCCAGCGCATCGGCAGAGATTTCGGCGCCAACAACGTGGGCGCCTGGAAACTCTTCGGCCAGCAGGATCGCAAGGCAGCCCGAGCCCGTACATAGATCGAGGACGCGATCGACGGGTTGGTCAGTGTCGACGATCTGGCTAATCCCTCCGGCGATCAATTCCCCGATAAACGAGCGCGGAATAATGACCCGCTCGTCAACCGAGAACCGGTAGGGACCGATCCAGGCCTCGCCCGTCAGATAGCTGGCTGGTTTTCGCGTTTCGATCCTCCGCGCAACGATATCGGCGATACGGTCGCGCTCAGGCTTGGTCAGGCGCGCATCAAGCCAGGGATCGATGTTGTCGATGGGAAGGTGGAGCGTTGCCAGGATAAGATAGGCCGCTTCATCCACGGCATTGGCGCTACCATGTCCGAACACCAGCCCGCTGTTCTGGAATTGCGAAACCGAATAGCGCAACCAGTCGCGAACGGTGATGAGTTCGCCTGCCGCCTGTCGGATGTCTTCGCGCCGGGCTCCGTCGGTGACGCTGGCCATGCCTAACGCTTCGCCCAGATTTGAACGACGGCCGCGCCCTTGGCCTGCATCGCCTTGTCAATCACCCGGCTGCGATATCGCGCTTCGATCTGGCGCAGCTTGGCTGAGCCGTTACGAAGGCTGATCGGTCCGTAAGTGTCACCCGCATCGATGCGGGCGCGAACCGGGACGATATCCTCTTCGCCGCTTTCGTACTTGACCCGCAATTGATTGAGCGTGATGGCCCGGTTCTGAACGTTGAGGCGGATCTTTGAAAAGCCGGCCGAGTGCTCGGCCACTGGAATGACATCGGTATCGAACCCGACATAGCCCGCGGTTTGTGCGCCCAGCAGCACCCAACCTTCGTTAAACTTGCCACCTTCTCCCTGCGGCGCAAGCCAGCCATCTGCATGCGTGCCATAAAGTTCGATGCGCGCAGGCGACGTCAGGCTGGTCGGCTCGCGGAAGGAAAGCTTCACATTTTTGATGAACTTCGATCCGTCGATATCAAACCAGGGTGTGCTGGTCTCCGGCAACAACTTGCCCTTGGCGGCGAATTCCTTCGACGTGCTGTCGTCGAATTCAACGGTCAGCCTCTCCAGTTCCACTCTGCTGTCGCGCGCTGCCAGGCGCAGCCGCTTAAACTTGCCGAGCGTGTCGGCAACTTCGATGGTCTCCTCTTTGACCTCGCGCCCGGCGGTCCGTCCGGCGATCAAAATCGATTCAGGCGTGGAAAGCTCAACCTGTCCCACTCGTGGCGGCGGCGGGGGAACGGGCATCAGTTTTTCAGGGCGCCTGGCGCTACGGCCCGAGCGCGACTGCAGCCCCCACAATTCGAGCCGCCCAAGTCGCCCCCGCCTGGAACGCTCCGGATAGGTCACGATCAACGAATCCGGGAACCGCTCGGCATCATCGCGCGCCACCACCTTGGAGCGTTCCCCTGAGCGCAGAGTGAACGCTCCGCCGCCATCGTGCTTGGTGCCATCGTGAAAATTCAGTGTGTAGCGTTCGACGGAAATTCGGCCCCGGCGCGCCCGGAATTGGAAGCCGACAAACGAGCCCCTGGCCTTCTTCAGGTCGATGATTTCTTCCCGGTTGGAAGGGTCGATGGAATGCTGGGTAATTCGGACCCAACGGTCGGCTGCACTGGCGCCATGGCTGACGGCGACGATGCCCGAAACGAGCAAGCTGAGGGAAAGGACAAAGCGGAGCCTGTGGAACATGTACTCAAACCAATGCTGATAAAACCGGTGCCGCCTGGTATGTTGGCGAATAGTCCCAGGCGATTGAAAGCGTTTTAGACCAAGCATAGGGAGAAAAAAAGTACGCCTGGGCCACATCGCTTTACCGGTCTTGCGTATCGTAGCGGTTGGCGGCCATTGTGGCACTTGCCCGCGTGGCACTAGCCCGCCTTTCTCACAGGGTAGTGGAGCGTCATGGCCTCAGCCGGGCCAAACCTACTTGGAGCCCGCAAATGGCACCCCAGCCCGACGATCAGCCCATGTCCGCCCCAGATAGCCAAGACCGCCACGAAGCGATTTCCCGGCTGGTGAAGCGCTTCGGCGACCGTGTGACGACCAATGATGGAATCCGCAACCAGCACTCCAACTCCCTGACATGGCATGCCGCCGAGCCGCCTGACGTTGTGGTGTTTGCCCAGGATACCGGCGAGGTGGCCGAAGTTGTCGCCATTGCCGCGAAATACCGGATGCCGATCATTCCGTTCGGGGCGGGCACGTCACTGGAAGGCCATGTCAACGCCCCATGGGGCGGGATTTCCCTCGATCTGTCGGGCATGGACGCAATACTTTGCGTAAATCCCGGCGACCTGGATTGCACGGTGGAGGCAGGCGTCACCAGGGGCGCCTTGAACTCTCACCTGCGCGATACCGGCTTGTTCTTTTCCGTCGATCCGGGAACCCAGGAGGCAACGATCGGCGGTATGGCGGCAACCCGCGCATCGGGAACCACCGCCGTTCGCTACGGAACCATGCGCGATAACGTCATTTCGCTACAAGCGGTCATGGCCGATGGCACAGTCATCGACACCGCAAGCCGGGCCGGCAAATCGGCCGCCGGCTACGACCTGACGCGCCTGCTGGTCGGCTCAGAAGGCACACTTGGGATTATCACCCAGGCAACCGTCAGACTACACGGGCGCCCAGAAGCCGTCATTGCAGCCGTTGCGGGCTTTCAAAGCCTCGACCAGGCCTGTCAGGTGACAATGCAGGCGATTGCGATGGGGCTGGGACTGGCGCGAATAGAACTGCTCGACCCGCTGACGCTGCGCGCGGTTAACGCCCACGCAGGCCTGTCGCTACCTGAAATTCCCACCCTTTTCCTGGAATTTCATGGCACCGGGAATGCTGTCTTGGAGCAGTCGGCGGCCTTTGAAGAATTGGCGCGCAGCGAAGGTGCCGTAAGCTTTGAAAGCGCCGGCGACGAACAAGATCGCCGCCGCCTCTGGAAGGCGCGCCACGACGGGCTCTGGGCCATTCGCGAAGCCTGGCCGGGGCGAACCGTGCTGGTGACCGATGTCTGCGTGCCGGTCTCCCGGCTGGCTGAATGCATCGCTGAGACCCAGGCCGATATTGCCGCTGCCGGTCTGACAGCCCCGATTGTCGGCCACGTGGGTGACGGCAATTTCCATGCACTTCCGCTGCATGACCCAGCAAATGAAGCCGAACGGCAAAAGATCCTCGCCTTCTCAGACCGCCTCGCCGAACGCGCCATTCGAATGGAGGGCACCTGCACCGGAGAACACGGCGTGGGCCAGGGTAAGATCGGTTCGTTGCGCAAGGAGATGGGTGCTGCGGTCGATGTCATGGCGTCAATAAAGTCCGCCCTCGACCCGCTCGGAATTCTCAATCCGGAAAAGATTTTTAGGTTGTCGTAACCGCAAAAGCCCGCTTTGATTGCAATTCGTTTCAAAATGAAGCGATCCGCAGCACATTGCAAACCACTGCGCTCCAATCAATTGCCAACAGACAACCCAGCATTAACGCAGGCGTGCGAAAAATTATGCGTGTACGGCCACTATGGTTGGCACTGAGTAATGTTTGAGTAACGTTTGCTATGGCGGTGACAATCGAAAGGGAGCGGCCCGATCAGCGGCGGCACCATCGACTGACCGCACCTTTGTTCGTGGAGGTGCGCGGTCATCGCGTACGTGCGGCTGATTGGTCGATCGGCGGCCTCAGGATCGAGAACTTCCCCGGCGACCTTCCTTCCGTCGGATCTCAAATACAACTCCAGGTCACGTTGCCATTCCAGGGCTTCGACGTTGCGTTCTCAGTAACCGCCGAAGTCGTCAGGACCCATCCCGCGCGCGCCATGTTCGCCTGCCAGTTCATTGAGCTGGGAGAACGCGAACGCGAACTCATGTCGCACTTCATCGAGGATTTGGTCCGCGGCCACACTTCCGAAATCGATGACACCATCCAGCGCATCGATGTCCCCGTCACGCCAGCTTCTTTGAAACCGGATGCCGAAAAGAAGGCCCCTCCTCCCGACCTGAGCAAGATGCCGGTCAACCGCTGGCCCGTGAAGACCGTCGCCATGAGCGCGTTCTATCTGCTGCTCGGAATTATCGTCTTCAGTTACGCCGGCATCCTCACCTATTCGAATTTCTTCCGCATGGAAGTGCAAACCGCCGTCATCAGCGCTCCGGTCGAAACCGTCGAAGCGCGCGTCGATGGGGTTGTTGAGATGGCGGGCTTCAAGCCGGGCGATAGAGTGCGCGCCGGCGATGTCATCTTGAACATGCTGGATGGCAAGTTGGAGCGCGAGATCGAGTTGGCCGACATCGCGATAAAGGAGCGCAAGGCCCGGCTGATCTACCTGAAGCGCCGTCATGCCGATGAACTGGACCGCCTCAAGGGCTTTGCCGCCATCGAAATGAAGAACGTCGAGCAAAGCCGCCTGAGCGTCGAGGAAAGCGAAGCCAGCTTGAAGGCGGCCCGCGATCAGCACCGCCGCCTGAAAGTGCTCTTCGACAAGGGCCTGACCACCGCGACGCGATACGATGCGGCATTGGAGAGGATGGTCACTCTCGAAAAACAACTCGCCAAGAACCGCATAGAGTTGTCCGCCCGCGCCGGTTTGGCCAAGGACAATATCGGCAAGCGCCTTTACACAGGCGACGATCTTATCGGCAAGTCCGGCGAACTTGATGCCGAGGTGAGCCTCGCCGAGCACCAGATCGCGCTCGCCCAACAGCGCTATATCGCGAGTATGAGGCTGCGCGAAAACCTCGCCGTGCGCGCACCATTCGACGGCACAATCCTGAAACTGCCACGTTATGACAGCGCCGCCGTGCGTCGCGGCGATGTCGTCGCCATTGTCGAGCAGCGACGCCGCCGCGAGGTTACAGCCTTCTTAAACCAGGACGAAATTTCCAAGGTCGGCATCGGCGATGAAGCGCTCTTGTTCATCCCGGCACTGGGTGAGCGCCTCACTGGCCGCATCACTGCGATTGACCGCACCAGCGGCTTTATCCGCGAACAAGATCAACGCGCCAACCCCGGATACACATGGCGCGGGCCAACCGACCGCTCCGCCCAGGTGCGCATCGAATTCGACGATCCCAAGGTCTTAGAAGACCATGATCGCTACCGCTCCGGACTGCCCGTCGTCGTCATCTTCGAGCAACGCACACGCAATTCACTTCTATCGGGTCTCGCACAGAAGCTTTCGTTGGCATTGTGAGGGGACCCGGTTTGGCTCAGTTTACCTCACCAATAGATTTGACCCAGACGGCCTATAAGCCGTTCCGGGAAAAGTGGACGGTCGCCGCCCAGTTCCAGATCGTCTGTTACTTCGCGGTCTGCTTCATCCTGTTGAATTTGCTGCCCAACTCGATCTGGGATCCGCAGGTTCGCGACTTTGTCTATGTCATCGGAATCCTTGGTATCTGGCGCTACCTTTGGTGGGCGAACCACTGGTTGCGCGCGCTGATTTTCGCCAACATCACCTATCCCAAGATGCGCGACAGGGCAGCAGCAGTCTGGGACTCAGGCTGGCGTCCCCGCCATATCCATATCCAGATGACGACGTTTCGCGAGCACCGCGAAATATCCGAAGCCGTGATCCGCGGCCTGGTTCGCGATATCCGCGAATGCGGCGTTCCCGCCACCATCTGGCTGGGATCAAGCGAGGCAGAAGATGAACGCCAGATCGCCGAACACCTCAAGCTGGTCGGTGCAGATTGCGATATAACGCTGCGCATAATCCGCCAGAACCAGCCCGGCAAGCGGGTCGCCATCGCACTTATTCTGCGCGCCATGTCGCGCGCCGGTCTGGGTGACGACGATCTCGTCATCTTCATGGACGGCGACTTCGTCATTCATCCCGGCATGATGCGCAAGTGTTTTCCGCTGTTCGAGATGGACCGCGAACTGCACGCCCTGACGACCGACGAATATGTCGATGTCGAAGGCCCCAAGTGGATGAAGTCGTGGCTCGACATGCGCTTTTCCCAGCGCCGCATGGCGATGCAGAGCCACGCGCTCTCCAACCGTGTGTTGACCCTGACGGGCCGCTTTTCGGTCTTCCGTGCCAAATACATGCTGACAAATGAGTTCATCCGCTTGCAGGAAGCCGACTTTCTCACCCATTGGCTGTGGGGAACGTTTCGCTTCCTGTCGGGAGACGACAAGAGCACCTGGTACTGCCTGCTGCGCCACGGCGTAAAGATGACCTATGTGCCTGATGCCGCCGGTACAACCATCGAGGTTGTCGAGGGCTCGGGTTATCAGCGCATGGTCGAAAACCTCAGGCGATGGTCGGGCAACATGCTGCGCAACGGCCAGCGCGCAATCATGCTTGGCCCCACGCGGATGCCATTCTTCATCTGGTGGTGCCTGGTCGATCAGCGCATTGCCATGTGGACGATGTTGTTCAGCCCGTTGCTGGCGATCGCCGGCACCCTGAAGGTCGGCCTGCCCTTCCTGTTGTCCTACATCATCTTCATCGCCGTCACCCGCATGCTTCTTTCGCTGGTTTTGTTCACCTACGCTCCCAAAATCGACCTGGGCTACGTCTGGACGCTTTATGCCAACCAGCTTCTGAATGCGATGGTCAAGGTTTACATGATCTGGCGATTGGCCAAGCAGAAGTGGGCAAACCGCGGCAATCAGAAACAGGGCATGGATCAATTGGGCTGGGTTGCCGTCGCACGCGAAAGAATGGCTGCCTATTTGACAACACTGTCATTCGGCGCGCTTTTTCTTATCGTTATGCTTTATTCAAGGTTACTCGAGATCCCCAGTTGGGCGTTTATTCGAACAATACTTTTTTGGTGATTGGATAAAATTGAATCTAACGGTTTCAGTAGGAACCAACCATTCCCTGGCACTCTCATTTTCAAGAAGACAGGGCGCAAGCCGGTATATCAAAGTGTGATGAGGACTAAATTGGCCTCTTCGCTTCATTGATGTGTCGCGCATTCGGGGGCGCCCTTTCACGCCGGAAACCGGCATCGTGAGTGGGAGCGTAGTTATAATGAGTGTTTCGCCAGCCGTCCTTAACCCGGCGCAAATGAATGACGTCGGTCATCAGCCACAAAAGACCTTCGCGCCCAGCCGCGATGTCGAGGTGCCCGCCATCAGCGTCGTTGGACTTGGTTACGTCGGGGCCGTTTCGATGGCCTGCCTGTCTCATCTGGGCTTCCGAATGGTCGGCGTTGACATCGAAATGGATAAGGTCGAGGCCATCAACGAAGGCCGTTCGCCAATCGTTGAGGACCGCCTCGGCGAACTCCTGGACGAAGGCGTTCAGGGTGGACTGATCGCGGCCACCGACAATCTGGTCGCCGCTGTGATGCAAACCGATGTGACGATGATTTCCGTCGGCACGCCAACCGCCGATGACGGTAGCTGCGACTTGAGCTTCGTGCGCAAGGCTTCGCGCGCCATCGGTCAGGCAATCTCGATGAAAAGTTCTTATCACGTCATCGTGCTGCGCTGCTCGGTGCCGCCGGGAACGACGCTGGATGTTGTCGCGCCCGAAATCGAAAAGGCTTCCGGCAAGCGTTTAGGCCCGGATTTCGGCGTCTGTTTCAATCCTGAATTCCTGCGCGAAGGCGTCGCTGTTGCTGACTTCTTCGCCCCACCGAAAACAGTTGTCGGGGCCAGCGACGAACGCGCTGCTGAGACAGTTTCATCAATCTACGAGGCCGTCGACAAGAAGGTGATCTTCACCTCGATTGCCGCCGCTGAGATGGTCAAGTACGTCGACAACGTCTGGCACGCCACCAAGGTCGCCTTCGGCAATGAAGTCGGCCGCATTTGCAAGGCACTTGACATCGATAGTCATGATGTCATGGACATCTTCGTCCAGGACAAGAAGCTCAACCTGTCGCCGTATTACCTGAAGCCCGGCTTCGCTTTCGGTGGGTCCTGCCTGCCAAAAGAAGTGCGTGCTGTCGGACACCTGGCGGGCGACCTGGGTGTCGAAGTCCCGCTGATCGACAGCCTGATGCCATCCAACCGCAGCCACATTGCCCAGGCCGTCAGGATGCTTGCGCCTTACGCCGGTAAGCGCATCGGTTTCCTGGGATTGACGTTCAAGCCGGGCACCGACGATCTTCGCGAAAGCCCCACGTTGGACTTGATGTCGCATTTGCTGGCAAACGGCGAAACCTTGCGCGCCTATGATGGCAACCTCGACTTCGGCCCGATGCTGCAAGGCCAGATTGAATATGTCCGCCACGCCGTTCCCCGCCAGGCCAAACTGATGGATGAATTGGAAGCCTTGACCCTTCCCGACGCCGACGCCCTTGTCGCCAATAGCGACGTCATCGTCGTCAGCCACGCAACCGATGAATTCCGCACGGCACTGGCAAAGCGCGCGCCAAATGTCGATGTCATCGATCTCGCTCGACTTAGCCGGCAATTGCCGGAAGAAAAAAATTACCACGGCATAGCCTGGTAATTCCCAAAAACCCTGAAAAATAGCAACGGCGCAATATTTCGGTATTGCGCCGTTTTTATTTCGTCGCTGCATAAACATGGCTAACAAATCATTGCTCGGTCGCATAAGAATTGAATCTCATTTTAAGCAAATTTGCCACCAGTCAAGAACGATTTATTGCAATGCAGTCTGTATGTTGGGCAATGAAGAATTGCGGGAAAAGCGGCAGGTCCGCACCCTGAGCATTCTAGATAAGACTCTTTTTAATGAGTCGGGTAAATAGTCAGGAGTGGGTGAAGCGATGGAACTGTTAAAAGGTGTTGGCCTGGGAAAGGTCAATGAAGTGCTTGAAGAGGTTGTTGAGAAAACCGGCGTTGGGAGCGTGCTGAAAGGCAACGGCTCTCAGAACTCGCTGTTAGGTACCGATCAGGACGATGTGATCTTTGCTGAAGGTGGCAATGACAAAGTTGCCGGTGGTGCTGGAAGCGACCGCATTCACGGTGGCGGCGGCGACGACTTCCTGTATGGGGAAGACGGCGACGACATCATCTTCGGTGCCGCCACAACCGGCGGCGCGGTTGATCTGAACAAATTCCGCATCGGCGAAGATGCCAAGGGCACCGTCACCTTTGAGGGCGAGAGCGCCGGCTACAAGAACGCGCTTGGCGTTTACAAGATTGCTGCCGACGGCACGATCTACGATGTCCAGGTGCTGTTCGCGAACGCCTCGTTGAAAGGTTCCGGCGGCGATCTCATTGCAGGCCAGAGCTCTGTCGACCTGGACCTGAATACCGGTGATCAGCTTGGCTTCTTCGTGGTTCCCAACGGCTACAGCCAACGCGGCATGGCCAAGCTCCTGTCGGATACAGAAGGCAGCTTCCAATTCGTCGACAACGAGGGCGAACCAGGCAACGTCAATGGCGGCGGCGAGGTCAAACTCGTTCACGTCAGCGAGGAAGGCGTCGAAACCGTCGTCAAATCGCAATACGGCGATTCGGTGTTCCACTCGCACGGTGGCGCTGAAGGCGGGCTCAATGGCGACAACTTCAAGCACGTCAAGGCTGAAGTCGACGTTGAGACCGGCACCGTTCGAATCGGTTTCGAAGACCTCAAGAACGGCGGCGACAAGGACTTCGACGATAGCGTCTTCACGCTCGACATCGGCCAGACCAACGCAGCTCTCCTGCCCAAGGAAGCGCTGAAGGCCGCTTCATCCAGCGATGACGATCTCATCCAGGGCGGTCTGGGCAACGACAAACTGTTCGGTATGGGCGGTGACGACACTGTTTCCGGCGGCGAAGGCGATGATCAGATCTGGGGCAACTCAGGCAATGACACGCTTGATGGCCAGGCTGGCAATGACGACCTGCGCGGCGGCTCGGGCGACGACATCATGTTTGGCGGTGACGGCAACGACGTCCTCGCTGGCAACTCGGGCGACGACAAGATGTCGGGCGGCGCGGGCAATGATCGTCTCGACGGAAACTCCGGCAACGACATCATCGCCGACAACGATGGCGATGACAAAGTCACCGGCGGCTCGGGCAATGACACGTTCATCGCAGGCGAAGGCAATGACTTCTATAACGGTGGTTCAGGTTTCGACACGATCGACTTCTCCGGCGCCCGCGTCGGCATCAACGTCGATATGTCCAAGCACACCGTCGAAGGCATGGGCAAGGACGAGATCTGGAGCATCGAAGGTTTGACCGGGTCGCGGTTTGCCGACACCATCAAGGGTGACAAGCGCGACAATGAGATCGATGGCGGCCAGGGCGATGATGTCATCCGCAGCCTTGGCGGCAGCGACACGCTGACAGGCGGTGAAGGTAATGACACCTTCGTGTGGGCGGCCAAGGACGCGGTCGACCAGAAGACCGGCGAGCACCTGGGCGTCGATACGATTACCGATTTCTCCAAGGGTGACCGGCTCGACTTCTCCCGCATCCTGAAGGGTCAGGTCTACGAGGAAATCGGCGATGTCGTCGACGTTCGCGAAGGCAAGAACGGTGCAACCGTATCGGTCAAGATGGGCGATGAATTCGTTGATGTCGTCACCGTTGAGGGGGCCAGCGCTTCAGAGGTGATGGACAGCTTCGACCTGCTTGCCTGATCCATCAGCCAAACTCAATGAAACAGGAGGCCGCTGAGCTTGATTGCTCGGCGGCCTTTTTCATTTGTTCGGCGCGAGGCTGGAATGTTTCAGATTCAGGCGGAGCCGCCCAATCCTCCGTCACTACCGCCCATGGCGGTCTATTTGGGGTGGTCGGGACGGTGGAGTGGGCTGGCAAGGCGTTTCCGGTTCAGCCGGAAATGAAATAGGCAGGATTTGCTGCAAGTATGCCGCTCTATTGGCAATTCGTTAGGCAAGATCATCGCGAGGTGCAACTTGATTAAAAATCGTGATTTATTTTTTCCTTATCCGTTCAGTTCAATTTTGAATGAATTTCAAATTGATTTTAGCGCGTCCATGAAGTCGATGTTTAAGTCCGGTTGCTATTGTCATAATCAAGATGCTGGCAATTGTCTTGATCTCGCGAAAAAGCTGGCGCAATTGGTTGGGTTGTCAAAAACGAATTGGGTGTGGGTATGGCTGTTATCAATGGAACCGAATTGAACGATGTGCTGGGTGGCACGGGCGATCCCGATACGATCAAGGGCAAGGCCGGCAACGACACCATCCGCGGCGAAAGCGGCCTCGACCACCTGTTCGGCGATGATGGCGATGACTGGCTGGATGGCGGCGACGGCAACGACTTCCTCTACGGCGGCATCGGCAACGATCAACTCTGGGGCGGCCTCCACAACGATGAGCTGTACGGCAACAATGGCGACGACGAACTTTATGGCGGCGGCGGCGCCGACATACTCAACGGCGGCCGCGGCAATGACGTGCTGAACGGTGGCGATGGCAATGATGTCATCTATGGCGGTGAAGGCGATGACCGCATTCTGTCGGGCAGTGGCAACGATAGAGCCTATGGCGGCAAAGGCCACGACATCATGCGCGGCGATGCCGGCGATGACCGCATGTATGGCAACAGCGGCAATGACGACCTTCGCGGGCGCGAGGGCGACGACACGCTTTACGGCAACTCGGGCAACGATGTGCTGGACGGCCAGGACGGCAGCGACCGCGTGCATGGGGGCTCAGGCGACGACCACATTTATGCGGGAAGAGGCAGCGACACTCTGATCGGCGGCTCCGGTTACGACACGCTTGATTATTCCCAGGTCTTCGAATCCGTCGAAATCGACCTCACATCAAAGACCGTCACCCACGGCGACTTTGAAGACTCGGTTTCGGGCTTTGAGCGCTACATCGGCTCGCATGAACAAGACCTGTTCGTCGGTAGCAACAAGGCGGAGGAATTCAACGGCAAAAGCGGCGATGATTTCATTCGCAGCCGCGGTGGTGCCGACACCCTGACCGGCAGCATCGGCGACGACATTTTTCAATACCTGAAGAAGGACGTCACCGATGCCAATGGCAACCACCTGGGCGTCGATACGATCACCGACTTCCGCGCCGGCGATATCCTTGACCTGCACGACTTCATCAAAGGCGACCCCGCCTCGCTGGAAGACCACGTGCAACTCCGCTTTGCGGGAACCGGCACCATGGTCGCCCTCAAGGATGGCGATGAATTCGTCGATGTCGCGCTGTTGAAGGGGTATTACAACACCGATGCCGACCAGATGGCCGCCGACGGCATGATCCTTTATTGAGGCAGTCCCGAAAGCATTTTCGTTTGCACCGATAATCGCGCCAGGCCGACAATACGAGCGCCGGAAAAAGCCAGTGGCCAGCCGCTGGCTTTTTTACGTTTCATTAACCACCAGGCGGGTAAGTCGAATCAGTTGGCAAGCTGCGGGCATCTAAGTTTGTACCGTGAAACGTATATGTTGGAGAACGGTCGAGCGTGAAAGGCTGGATCGATCTGCAGTCGTTGCATGAAAAGTAACAAGCTAATTTGTTCCTCAAATTGCAACAAACCTGCGAACCTGAACTCAACATCTGAATGTTAGATTGACGGCAGTAAATCGTTCTTGGGTGGTATTGCGTAATGAATAAAATCGATGGCACATCTGGCGACGACCGCATCATTGGAACCGCTGGAGAAGACGATATCCAGGGCGGCGACGGCCGCGACCGGCTGAACGGCGGCGACGGCAACGACATCGTCTCCGGCGGAGCAGACAACGATTACGTTTACGGCGACGGCGGCGACGACACGCTGTACGGCGGTGACGGCAACGACGCCCTTGTCGGCCACTCCGGCGAAGACACGATTTACGGCGAAGACGGCAATGATGGCGTATTCGGCGGCGGCAACGCCGACCAGATTTTTGGCGGCAATGGCAACGACACGCTCTTTGGCGATGGCGGCAATGACCTGATCGACGGCGGCGCCGGTGACGACAAGATTTATGGCGGCTCGGGCAACGATACCCTCGTCTATACCGCCGGCGAAGGCGTCGACCAGATCTCAGGCAACACCGGCATCGATACGCTGCAAATCAATATGACCTCTGCCGACCTCGACGCGGCACGAAGCGACCTGGCCGATTTCGCCAATTGGCTCGACGGTCAGATTGCTGATGCAGGTGGCGAAGCAGCCCACGCCGGCCGCAACAACGCCGACACTTTCACGATCGATAGCATGGGCCTGACGGTTTCCTCCATCGAGCGCGTCGAACTGACAGTCGATGGCGAGTCGGTCCCCTTGGTCGACATCCTCAATCAGGCTCCCGTCGCTGCAGCCCAACAGGATTTGAGCGTTAGCGAAGACTTCTCCATTGCCGGAACGGTCGGCGCTACCGATCCCGACGGCGATACGCTGAGCTGCTCGGTTTCGCAAGACCCAGTCAATGGCGTTTGCGAACTCGATGCCCACACCGGCGAATTCACTTACACACCCAACGCGGATTTTTCGGGTACCGACACATTCAAGGTCCTGATCGAGGACGGCAACGGCGGCTCCACCGAGCAGCTAATCACCGTGACCGTCGATGCCCAGGCCGATGCCCCGACACTCACCGCGGCGGTCTCTGAGGTTTCCTCCAGCCAGATTACAGGAACCGACGATGGCGAGACCATTGTCGGCACGTCAGGCGACGACACAATCGATGGCGGTGCGGGCAATGACACCATCTATGGTGATGGCGCGGGCGGTTCCGGCGTTACCGTCGCCCTCGATATCGCAGCCTCGCTCAACGATGCAGATGGCTCCGAAACCCTGACCGTGTCGATTGATGGCGTTCCAGATGACGTAAGCCTGTCGGCTGGCACCAACCTGGGCGGCGGCACCTGGCAGCTTGGCGAAGGCGACCTTGCAGGACTGACGATGACGCTGGCAGAGCCTGCCGACGTTACCCTCGATGTCACCGCGACGGCAACCGAAGCAAACGGTTCATCCCATACGGTCTCCCAGCAACTGAGCGTCGAGGCGGCCGGCATGGGCGGCGATGATGTTATCGCGGGCGGCGCTGGAAATGACACGATCCACGGCGGCGCGGGAACCGATATCGCCGACTACTCAGGTTCCAACGGTGCAGTATACGTTGACCTGTCCGCAGGGTTCGCTGTTGGTGAGGGCTTTGATCGCCTCAACGGCATCGAGGGCGCAAACGGCTCCGAGGCCGGCGATGTCCTTGTTGGCAACAACGGCGACAACGTATTCAACGGCGGCGGTGGCGGTGATGCGATCTACGCCTTTGGCGGCAACGACACCATCGACGGCGGTGCTGGCGGCGATGCGCTTTACGGCTACAGCGGCAACGACACCATCATCGGTGGTGAAGGAAATGACTACATCGATGGCGGCAGCGGAACCGATACGGCCAGCTACGAGACGACGACCGGCGGCGGCGTTTCAGTTGACCTCAACAATGGCCAGGTGAGTGGTGCTGCCGGCCGCGATCGCCTCAACTCGATCGAGAACGTGACCGGTTCGCAAGGCGATGACGACCTCAGCGGCAGCCGCGAAGCCAATGTGCTGGTGGGCGGCGCTGGCGACGACACCTTGCGCGGCCATCGCGGTGCCGACGTACTGACCGGCGGCGAGGGAGCTGACACTTTCGAGTTCAAGAAGTCCGATGTCGTCTCGGGTCGCAATCATCATGGCGTCGACCGCATCACCGACTTCGGTGCAGGCGACACTCTTGATTTTACCGACCTCCTGAACGGCCAGAGGTTCGACCAGCTCAGCGACGTGATCCAAACGACCGTCACCGACGAGGGCACCATGCTGTCCCTCGATATCCGCGGCACAAGCGGCTTCACCGATGTTGTCTTCCTTGAGGGCGTCTTCGATCTCGACCTCGACTT
The DNA here is from genome assembly GCA_022600345.1 of Alphaproteobacteria bacterium. Taxonomy (GTDB): domain Bacteria; phylum Pseudomonadota; class Alphaproteobacteria; order Rhizobiales; family Hyphomicrobiaceae; genus Filomicrobium. The sequence continues at coordinate 809 of JAHZKP010000106.1, read as the reverse complement.
CCTCGACGGCAGCGGCCAGGTCATCGTCTGATAGCGCACGCCGACGGCAAAAGATCCCGAAATGAAGCGGCGGTTTACGCCAACTTCACAACATAACTCCCGGCAGGCCCCAACAAGCGCCTGCCGGTTCGCGGATCGTTTAGAAGTTTAGCTTAAATTCGATTTCAACTGCCTGCAGTTAGCCCGCCTTTCTCACAAGGGGTGCGGGCGTCACGCACGCGACACCGCTGCTTGCAAGGGCCGGCGCGCCAGTCGGGACACTGAAAGCAGGCAGAATACCGGCGCCGCAAGGGTGGTAGGCGCGCCGGGCACTAAAAACCGCCCGCACCGGGGACTTTTGTTATGCGTACCTCAAGGCGGATTCTCGGCCAGATCAGACGGGCCGTGTTCGTGGCGTTTCTATTCTCAGGCTGCATCAACGTGCTGATGCTGGCAACGCCGCTCTATACCCTGCAGATCTTCGAAAATGTCGTGCCGGTCGGCAGCATCGAGACGCTACTGGTGCTATCGGCCATTGTCGGTGCCGCAGTTCTCGCCATGGCGCTGATCGAAATCGCGCGCGACCGCATTATGTTGCGAACCGGCGTCTGGATCGATCATGAGCTTGGCCAGCACATCCTTGAAAACGGCCTCAAGAATCATAGCCAGCCCGCAGATTTGAAAGCCGAGGCAAATGCCCTGGCAAGACTTCGCGCATTTCTCACCAGCCCGGCAATGATGCCGCTGTTCGATGCGCCATTCGTACCCTTGTTCCTGCTGATCTTGATCGCGCTGCATCCGATGATCGGTCTGATAGCCGCCGCCGCAGC
>JAHZKP010000105.1 GCA_022600345.1 Alphaproteobacteria bacterium | reverse complement strand
CTTTATAACAATCATTATGCTAGAGACGCTGTGATCGAGCACTTTGGTGTGCGGGTTTCTGGAGGTTCCATAGAACTGAACACCATTGAAAGTTTGCTGGCCGCTGGGTTTCGCTCTGGCCATCTGATTGTAGAGCTTTCTGATCCTAGGGTGCCTCAAACGCGTCCTACTGATCTGGGCACGCAGAGGGTTCTTTCGCCTTTAGAGTTCTATTATGGGCCCAGGAACCCCTATGTTGCACGTTGCTTTTCCGCCGGAACGCCAATCCTTCTTGCCGACGGCACGTCGCGTGTCATTGAGGACATCCTCCCAGGCGACACCATCGCCGCATTTGACGAAACCGACAGTCACGGCCGCGCCGACTTGCGCTCCGCAACCGTCGCGCGTCTCCTTCCCGGCGTTACCGAAGAATGGATCGTTCTGAACGACGGAACAAAAGTCACGCCAGGCCACCGCTATCTGACAGAGCACGGCACCTGGATGGCTGCCGCAGACCTAATCGCATCCGACATACGCGCCGTTGCCGCCGATGGCGGCCTTGTCCCACTTCGCGGCACGATGCTCGGCGCCAGCGATGCCAACTCAGACGCTGAATGGATCACGCCGGAGCCCTTTGCCGACGCCGGTAACCTCGTCCAGCCCGCTCCCGTGTTTGGATGGCGCACCTATAACTTCGAAGTCGCAGAACTGCACACCTATGTGGCTGCGAATGACAATGATCAACAAGAGCCTGATAAGAGAGCGGCATGAAACAGAGATGGATTGAACTTCAATTTGACAAATATGAGAAGTTCGGATGAATTTCTGGCTTTTGGCATTTCTGCCTGCCTTGGCTTTTGCCTTCAAATGGTGGTGGGGGCGGCGGCGGCAGAAAGAAATGAAGCGCCTGCTATTAGAACGGGCGCCTCATGAATTGAATAAATTTCAGGGCAGTCTCTTTTGGGCGACTTTTCATGGAGATTTTAAATCGTCAGATGAAAAATGCACGCGATTTTATCGGCGTGCTCAATCGGAACTTGCGTTCCTCAGCGGAATTGTTGGCCTTCTTTTCCTAATAGTGATCTTGGCTGCTGAATAGAGCAGATCTAGCCAGCCGCCGTCGCTGCATTACCGAGGGCGGCCATCTGCTCGCCGACCCCATCCAGAATTCCCCCGACGTAGTGGAATACAGCCATCTGCGCGAAGCTGATCCCGATGGCTTTCATGACAGCCGCGAACGGGCAGCCAGCCGCCCATGCACCTGCACCGGCGAGCGCCACTGACGTTGGCGCACACGTCGCCGCCGCAGTCACCGGGTTACACGCAATGATCTGAATGACCGCGCGGACGATCGGGTTGGCCAGCGCCTTCTTTATGATGTTGCCGATGGCGCGGAAGGCGGAGGAAAAGAAATTGCCAATCGCCTTGCTTGCTCAACACAGTTTTGCTTGACGCTTTACAAGTTCGCGCCAGATGCAAGCCCATGTGGTCTTCTTGTTGGCTCAACATTGGGCAAGCCCATGTTGACGTGCAGATCTTCGAGAAGAAGAAGCCAGATGGATCGGTGTAGCTGAGTGGGTTGTTGAGAACCCATTCCCAGCCCACTCAGGCACATGTTGTTGAGGACCAGCCCCCCTCACTCAGCCGCAAATGTAGTGAACTTCGTTCACGCAAGCCCGGGGAAAGTGGATTGTGAGGGGGCGTGGCTGTTGAAGGCGGCAGTTGCCGCATATCCGATCTGCGCGGCGGCTTGTTCTCGCACCATTCGATTCAAAGCCAAAGCTTTGATCGACCGTCCCGGCCGTGCGCTATGCGGCGAAGCTAAAGCTCCGCTGCATTCGGGAAGGGGGATTGGAATTCAAACTGTCTCTGGGGTCAGCGAACTCAAAACCACTACCGTCAACTATGAGCCTCTTGCCCGTGCCCGGTCCTCTTCTTTGATAAGAACTGCACCAACCAAAGATTTACAGTCCTGATCCAACAGCAAGTGCACGGTAGCTTCAAAGTTCTTATAGCCAAGAATTTTGACAATGGCGTCTGGCTGCAGATTACGCAGCTTTAAGATAAGCTCATCAATACCAAGAAGCGGTAAGCCAATATCTTCGCAGTGCTTTTTGCGAAGCTCCATGATACTTAGAATTTCCCCTGACGTGGTTGTCCCTGCTTTTTTTTTGAAAACCGGAAGCATATCCGCTCTAATTAGAAAATCGCGTACACTTCGAACCCAGTGAGATGAAGCCTGCATCTCTGGCAGGTCAAGTATATGTTGCTTTAATATCTTCGCCATACTTCGGCTCCGTGTCGAACACCCTTCATTAGGATCTCACTCTCGCCAAAGCTGTCCGGAGAAAACTCCCATCTCCACGTGGCGCCGGCCGGCGGCGCGGCTTGCGGCACACGGAGCACCACGCCTCCGGGGCCATGTCGATTTGCCATTTCAATCGCATAACCTTCTTTAGTTGTCCAAAAAGTATAAGGACTGGATGCAACCCTACCTTCGTTATGCGCTTCCGGCGTGACATCCCCTAGCGGATCTCCGGGATAAACAATTCCTTGTTCGGCATATCCAAGCCTTGGGTGTCCGGCCTGCACCCCGCGGTAATTGTAGAGAGATTCATCCGATGATGGGATTGACATTACACCGACCAAAACACCGATGCCAAGCAGATCCCCAAACGGCAAAGGCCCATCCATCAGCGACGGCAACCGCGCCGCCCATGCGGATGCCAGCGCCTGCTCGTCCGCCTGACAGGACGGCTTCCTGATAAAAAATTTGAGCCATGGCCGCGCAGGCGGCCATCCATGCAAGCTGGTTTGGTCTTCTTGTTGGCTCAACATTGAGCAAGCTCATGTTGAAGCCGACGATACTGCTGAAGTTGCGCTCCCCGGCTCGTAGCCGATGCGCCCGTGCCGGTTGATTCAAAGCCAAAGCTTTGATCGACCGTCCCAGCCGGATGCTATGCGGCGAAGCTAAAGCTCCGCCACATTCGGGAAGGGGGGCAGAAACATCATGCACGAGGCAACTAAAACACTAGAGCTGCCAACTTTGCTTTCATATCCTGATATCTCGTGGATGGGTCGATCCAACGTTTTACCAAGTCTCTTGCGATGGGAAGAGACTCGTCACTTAAAATTAAGTGTATTCGAAGCGTTTCTACATCGCCGTTGGTATACCCAGTCTCCCACGGAGCTCTTTCCAGTGCCGTATCGAAGGTCTTTGGCACGTTATCGTCAGGGGCGGACGGTCCAGGATCGATCTGATTGATCATCAAAAGGCGTGCCCGTTCGCCTGATACACGGCTCACTATTGGACGCAGTCCACCAAGGCGAGCATAGTTTTGCACTTCCTCTCTTGGATCGAAGTTCCAGATTGTATGCCATTCGCCTGCACCCGAGACTTCGGTAATACACTCTTCAAACAAGTCCGACCAAAATTTCTTTGTAGCCGCATATGCCGCTTCGCTGGTCAAGAAATCAGTGTGTAGTCCTTTCCCCATGTTATTAATCAAATTTCACAGAGTCGATTGTGGCTCCACTTCTTGGTATCGTCCTGAAGGACGTCCCACCAAAAATATTGACGTCGACGCGAATATTGGTTCCCGGAGTATCGAAGCCTAATCCTGGCGCGCCGCATCCCCCATTCGCTGCACAATTGGTTATATATCTGCTGGCTCTTATGAACAAGGGGCGTCGTAGCAAGGCTGCAGGTTCACCTATGCCGTTTGCAAGTTTTGTAAGCCCGAGGTGCCCGTCTTTAACCGATATATCCGTTCCGGTTATCACCACGCTGGCTTCAAGACCGGCCCCTTGAGCTTGCAGCCGAACGGTGTTTAGAGCTCTACCTCCCGAACCAACATCTGCTGGCGCAAACACGTTGCTGAGGTTGTTGTAGATCGCGCCGATGAAAGCTGAGAGACTGACAGCTGCGCCAGCACCGCCGCCACCGCCCCCAACTTCAAGTCCGCTCCCTCCAAGACCACCTCGCCGACCCGGGCAATGCACGCATTCAGCATTAAAAATATGCGCCATGGCGGCGGTCAAGGCGCCGTTGCCGCATTTGCCGCCGGCGAAGATGGCGCCGGCACAACCTGCTGCTGCGGCCATCGCAGTGCGCGCCATCATCCAGCCGGTGCCGTCACCGGCCTGGCCGAACAGGCCGTTGCTGGCGACGCCCGCCGCAGCACCAATCGCAGCACCGGCGAACCCTTCGGCAAAGCGCCCGCCAGAGGCCACTGCGAATGCACCGCCGATGACGCCGTGAACGGCACCTTTTACCGCCGCGAAGGCGGCTTTTCCGGCAGCCGTTGTCGCCTTGCCGAGGGCGGCCATCTGCTCGCCGACCCCATCCAGAATTCCCCCGACGTAGTGGAATACAGCCATCTGCGCGAAGCTGATCCCGACGGCTTTCATGACATCGCCAAACGAGCCGCCGCTGGCCCACGCACCTGCAACCGCCATGGCCGCTGAAGTTGCTACACAAGTCGCAACGGCAGTGTGCGGATTACACGCAATGATCTGGATAACCGCGCGGACGATGGGGTTGGCGAGAGCCTTCTTTATGATGTTGCCGATGGCGCGGAAGGCGGAGGAAAAGAAATTGCCAATCGCCTTGCTTGCTCAACACACTCTTGCTTGACGCTTTACAAGTTCGCGCCAGATGCAAGCCCATGTGGTCTTCTTGTTGGCTCAACATTGGGCAAGCCCATGTTGAAGTGCAGATCTTCGAGAAGAAGAATCCGCTTGGATCGGTATAGCTGAGCGGGTTGTTGAGAACCCATTCCCAGCTCACTCAGGCACAAGTTGTTGAGGACCAGCTCCCCTCACTCAGCCGCAAATGTAGTGAACGTTGTTCACGCGAGCCCGAGGAAAGTGGATTGTGGGGGGAGGGGGCGTTGCTGTTGAAGGCGGCAGTCGCTGCATATCCGATCTGCGCGGCGGCTTGTTCTTGCGCCAGCCGATCAAAACCAAAGCTTTGACCGACCGTCCCGGCGAGCGCTATGCGGCGAAGCTAAAGCTCCTCCGCATTCGGGAAGGGAATGTCAGGTGAATAGCGGCCTTTTTTATACAGTCTTGCAATTCGCCAAATTCATTAATTTGATCTAGTTGTGCTGGCCTTTTGCACGTAGCCATACTTTTTCAAAAGTCTCCTCATCGCTTTCAAAAAGAAAGGTATCCTCTTGCGTCCGAAAGGCTTCAATGTTTGACGAAAATGGTTCTAAATTTTGATACGGAATAATCGTCGGAATGCTGCCCGATTCTGATTCGGAAGCGTAAGCGAGGGTCCCGTCTGCATAAATATGCACAATTCCTTTGATTCGATCATTTTCATCTACCTCATAGTAAAAAATCACAGGCTCTTCATTTCCGTTGCTTCCCAAATTTTGCGCCCAAATCAATTTGTAGTAGTTATTGCCCATCAATTAGCCCCCGAGCCGCGCAACCTATCGCCTATGAATAGCGGAGTGATTCGGGGCGTTACAAAGACATGAGGTCTGCCTGATTCAGACAAAATAGTAACCCTTCAGTGTTAATTGCCACATAGTGCGTGTAGAGATGCTTGTTTGGAATGCCTTTGGATAAGCGGCCCAATTGACCATTTGTTCTCGTGTTAGGCATAATATCGGTCAAATAGACGCCTTCGCCAAGTCTTACATCTTTCGTGTCTGGTTTCCAGCGCGAAGCATCTATGGTTTGGGATTTGATTATTCCGTCAAGCCCCTCCTCGTTGGTTTAGTGGAAAATGATGTCGCCGCTACAGGGGAGCAGATCATTTGAGGTCGGCTCGTTGTTGCTTCGTCATAACGTCGTGCGATGACGAAACTGGAGGAAACCGCCGCTTCCCCTAACCCGCCGCCTCATTGAACCGGGCGGCTTCTCCTGTCGCAGCGCCGATGATCTGGCCGTCCCAGACGACTTTGCGGCCGCGCAGGATGGTTCCGATGGGCCAGCCGGTGACTTCGATGCCGTGATATGGCGTCCAGCCGGCGCGGCTGGCGATCCAATCGTTGGAGATCATTTCGGTGCGCTGCATATCAACGATGGCCAGGTCGGCGTCATAGCCGACGGCGATGCGGCCCTTGTTGCGCAATCCAAACAGGCGCTGGGGGCCGTGGCTGGTGAGATCAACGAGGCGTTCCAGGGTGAGGCGCTGTTTGTTGACATGGTCGAGCATGACGGGCAGCAGCGTCTGCACGCCGGTCATGCCGGAATGCGATTCTGGATAGGGACAGTCTTTTTCCTCGCGCGTGTGGGGGGCGTGATCGGAGCCCAGAACATCGACGACGCCATTGGCGATGCCTGCCCAAATTCCAGCTTGGTTGTCGGCATCGCGAACAGGTGGGTTCATCTGGCAATAGGTGCCCAGCTTCTTGTAGCAATCAGGGGCACATAAAGAGAGATGATGAGGCGTGACTTCGACGCTGGCCCATTCCTTGTGGTGGGCCAGGAACTCCATTTCTATCGCGGTTGAGATGTGAAGGACGTGGACGCGCTTGCCGTGCTTTTCGGCCAGGCCGACCAGTTGCCGGGTGGCCATCAGGGCGGCGATTTCATCGCGCCAGACGGGGTGGGAGGAGGGATCGCCGGGGACGCGCAGGTCCTTCCTGGAGTTGAGGCGGGCTTCGTCTTCGGCGTGGAAGGCGGCGCGGCGGGTGATCTTTTGGATGATTGCGTCGAGCACGTTGGGTTTGTCGACGAGAAGAGTTCCCGTCGATGAGCCGATGAAGACCTTGATGCCGGCAGAACCTGGCAGGCGCTCCAGCTCGGGGATGTCGTTGACGTTGTCCTCGGTGCCGCCGACGTAGAAGGCGAAGTCGCAGAACATGCGGTGGTGGGCGGCCTTGACCTTTTCGGCGAGGCGTTCGGGTGTCGTGGTGTTGGGATTGGTGTTGGGCATTTCAAAAACGGTGGTGACGCCTCCCAGCACCGCGCCCTGGCTGCCGGTCTCCAGGTCTTCCTTGTGCGTCATGCCCGGTTCGCGGAAGTGCACCTGGCTGTCGATGACGCCAGGAATGATCGTCAGTCCCGTGGCGTCGATGACTTCGCCGGCCTTGCTGGCCTGGAGGTTGCCGATGTCGGCGATTTTGCCGTCGCGAATGGCGATGTCGCGCTCACCTGTGCCGTCCTGATTGACGACGGTGCCGCCTTTGATGAGGAGGTCATAGGTTTCGGTCATCGCGGTGTTCTTTCTTTTCTGTGCCCAACACTCAGTAGACTGGTGTTGGAGTGTTTGCTTCACACTCAGTAAACTGGTGCGAAGGCGGGCCTCGTTATCCTTCAAAGGAGGTCGGGAAAGCGTCTTGCACGGGAACAGCTCCCCGCATAGTTAAGTTAGACCATGATCGCAAGAGGTGTGGATCGATAAGGGCGGAAGCGATGACAAATCTAAAGACTGCCTTTTTGCCGAACCGCGGGGTGATCAGCGTTACAGGCGCGGACGGCGCAAAGCTGCTGCAGGGGATCGTTACAGCCGACATGGAGCGGTTGAAAGCAGTAGGCGATGCGCTGCACTGTGGCTTACTCAGCCCGCAGGGGAAAATCCTGTTCGACTTCTTCGTGTTGCGGACCGAGAATGGATTTCTGATCGAGACCGGGAAGGCGGAGGTGCCCGACCTCGTCAAGCGATTGTCGATGTATAAGCTGCGGGCTGATGTCGAAATCGTCGATCGCTGCGCGGATTTCAGCGTTGCTGCTGTGTGGGGCGAGGGGGCGGTCAATGCGGTGGCAAGCAGCGATTGTGCCGCCTTTGTCGATCCCAGACGGGCGGATCTGGGCGGGCGCCTTTTACTGACGCTTGCCAACGATCAGGTTCTCAAGGAGCTGGGCGGGACGCCGGCGGCGAAAGACGATTTTCATGCCCATCGGATCGGACTTGGAGTGCCGGAAGCAGGCAAGGACTTCAAGCTTGGCGACACCTTTCCCCATGAGGCGCTGTACGATCAATTGGGGAGCGTTTCGTTTACCAAGGGTTGCTTTGTCGGCCAGGAAGTCGTCAGCCGGATGCAGCACCGGGGGACGGCGCGCAAGCGGGTGGTGATCGTGGTCGGCGACGAGGAATTGCCCGCGACCGGCGCTGAGGTGACGGCCGGGGCTGCCAGAATCGGGGCGCTGGGGAGCGTTTCGGGATCGCGCGGTTTGGCGCTTGTGCGCCTTGACCGGGCCTCTGAGGCAATAACAAAGGGCGATGCGATACGGGTTGGCGATGTGTCGCTGGGAATCGAGATCGCCCAGTGGGCAAGCTACGGACTTGGCGGTGTGTCGGAGGCGGACAACAAGGAATGAAGCAGCCGGCGTCGCAAATCGATAGGTGCCCATGGCCGGGAATCGAAGCGGAAATCTACTCGCGCTATCACGACACCGAATGGGGTGTGCCGCAACTCGATGACGTTGCGCTATTGGAAAAGTTGACGCTTGAGGGGTTCCAGGCCGGGCTGTCGTGGCTGACGATTTTGCGCAAACGGGACAACTTTCGCGCGGCGTTCAAAAAGTTCGATCCGCAAAAGGTCGCCCGGTTCGGGGAAAAGGATATTGAGCGATTGCTGGGGGATGCAGGGATCATTCGCCACCGGGCCAAGATTGAAGCGGCCATCGGTAATGCGCGGGCGTTCCTTTCCATTGCGGAGCGGTCGAGTTTCAGCGGCTTACTATGGGGCTTTGTCGATGGCCGGCCGATTGTGCACGAGAGGCAATCATTTGCCCAGGTTCCAGCCCAGACGGAACAATCGAAGGCGATGTCGAAGGAGTTAAAGCGGCTTGGGTTTAGGTTTGTCGGGCCGACGACGGCTTATGCCTTCATGCAGTCGGTGGGGATGGTCAACGATCACCTGGTGGCGTGTCCGCGGCACGAGGCGTGTTCGAGATTGCAGAGCAAGGTTATAGTGGGGGCATGACGAATCACTTAGCCAAGCCGGTTTCGATTGACGCTGCCAACGCGATCAGTACTGCCGGTACCGCGAGCACGGACACTGTACCCAGGGCCTGGCAGCGGATGTTGTCGGGTCGAAGGCTCGACCTGTTGGACCCTTCGCCGCTCGATATCGAGATCGAGGATATTGCCCACGGCCTGGCGCGGGTTGCCCGCTGGAATGGCCAGACGGTTGGCGATCATGCGCTATCTGTCGCACAGCACGTTTTGATCGTCGAAGAGATTGCCGTGGAGCGCAATCCGGGCTGGCCGGTTGAGTGGCGGCTTGCGGCTTTGCTGCACGATGCGGCAGAATACGTGGTGGGCGATTTGATCTCACCATTCAAGAACGCCATCGGGCTTGACTACAAGGCTTTCGAAATCCGGTTGCTGGAGGCTATTCATCGTCGCTTCGAGCTGCCGGCCTCGCTGCCCGGCAAAATCAACCGCGAGATCAAGACAGCGGACCGGATTGCTGCGTATTTTGAAGCGACCGTGCTGGCAGGCTTCGATGAGGATGAGGCACGGCGGTTTTTCGGTACGCCCAAAGGGCTGGGCGATGGACTGCTATCGCGGCTATCAGGCCTGCAGCCGGTCCCGGCCAAAGATGCCCAACGGGCATTCCTGGAGCGTTTCGACGGTCTGCATGTGAAGACCTGATTCCAGGACCGGTTAGGGGTTGAAAGATCATTTCCGCCTCAGGCGGAATCACATCGCCCGCCCGCGCGCCCACCCGACCGCCCAAAACAATCGTACCTTGTGACACGCGGGCGGGCGCGCGGGTGATCTTGCCCAAGCCTGAGGGGGGTGAAGTCCGCCAAATGCGTCGGACGCGGGGCACAGCTTGGCACATTTCGAACGAGTTCTGTTCCCAAAAGCGCCATTATCGACGCCTAGAAAAAATTACGCGGTTTCGCAGCTCGGGCGGGAAAGCGTTGTCATATCAACAAATTGGGGGTTGATTGTGCTGGGGGAGGTCGCTTAATGCGAGCGCAATCGCGAGCTTGGTCGGGCCTGAATGCTTTTTAAAACGGAAGCTTTACTGGTACCGGCACGGAGGTTCTCGCCGTGACGACAACTGTGAATTTAGAATCCAAGGCTTCCGAGTCGATCGCAACCGGGGCTGTCAAGCGCCCGGTACGGATTGAAAATGCAAGCGTTGAAATCGGTCTGAACGCGGCCATTGTTTCGGTCAGCGATGATGAGCCGGTGGTGTTGGTCGTCTGCGACCGGGCAGACAAGATGGGAACCACGGAAGGCTTGCCTTTCGGGCCGTTCTCGCCGTTCGAGCACCGGACACTGGAAATCGGCCTGAGGTCCTGGGTCAATGAACAAACCGGTATTGACCTAGGCTACGTCGAACAGCTCTACACATTCGGCGACCGGGGCCGGCAGGCGCAACCCAGCGATACCAATCCGCACGTCGTTTCAATCGGTTATCTGGCTTTGACACGTGCCGGGGCAATCGACGACCTGAGGGCTGGGAGTTGGCGTAGCTGGTATCATTACTTCCCATGGGAAGATTGGCGTGCCGGGCGGCCCGAGGTCATTGACGCGGTGATCGCACCGGCATTGAACAAGTGGGCCAATGAGGCCATGTCGCGGCCGTCTCGCGAGCATCCATTGGAGCGCAATCAAAGAGTAGGGATCTGTTTCGGGCTTGATGGTGCGACTTGGGACGAAGAGAAGGTCCTGGAGCGCTACGAGTTGTTGTATGAGGCCGGTCTGGTGACGGAAGCGCGCAGGGACAGGCCGGAGAGCACGGCTTCGAACGGCGTTGCCAACGAGGCGATCGGTGCGCCGATGCGGTTTGACCACCGGCGTGTGTTGGCAACCGCGATTGGCAGGGTTCGCGCCAAGATAAAATACCGGCCGGTGATTTTTGAGTTGATGCAGGAAGAGTTCACGCTGTTTGAGCTGCAAAAGCACGTCGAGGCCATTTTAGGCCCGCACCTTCATAAGCAGAATTTCCGGCGCCTTGTTGAAAGCGCCGGGCTTGTTGAACCGACCGGCGAAGTCAAGACCAGGACCGGTGGGCGGCCTGCGAAACTCTTCCGGTTCCGCCGCGAGGTGATGTTGGAGCGTCCGGCGCCCGGGGTCCGCATCAAGCTGGGGCGGGCGTAGTTCCGAATTTCTCAAGGTCAACAAACAAGGGCGGCTGCGAAATTCGCAACCGCCCTTCTATTTCGCCTGAATTATTTGGCAAATCAGCCGCGCCGACCCTTCCGGTAACGGCGTTTCGAATATTTGCGGCGCTTCTTCTTGCTGTAGCCTTTGGCCTTTTTCGACAAGCGCCGTTTGACGTGAACGGTGGTGCCGACACCGGCCATCTTCGACAGGTGGGCCACATGCGAATTCGACATGCGGAAGCAGCCCGACGAGGAAGCGGTGCCAATCGACTTCAGGTTGTTGGTGCCGTGGATGCGATAGAGCGAAGAGCCCAGATAGAGCGCCTTTGCGCCGAGCGGGTTATAGATGCCGCCTGTCATTAGCTTGGGCAGGTTGGGCTTGCGTTTGCGCATTTCGGCAGGAGGGCGCCAATCGGGCCAGTTTTTCTTGCCGGTGATGCGCTTGGTCCCCGACCACGAGAAGCCCGGTTTGCCGACTGCAATCGGATAGCTGTAGGCTTTGCCCTTGGAGAGCACGTAGTAGAGCCTGCGGCCTGCTGTATCGATGACGATGTTGCCCTTGCGGTATTTGCGACCGAAGCGCACGACGGCTGGACGCCGGGGTGCAATGTAGGGGCGAGGTCCGCCGCTCAGCACGGCTTTCGATTTGTGCCGCTTCTTGGTGTAGCGCTTCTTTCTATACTTACGGCCGTAGCGCCGTTTTTTCGAATAGCGGCGCTTGCCCTTTTTGTAGGCTTTCTTGCGGTATTTTCTCTTTTTCGAGTATTTGCGTTTCTTCTTGTAATACGGATTGGTTGATTTCGTGGACGCGGTAGCGCCATTTTCAGTGCTGTTCGGTGCCGCCATGGCGCCCGCAGGCGCCAGGATCAACAGGGCGAGCAGCGACAGAACACATAGCCTAAGCATGTAGTTGCCCCCATTTTCGTTGACTGTGAGTGCTTGCCGATTAACCAATCAACCGGCGATGAGCGACTTCAGTTGCCAGCTATGGTTAACGCCTTTGTCTAGTAATGTGGAATGGCTGGGAAAATAGGTCGCAGACCGCAGTGGTGAGGGAACATGAAATATAATGAAACCTGGCTGATTTTTTGCTGACAATTCTAAGGTCTTATTTTTCGGACAGATTTGATTGACTTCCTTTGGAAAAAATATGCCAGGTGCCGTCGGCGGCAATTACCAGGCGATACCAAGTCCATTTGTCGCGGGCAATCATGCTTGCGACTTCGGCTGATGGAGCGATGCGCAAGAGTTCAACGTGTTGAGCTGGCGTGAGTTTGCCCGGCGATATCTCTGACAGATAAGGCCAGACGAAGACGTCGTTGTTTTCCAGGTCGGCACCTAAGGGCAGCCGGGCTGGGGCGGAAGCGAGCAGGTTGGCCAGGATGGCGAGGATATCGCGCCCATGACCGTCGGACGACTGCTTGCGCCAATGAGCAATGGGGTCGGCGTCGCGGGGGATGGCGAATTCAGGGCGCAGTTCGTTCCATTCGATGGGACCGCGCAGCTCTTCGATGTCGCCGCGAAGGGCGGCATTGAGGATGGCATCGCGCATTTCCTGGACCGGTATGGGCAGGTCGTCGAGAGGTGTGCGGGCAATGGATTTGGCCGTATTTTTCTTGCCTTGGGCCGATTGCGGAGCTTCCAAGGCAGGTGCGTGGCTTTGAGCCAGAGCGCTGGGAATCACGGGCGGTAGGCAATAGACAAGCGAGATCAGCGCGACTACCAATGCCTTCGCCAAAGTCGGTAGTGGTACGAAGTCCTGTGGGGGGACGCCCGGCTGGCCGATAAGGAGGGGCGCACTTTGGCGGGGAATGCCAACTTGCTCGAAGCCGGACCGATTCACGGTTGGCCCGACAAAACGGGGAGGGGAAATGGGGGCGGTTTCCTGGAACACGGGCACCTCCGGAGCTGTCGGTTGACGGGTTGGCGCGACTGTCGCGGTGAACTCAGCCGATGGTGTCTGGGGTGGTGGGCAAAATGTTGAGTTTTTTGCCCAATCCCCTGGTTTTGCCAGTCGGCATGGTGATCGGCATTCTTGTGGCCGCACCTGTTGGTCCCGTCAACGTCCTATGTATTCAGCGGGCTATCGCGAGGGGGATGTGGGGCGGAGTAGCGGCGGGACTGGGCGCTGTTTTAGGCGATGGCTTGATCGCACTGAGTGCTGCCATGGGGGTGGGTGCCGTTTCCGGGGCGGTTGCCTATCATCGAACGGCGATCCAGGTTGTTGGCGGGCTGGTGCTCATCTTGTTTGGCTGGCGGCTCTACGTGACCGGTCCTCAGATCAATGGCAGCGCCGAGAATGGCGGTGGCAACGGCAGCCTCAAGGCCTATTTGTGGGATATTCCGAAAACGTTTTTTCTGACCGTCACCAATCCGGGGGCGGTACTCGGGCTGTTTGCCATTTTTGGGGGGATCAGCACGTTTGTTGAGGTGAAGGGGCCGATTGAAGCGCTGCTGATGGTGGCGGCGGTAATGTTTGGCAGCTTGTGCTGGTGGGTTGGGCTTTCCTATGTCGTTGCCCGGCTAAGGCACAGGCTCAGTCTGGATCGATTGGTTATGATCAACAAAATCGCGGCAATTGCGCTCGTGATTTTTGGCGCGGTACTGATCGGTGAAATCGGCTACATGAAACTGCTGGGAAGTGCGCCTGGGTGAGTTTTCGCTCGGCGCTGCATTGAGTGGATCCTCGCCACTTCGATTGATTGGCGCTGCCTTCAATGAAGCGAAGTGTCGGCTGGCTCGCCGGAAAATTCACCCTGCTTGATGCGGCCTTCAAGGTTCTTGGCCATGGCAGCGGCGGCAGTTTCACCAAAAATCGACACCAGATCGCGCATGCCGGTAAACACCGCAGCGTAGGCCATCAGTTCATGGGGGACGCCGCTTTCCTTGCCCTGCTCCCAGGCGGCCTGGATGAGGTCCAGGGCGAGCAGGCTTTCGTCGGTGGTGTGGCTATCTTCCTGGGTCGTCTGCATTGGGTGCGGTTCCCTCATTATGGGCCCCCGGCGGGGCGATACTGGATGCTTGGGGTAACATGGTTGGGCGGCGGTGTGAGGGGGCTGGCGCATTCATCGTAAACCTGAGATCAGGAATTTTACGGAGCGTCGGGCTGGCTGGCAGAGGCTTGCGATGTCCGGCCCGATGAGCGGCGTTACGGATTGTCCTTCATCAGCTTTTCGGCAACCTCAGTGCCTTCGTTCAAGAAGCGTTCGATGGCGGTCTTTGCTGATGGTGTGCAGATCTTGTAGGTGCGCGAGTAGCTGCGATAGCCCTTGTTGAAGCTGCGGGTCAGCCGTGCCCGCCGCAGAGCTGTGGAGCCTTCAGCGCGCATCAATGTTCGCATCTGATCACGCCAGAGCTGCCCGTCGCCAGCACCGCAGAGTTCGCGCAGGTAGTGGATTGCGCCGAGGATCTCTGACAGCCGCAGTATTTTTGAATCGTAGGGCTTGGCGGCCTGGGCATGGCTTGGGGGCGGCGGCAGGATCAGGCAGGCGGTAAGCGCCATTGCGGTGACAACGGCGGGTAGCCTGCCTGAGCTTGGCTTACCTGGCAGGCGGCCTGATGCCATGTCCTTCATGCTGGGAAACCTTTCGATCATTCGGTTCGTTGGCGGTTTTCGGCGAAAAGTGCGGCAGCCGCAAGGATCAACTGGTGGGCACCTTCGGTTAGGTCGAAGTTTTCCAGATCGGCGATCTCAACCCATTGGGCGCGGCTGGCGTCATCGCCGGGAACGGGAATGGGCCGGCTGCCGTCCGATTTGTTGTCGGTCGTTCCATAGAAGACCTCGATGCGGATGGTTTGCGCGCGGCCTGCCTCACTGATTTGGAAAATGTGCTCAGTCAATCGGGAGATAATCATGGCGCTAAGCCCGGTTTCTTCTGCTACTTCGCGCAGGGCTGCGTCCGGGGCGGTCTCGCCATCCTCGATCTTGCCGCCTGGCAGGCTCCACAAGCCAATGGCAGGTGCTCTGCCGCGTTCGACGAGCAGGATGGCTGTGCCGCTTAAGACTATCATGCTGGCGGCTTCGATCGGTTTTGCGGGCACGGGACTTTTCGATTTGGGTATTGTTGCCGGTTCGGCTTTTTCGAGGGGATCGCGTAAACTGTTTGGACTATGTAATGGAAATCGGGGCAACGGAAATCGGGTCGCGTCATGTGTTCGCGTTATTCTCTGACATCGCCGCATGAAGCGGTTCGCGCTACGTTTGGGTATGTCAACGCCGCTGAGTTTCCACCGCGCTACAATATTGCGCCAACGCAGCCGGTGGGAATTGTTCGCACCAGCCACACCAAACAGCGCGAGATGGCGCTGGTGCGCTGGGGGCTTATTCCATCGTGGGCCAAGGAGCCGGCAAAATTTGCGACGCTGATCAATGCCCGATCTGAGACGGCGGCTGAAAAAGCCTCGTTCAGGGCTTCTTTTCGGCATCGGCGCTGTATCGTTCCAGCCGACGGCTTTTATGAGTGGACTGGCAAGCCCGGGCACAAGCAACCGCATCTTATCCGGCAAAAGTCTGGCGATGTCATGGGGTTGGCCGGGCTTTGGGAGCACTGGCTGGGGGCTGATGGCAGCGAAGTCGAGACGATGGCGATCCTCACGGTTGCGGCAAACCGCGATATGGAGGCGATCCACGACCGTATGCCGGCGATCCTGAAGCCTGAAGACTATGAAGCCTGGATTGATTGCAGTTCGGGGTCATCGGTGGGTATGGGGAAACTGCTCAAGCCGGCTGCGAAGGGACTGTTGGAGATCATTGCGGTATCGCGCGAGCTGAATAATCCGCGCAATGATTTTCCCGAGGTTCAAGAGCCTACTCAAAAAAGTCTGCTGTGAGGGTCGAATTTTGGGTGGCATTACAACCCAAATGGGCGCATGAGGTAAAAAGTGGTGCGCTAAAACGTCATTTTGCAAACTTTTTGAATCCAGCAACGTCTTGATACCCAAAAAGTTTAGGAAATTGACCAAAGCTCTAGAAGGCTTTGGCGAATTCTCGCGTCAAGGCTTACAAGAGGTTATTATGCCACTGTCAAGAGATTGGGGCTGAAGTCGACGCGAGGAGCCGATAAGTTGTCGGTCATAAGCGGCGCTGGCCTGGGGCGTTGAAAGCGCGATGTCGCGTAGAGGAGAGTAGAAGATGAGCTACCGAGGTGGGGATCTGGATCTTAGGACAGTCCAGGCCCGTGGAACAGGCGAGCGAGGAGCCAAGTTCGAGCCGCCGTTCAATGGCACCCGCGACTATGAGGATGCTTTTTCCGGCTCGTCGGACGCCAGAGCGGCGATTTTTGTCGATGACACGCTGCTGGCATGCTGCAATCACGCATTCGACGTGGCGCAGGCCCATCGCTCAGGCGACGTGCGCATCGAACACCTGCTGTTTGCATTGACGCGGATCGACGACGCTGCCGAAGTGCTCGAGAAACACGGGGTCCGCGATGCTGCCCTGAGACGGGATGCCGGGGCCTATATCGCCAGCGAAATACCTATCGCGCCAACGAACGGGCAGGCGACACCGAGGCGTTCGCAGGCCTTCGAAAAGGCATTGCAGCTTGCCGCCCAGCATGCTTATTCGCGCAACCGGGCAGCGGGCGTCGCCGATCTGTTGCATGTGTTCACCGATTTGAGCCCGGATCTGCCGGGGCTGGAACTCTTCCATCGCAACGCGCTGGGCGGAGCAGGGGAAGTGGCCGCGCCGATGCCGGCCTATCAGGCGCAGCCGCCGCTGCGCCGGCAGGTGCGCCCGGCCTACTACGATGACTACGTTACCCCCGAGATGCCCACCTATCGGCCTGCAGCGATGCAAAACCATACCGACATGGTGCAAAACCAACGCCTGGCCGCGCTCGAACAGATGATCATGGGACTGCGCGAAGAAACCGGGCGGTTTGCCGATGACTTTGCGGGCCGGTTCGTTTCCCTGGAAGGGTCGGTTTCCGGGCCAAGGTCAGGTGACGATAATGGTGCGGCTTTAAAAAAGACGGCCGACAAGCTGGAGGCGATTGAACGGTTTCTGACGTTGAAGCTTGAAGATATTGCTGAAAAAGCCGGCCAGATTACCGGGCGATTGGAAGACAAGACCGGCCAGCTCGGCAGGCGGCTGGAGGAAATGGAGACGCGGCTGAGTTCTGTGGCCTCTGGTGGTCCGATCGATATGTCGCCGATTGAGGTGCGCCTGGAAGAAATGGAGCGGCGGTTGAGTGCGGCTGCCCAGGGCGGCCGGATCGATACCGCTCCGCTGAATGCGCGACTGGAGCGCATTGAGGCTGCGCTCAGGGAAGAGCAAACGACCAGCGAAGCGTCGCTGTCGTTGATTTCCAATCGCGTGGCGGGTGAATTCGATACGCGTCTGCAACGCCTTGAACAGTTGATTTCGACGGTTCGCAACGATGCCGTCGAGATGGTGCCGAAACGGGTTGAGAGCCTGATGGCGACGATGCGCACCGATAGCCTGGATCTGGTGCCGATTGAATCGCGGCTCAATGACATCGAAACGGCGGTTCTAAGTAGCGGCGATACGCAGCCGGTGATAGACGCGCTGACATCACGGCTGGATACGCTGGAAAACGCCGTTGCCAACCGGTTGACGGGACTGCAGCAGGCGCAGGCCGCAGACAAGGTCAACATCCTTCAGCAAACCGCTGTCGTGGGTAACGAGGTCAAGGCGGCGACCCAGGAACTGGCGGCGAACCGTGCAGCATTGGCTAAGCGGTTCGAGGCGCTGGAGACGATGAACCTGCGTTACGGGCAGGAGGCCGCAGAAGGCCGCGAAGCCTCGATGCGCGAAATGAGCGAAGTGCATGAGGCAATCATTAAGCTCAATGCCAACCAGCATACTCTTGCAGGCGCCATCGATCAGTGGCGGGGCGAGGCGGTGAGCGATCTGAATTCTATCTCGACCCGGCTGGCGCAGATTGACGCCGACAACGATGCGCCATTGGAGCGGCTGGAGTTCATTTCCGAGCGGATGGATGGAATGTACCGGGCCACCGTTGAGCGCTATCACAGGCGCAACCGGTTCTGGTACTGGCTGTTTGGCACGGATGACTGGATCGGCAAGAGCTGGCCATCGCAGACGGCGAAGGTTGAGCAGGAGTTGCAGGTCATGAATGCCACACCGCCACCTGCCTGACTGACTTCGGGTGCCGTGGACAAGGCTCCCCGTGAGCGGTCCTCAAGGCCGCGGGGCGGCCGCACGGAGCAGGCGGTCGTTGATCGCTTCGCCAAGGCCCTCTCCGGGAATAGTGACCACCGCGATTGACGTGCAACCCTCAGAATCCAGTGCCCTGAGGCTTGCAAACAAGTTGGCTGCGGCTTCCTTGAGGTCGCCTGATGGGCTGAGGTTGATCATCAGTCCGCAGTGAGCCGGCACCTTTGGGCCGAACGCCAAGAGGGCTTCGCCTGGTTCGGGGCGTTTGACATTCAGGCGCATGCGGGCATTTGGAGCGTAATGGCTGGCGAGTTGGCCGGGCGATGTTGGGGCCGTATCGTTGTCGCCGGCAGCCTTTCGCGGCGGCCGGCCCAGGACGCGCCCGATCTGCTCGGCTGAAATGCCGCCCGGCCGCAGCAATGTTGGAGCGGCGTCTTCTTTGTCTTCGTTGCCATCTGAGATCTGGCTGCAGTCAACCACGGTCGATTCAATGCCAACGGGACAGGCGCCTGCGTCCAGGATCATGTCGATCTGGCCGGCAAGGTCGGCTGCGACGTGATCGGCGGTGGTGGGGCTGACGTGGCCGGAGCGGTTGGCTGATGGGGCTGCTATTGGCGTATTGGCTGCGTGAAGAAGCTTGGCGGTCGTTGGGTGTGCGGGCAGGCGAATGGCTATCGTGGGCAGTCCGGCGGTGACGAGATCGCTGACGCCGGCGTCTTCGCGACGGCGCAGAACCAAGGTCAGCGGGCCGGGCCAAAAGGCCATCGCCAGCTTTTCAGAATCATCGGTGAAGACGGCAAGTCTGCGTGCCATCTGGATATCGCCGACATGGACGATGAGCGGGTTGAAGCTGGGGCGCCCCTTGGCCTCAAAGATCCGTGCAACCGCCATCGCGTTTGAAGCATCGGCAGCCAATCCATAGACGGTCTCGGTGGGCATCGCGATAAGACCGCCGTCGCGGATAATCCTAGCGGCTTCGACGATTGCCGGCGGTGAGGCTTTCAGCGTTTTCATCGCCTGAAATTGCTCCACGAGAGGGGCTGTGCTTTGGTGCGCGTAGCGACATTCTAATTCCTGCGCCTGTTGATACATCCAAGCCGCCTCTCGTGCCGATTTCCCGCAAAGAGTGCGGGCGCCACGGTGGTCAAATGGTTGCCAGGCAACTTCCATGAGGCATGAACTGCAATGGGTTATCAAGCACCTGTAGAAGATATCATTTTCCAATTGCGAGCGGCGGCCGGACTGGATGGCCTTTTGGCGCGTGGAATTTATGAGGGCCTTGATAGCGAAACCATCGAGGCTGTGCTGAGGGAAGCGGGACGGTTTTCAGCCGAGGTTCTCGATCCGTTGAACAAGGTGGGAGACAAGCAGGGCTCGCGGCTTGTCGATGGCAAGGTTGAGACGCCTGAGGGGTGGGCGGAGGCCTACGCGAAATTTGCAGGCGCGGGGTGGAGTGCACTGCCGTGCCCGGAAGAATTCGGCGGGCAGGGGTTGCCCAGTGTCGTTTCGACGGCGGTTTGCGAATTCTGGAACGCCGGCAATTTGTCGTTTGGGTTGTGCCCGCTGCTGACGCAAGGCGCGATCGATGCGATTGATATCGGCGGTTCGGCCGATCTGAAGGCGCGCTATCTGCCGAAGCTGGTTTCGGGCGAGTGGGCTGGGACGATGAACCTGACCGAGCCGCAGGCGGGCTCGGATCTTTCAGCGCTGACTTCGAAAGCCGTACCGCAAGGCGATGGCACGTATCGCGTATCGGGCACCAAGATCTTCATTACCTATGGCGAGCACGAGTTATCTGAAAACATCATCCATCTGGTGTTGGCGCGGCTGCCAGATGCGCCGGCTGGAACCAAGGGAATTTCGCTGTTCCTTGTCCCTAAGTTTTTGGTCAACGATGATGGCTCGATAGGAGAACGCAACGATGTGGTGTGTGGGGGGCTGGAAGAAAAGTTAGGCATCCATGGCAGCCCGACGTGCGTGATGAATTTCGGCGAGAACGACGGAGCGGTCGGATATCTTGTCGGGGAAGAAAACCGCGGGCTGGCGACGATGTTCGTGATGATGAATGCGGCGCGGCTGGCGGTTGGCGTGCAGGGTGTGGCCGTAGCCGATCGGGCGACCCAGCAAGCCGTGGCTTATGCCAATGAGCGCCGCCAGGGACGAGGGATGGATGGTTCAGCGGGGCCTGTCGCGATTGTGGAACATGCTGACGTTAAGCGGATGCTGTTGACCATGCAGGCGATGACGCAGGCCGCGCGGAGCATCTGTTTGGTGACGGCGCGGGAAACCGATATCGCGCGGCTATCTGCAAGCGAGGATGAGCGGGAAACGGCGGCCGCCAGGGTGGCACTTTTGACGCCGGTGGCGAAGGCGTTCTCGACCGATGTGGGCTGTGAGGTGGCTTCGCTCGGCATTCAGGTTCACGGTGGCATGGGCTTCATCGAGGAGACCGGAGCGGCACAGTATTATCGCGACGCGCGGATTTTGCCGATCTATGAGGGGACCAATGGCATCCAGGCGATCGATCTGGTGATGCGCAAGGTGCCGCTGGGCGGCGGGGCCGTTCTGGAGGATTATCTTCATGACCTGGGCGACATCATCAAGGAAGTTGAACGCGAAAACCGGCCGGAGTTCGGTGATCTGGGCGACCAGATGGGGATCGCGCTGGCGGCCCTGAGAGAGGCGTCGCAAGGGCTGGGCGAAATGCTGCGGTCCAACCCGGAAGCCGCGCTGGCGGTTGCCACGCCCTATCTCAGGCTGTTCGGCATTACGGCTGGCGGATGCTATCTAGCCAATGGCGCGTTGCTGGCGGTTCGAGACGGGTCGGGCAGCGAGCGGCAGATTGAGATTGCGCGCTTTTTTGCTGAAAACATTGTGGTGTCTGCCATGGGGTTGGCCTCAACGGTTACCAAGGGCGCGCGATCGGTGTTGAACGTTCCCACAGAAAGGTTCCATTCGTGAGCGGTATCGAAGTCGAAGTGACGAGTGGCGAGGGCATCAACGTCATTCGCCTCAACCGGCCTGAGAAAAAGAACGCGTTGTCGCTATCGATGTACTGCGCGATCTGCGACGCGTTGGATGCTGGAGAGCGCGACGGCGATATTCGAGCGCATGTTCTGCTCGGGTCGCATGGAGTGTTTTCGTCGGGTAACGATATCGGCGATTTTCTGTCGGCAAGCGGCGGCGAAGCGGCGGGGCTCGATGATGTGTTGCGGTTTCTCCGATTGCTGCCAATGGTAAAGAAGCCGATCATCGCTGGCGTTGATGGGCCGGCCATCGGGATTGGCACGACACTGCTGTTTCATTGCGACCTTGTTTTTGCCAGCGACGCATCGCGGTTCTCGACGCCATTCGTCGACCTGGGGCTGGTGCCTGAAGCAGGAGCGAGCCTGTTGGCACCGCAACGCCTGGGATATGCCAGGGCATTCGAACTGTTGGTCCTGGGCGAGGTGTTCAGCGCGGAACGGATGCGGGATGCCGGCCTTGTCAATGCCGTCGTGAGTGTCGATGAGGTTGAGGGCATGGCGCTTCAGGCGGCGCGCAGATTGGCGGAGAAACCGGCGACGGCTTTGGCGTTGTCGCGTTCGTTATTGCGCGGCGACATGGTGCAACTGGGTGAGCGCATCGAGGCGGAAGTCCGGGTGTTCAAGGAGCGACTGACGTCGGAAGAGGCCGCTTTGGCGTTCCGGGCCTTTTTTACGAAGGGTTCTTCCAAGCCGATGGATAGGCACCTGACTATGGATCGGCCCCAGTCCGTGGACCGGCCAAAGTCGGGGCCTGTGAGCAAGTCGGATTATCTGGATTGATTTTTGCCCGCTGGCTTGTGCAAACGTTGCCGACGTGGATTGGAGTTTTGAGAATGTGCGCGCTTTGGCGGCAATCGCTGAGTGTTTGCTGTCTTGCAGTGCTGGTGTTGGTGGCGGCGCTGGTGATGGGAAGTGCGCGGGGTGAAGCCAACTGGCTGACCAAGATTTTGAAGGAAACAGGCGAGGCCGGGGGCGATGGCGGGACGAAGGCATCCCGCCTGGGTCTCGGCGGGCTGGGTGATGCGGCCGGCGTGTTGCGCCGTCTGCCTGAACCCGGTCCGGGAAAACTTGCGTTTGCAGCCCACGCGACGCCTGCGGGGCATTGGAGGTTCGTCAATCGGGAGGGGGCGGTTTTTACCGCGGCAACTCCCGATGAGATGGGGCGGGTTGCCAAGGCGTTGGCTCCTGAGGCGGAGGCTTCAAGTGTGCCCAGTTTGTACCTTTCGGAAGAAAGCGTTTTCAAACGGCCGCAATTGATCGACGACCTGCCAAAGCCGGCCAGCCTCCATTTGGCGTTTGGCGATCAGGCGTTTCCTTTGCTGCGACGAGGTGGCGGCGAAGCGGCCAGTCTGTTGGCGCAGTTGCGTCCCAATCTGTTCGTGGCGATTGGAACGCGTGCCCAGTTTACGGAATCCGTTTGGCAGTTGGGACGCCGATTGCCGCGCGAGAAGATCCGGGTGCTGTCCTTGAAGCCGGGCGGTGCATCGGGACTGGCCGGGCTGCCACGTTTCGATAAAGCCCGCGGGCTGCCGCTTGCCGATGAGATCGACCCGGCCAAACTTGCGAAAGCATTGCCCGGTATTCGCGGCCAGACGGCTGTTGTTACCGGCCGCATCGAGGGTGACCTGCTATACGTTCTGCCATCGTCCGGGGCCGAACGGGCGGTTTTGCTTGGAGAGATAAGGGCGGCGGCCTCAAGGGCGGATATCAACTTCATCGTTTTGCAATCCTCACGGCCCTTGCAGCCTGGTGGGCAGAACTGGCTGTGGCAGACCATCGAACTGGACGGTCTCAGGTCGGCACTTGCCAAGTCGACGGTTGCGGATTTTTTGCAGGCGCTTGTGGGAAAGCACGGGCGCTTTGTGGTGTCGTCAAATGAAACAGGGCCGGGGCGTGTGCGGTTCGATGCGGTTCCCGACAATGCGGGCGGCGATTTTGTCGACAGCGTTGGAAAATGGGTTGGGGACGCGGTGTCAGAAGTCGCTGGTAATGTCGTGACCGAAAGCGTTTCGGCCTTCATGACCTCCAGTGACCGCCGACAAGAGTTGGACGAACGGATTATTCCAGGAATCCCATCTAGCTTTCAGTTCTATTATCTGGGAGCGCTGGTGATGGGGTTACTTGGCTTCGGGGTTGCCAAATCGTGGTGGGATGGGATCTGGCCGAGAGAGCAGCGTTCGGAGTATCGGGGGGTGTTTGGCTACGGAGCGGCTTTCGTTGTGCGCTGGGCTGCGTTTATCTTGATCTTCCTGCCGGTTGTCGGTCCGTTTGCGTTGCTTGGTGCGCTGGTCATCTGGCTTGGCTATTGGCTGATGTTGCCGGTACGGGTACTGCGGCGAATGCTAGGATTTGGTTCTGTTTAAGGGCGATTGCGATGGGAAGCCTCAAGGGCAAGACGTTATTGATAACCGGGGCGAGCCGGGGCATCGGCCTTGCCATCGGTTTGCGGGCGGCGCGCGATGGCGCCAATGTTGCGATCCTCGCCAAGACGGCAGAGCCGCACCCCAAGCTTGAGGGTACGATACACACGGCTGCCGGTGAAATCGAAGCAGCCAGCGGCAAGGCACTCGCCATCCAGTGCGATATCCGCGATGAAGCGCAGATTGAAGCGGCGGTCGCAAAGACGGTGGAAGCCTTTGGCGGTCTGGATATCTGCGTCAACAATGCGTCTGCGATTTCGCTGACCAAGTTGGCCGATACCGAGCCAAAGCGCATCGATCTTATGTTTGGGATCAATACGCGAGGTGCGCTTTTGATGACCAAGGCCTGCCAGCCGCATCTCAAGGCGTCGGCCAATCCGCATGTGTTGATGCTGTCGCCGCCGCTCGACATGAAGCCGCAGTGGTTTTCGGGCCATGTGGCTTATTCGATTGCCAAGTATGGAATGAGCCTTGCCGTTTTAGGGTTGGCGGATGAATTGAAGCGCGATGGCATTGCGGTGAATGCGCTGTGGCCGCGAACGACGATTGCGACAGCGGCGATCCGCAACATCCTGGGGGGCGACAAGCTGATTGCGATGAGCCGAACGCCCGATATTCTGGCGGATGCGGCGCACCTGGTGTTCACGCAGAAGGCGCCAGAGTTTACGGGGCAATTCCTGATTGACGATACGTTCCTTCATGAGGTTGGCGGCGTGACGGATTTTGAGTCCTATCGGGTCGATGCGAGCCTTCCGTTGGCACCTGATTTCTTCGTTCCTGAAGACTTGCGGCCACCGCCGGGGGTAAAAATCGCGCCGTTGTCGATGCTCAAGGCGTTATAGCAGCGATGCGGGCCCGGGCATTTAGCTGCTTTGAGGAAGCGTGACAGACGGGCTGCAGGTGCGTTAATGCTGGAGCAAATAGAAAATCAACCATTGGAAACGCGCGAGGGCTTCAAGCTTAGATGTCGACGTTATTGATTACCCACCCTTGTTTCGTTGATCACGATACCGGCCCCGGCCATCCCGAACGGCCAGATCGCATGCGAGCGATCGATAAGGTGTTGCGCCACGAATTTTATAGCGGCCTGGTTCGCGAGGAAGCTTGGTTTCGCGAAGATGCCGAGGAAAGCATCCTGAGGGCGCACCCGCAGCGCTACCTGGACATGGTCAAGGCTGCGCGTCCGGAGCCAGGCGGCGGTCGGGTGCATCTTGATGGGGATACGGTCATGTCGCCGGGAACCTGGGAAGCCGCCATCCGGGCGGTGGGAGCGGGGCTTGGTGCGGTCGACCGTGTCTTGGACAAGAAGTCGAATATTAAGAATGCGTTCTGCCAGATCCGCCCATGCGGGCACCACGCTGAAGCCGAGCGGGCAATGGGCTTTTGTCTGTTTGCCAATGCTGCAATCGCGGGCATGTATGCGCGCGAAAAGCATGGCGTGGAGAGGGTCGCGGTCGTTGATTTCGACGTTCATCACGGTAATGGCACGCAGGATATCTTCTGGTCGGACAAGGATCTGTTTTTTGCGTCGACCCACCAGATGCCGCTGTTTCCAGGTACGGGAGCCGTTTCGGAAACCGGGGTCGGGAACATCTGCAATGCGCCGCTTCGCTCAGGGGATGGCGGCGAGCCGTTCAGGGATGCTTTCGAATCGCGTATTTTCCCGGCGTTGAAGAACTTCAGCCCCGACCTGATCGTGATTTCGGCCGGGTTCGATGCGCACGAAGCCGATCCGTTGGCGAGCTTGCGGCTGGTTGAAGCCGACTTCCTGTGGGTCACCGAAAAGCTGCTCGCATATGCTGACAAGCAATGCGAAGGCCGGGTCGTCTCGATGCTGGAAGGTGGGTATGACCTCACGGCCCTGGCGCGCTCGGTTGGCGTGCATGTGCGGGCAATGATGGAGGCTGGTTAGGTGCAAAGCCTGCCAGGCGAGGCACGAAGACAGTGCGCGCGGGGGCTTCGAAGGAGGTTTGATGGTCACTGAGAAGAATGCAGAGGGTCATGCTGATATATCGACGTTGAGCTTTGAAAAGGCGCTTTTTCAGTTGGAGGAAATCGTCCAGAAGCTTGAGCGTGGCGATGTCGAGTTGGAAGAGTCGATTGCGATTTATGAGCGCGGGGATGCGCTTAAGGCCCATTGCAACCGGCTTTTGGCGCAGGCGGAGGCCAAGGTCGAGAAGATTACAACCGATAGCGCCGGGCAGCCTGCCGGAGTTGAGCCGCTTGACCCGAAATAAGCGACGTTCGTGTGCTCCAGCTTAGAGCGGCCAAAGGGGCGACGATTGGCGGGCTTGCGCACAAATGCGTACAATGCGCAGGTATTTCAGCTTTTTGACATCTGTGCGACGGTGCGCAAATCGATATAGTCGGCAATTGTGGATGGGGGCGAGCCGTGGCTATCGGGGGCGAGACCGCATTCTGGCTGAGACTTAACAATTATCAGACCTTTTTCCGCAGCCTTAAAGCGTTGCGCGAAGAGGTCCGGCGGTGATGAGTAAATACGTGCAAGCTTCCCCAAAGCCTCTACTTGACCAGGTTAACGAACCCCGGGATCTGAGAACTCTGCCCGAGAGCGATCTTGGCCAGTTTACCGAAGAACTGCGCCGGGAACTGATCGAGGCGGTGTCGGTTACCGGTGGGCACCTTGGTGCCGGGCTGGGCGTTGTCGAACTGACGGTGGCGTTGCACTGGGTGTTCAATACCCCGGAAGACCGCTTGATCTGGGATGTCGGCCATCAGGCTTATCCGCACAAAATTATTACCGGCAGGCGGGATGGCATCCGAACCCTGCGCCAACCAGGCGGCTTATCGGGTTTTACAAAGCGTTCGGAAAGCGAATACGACCCGTTTGGGGCCGGGCATTCCTCGACGTCGATATCGGCCGGGCTGGGAATGGCCGTTGCGCGCGATCTGAAGGGGGGCGACAACAACGTCATTGCGGTGATCGGTGATGGGGCGATGTCAGCTGGCATGGCTTACGAGGCGATCAACAACGCAGGCGCGCGCGATGAGCGTCTGATCGTCATCCTCAACGACAACGACATGTCGATTGCCCCGCCCACAGGCGCTTTGTCTGCCTATCTGGCGCGGGTAACATCGAGCGGTTCGTATCTCTACGTCCGCGATATCGCCAAGCAATTGGCCAAGCGGCTGCCCAAGAGCTGGGAACGGCGGGCGGCGCGTGTCGAGGAGTATACGCGCCACCTGTGGCAGGGCGGGGCGTGGTTTGAGGAACTGGGTTTTTACTACATCGGCCCGATCGACGGGCACGACTACAATCACCTGTTGCCGGTGTTGAAGAACGTCCGCGATGCCAGGCAGGGTCCGATCCTGGTGCATGTCGTGACCAAGAAGGGGCATGGCTGGGCACCTGCCGAAGATACTGCCGATAAATGCCATGCGGTGGCAAAATTCAACGTCGTGACCGGCGCGCAGATCAAGCCCAAGGCCAACGCGCCCAGCTACACCAAGGTGTTCGGCCAGAGCCTGATCGAGGAGGCGCGCGAGGATGAGCGCGTGGTTGCCATTACGGCGGCAATGCCGTCGGGCACCGGTGTCGATTTGTTCGGGGCCGAATTCCCACAACGCACCTTCGATGTCGGGATTGCCGAGCAGCACGCCGTGACGTTTGCCGCCGGGCTTGCCAGCGAGGGCATGAAGCCGTTCTGCGCGATCTATTCGACATTCCTGCAGCGGGCCTACGACCAGGTTGTCCATGATGTTTCGATCCAGAAACTGCCCGTCCGCTTCCCAATCGACCGGGCTGGATTGGTCGGCGCGGATGGGGCCACGCATGCTGGTTCGTTCGACGTTGCCTATCTGGGGTGCCTGCCCGAATTCGTCGTCATGGCGGCGGCTGATGAAGCTGAGCTGAAGCACATGGTGGCAACGGCGGTGGCCTATGACGAGGGACCGATTGCGTTCCGTTATCCGCGCGGCGAAGGTGTTGGCGTCGAAATGCCCGAACGCGGATCGGTTCTGGAGCTTGGGCGCGGACGCGTTGTTCGCGAAGGCACCTCGGTTGCGCTATTGTCGTTGGGCACGCGGCTTGCCGAGTGCCTGAAGGCGGCCGATGAGCTTGCCACATACGGTTTGTCTGCAACGGTTGCCGATGCGCGTTTTGCCAAGCCGCTTGATAAGGATCTGGTGACGCAGCTTGCGCGCAACCACGAGGTGCTGGTTACTGTCGAGGAAGGTTCGGTTGGCGGGTTCAGCAGTTACGTTCTGCAGCATCTGGCTGAGACGGGGGCGCTTGATGGCGGCCTGAAAGTGCGCCCGATGGTGCTGCCGGATGCCTACCTCGATCATGGCAAGCCCGATCAGATGTATCGCGACTCAGGGCTTGATAGCGAGGGCATCGTGAAGACGGTATTTCACGCGCTGGGCCGGGATATGGTTGCCGCCGGGGCGGGCGAACGGGCTTGAGGGTTCTGCTTGGTCTGGATAGAGCTATCGAAAAGGCCCAATTCAGTGTGCCCTGCTGGACGGTGCTTTCTTTGTGGGGTGTGATGAGTTCAAAAAGTCGCCGGAGGAGTTTGTTTTCTCGGGTTGATGCGATTATTTTTTTTGCATTGCTTGCTATTGCTATTTTTGCCGAAAGTTTTCGTCTGATAGCTAATTCACAAGGGTTGGATTGGCAGCTTCGCAATAACGTATTCTATGTTGTTCTTGCTCTTTCGGTGGCTGTGCAGTTGTTGGGCTGTCTTTGGGGAAATCGACTTGTTTGGGTTGTTGGCCTGATAGTGACGGGGCTCGGTTTCTATCATTATGGAGGGACGAACCCGCTTGGTGCGGTGTTGATGTTTTTAAGGCTCAATTTTCAAATCTATTAGAGCATGTTCAGCAAAAGTGTGAGCGGTTTTGCGGTTCGAACATGCGACAAATCAAGAGCTTAGCGCGCGTCATCGATTCAACCAGAAACCGAACGCGCTCAAGAAGTGGTAAAGTCGCGGATAACACCAAGCTAATTCCGATGTTTGAGCGTTACGGGACGCTCCGACTTCATATGCCATCGTTCCATGCCTATCCCCTTTGGTCCGGACCGCAATTTCCGCCAATGAGCAGTGTTCACTGCCGCGAAGCGCCACCCAAAATCACCTCTCCCACCTCCGTCATCCCGTCGTTCGGACGGGATCCATGCTAGCTTCAAGGAACTGCTGCCAGTTCACCATAACGCCACCCGCTCCAGCATCCTCTTCAACCTTTGAAAACAAGTTAAACATCAGCTATTCCAGAAGCTTGCGTGGATGGCCACCTGCGTGGCCATGACGTTGCAGGGGGGCGTTTGCCAAGACCGGCGGCCGTTGGCCAATGAGGCGAGCATCACTCCGAGGCCTTTGGCAGAACTAGCTGAGCTAACGGGATAGGCATGTAGGCGTTGTGATGTTTCGATTTCCGCGCCGGGAATCAAAAAAAAGCGCCTGAAACCGGGAACGGCTTCAGGCGTTTTGTTGTGTCGTCGGATCGATTGCCGGCTTACTTGGAAGCAAGGTCGGGATAGCGCTTGGCGCACTTGTTGTGAACGAAGTCGTTGATCTCGTCGATCATTTCGCCGTGGAAGAGGCTGAAGTTTTTTTCAACCCAGGCGGCGCCCTTGATGACCGTGCCGATGACGGCGGGGGCATCGACCTTGGTGATGTTGAGTTCGGCCTTTTGAGCCTTGCCGTCCTTGAAGGTCACTTTGGGGGCAAGGGTGACGTTGATGTTGGTGACGTCTTCGCCCTGCTCGATGGCGCATTTGACGGTATGCGATTTCATTTCGAGCTTGTGCTCGGGGGCGGTCAGGGAAGAGACGATATTGCTGCGGGCCGCGGTGAGGTCGATCTTGCACTGGGCATCGCCAAAACCCCAGCTCAGGCTCTTGGTGCCGGCGCCTTTTTCGATCTTGTCCTTGGCCCAGGTCTTGGAAATGGCGCAGGTGAGATCATCGCCGGTGGCCTCCTTTGAGAGGATCATCGCGCAGAGGTTCTTCTCGCAGGTTTTGAGGTCTTCTTTTTCAGTCGGGCTTGCGTCGAGTGCAATGGCCGGCGCGGACAGTAGGCTGATGCTAAGCGCGGCTGCACCGAACAATGAGGTGGCAAGCCGTGTACGAACGCCAAAAATCGGCATGTTTGAATGTTCCCCGTTGACATGTTGATGAATGCTTCAGTGTGCCAGCATGTCGGGACAGGGCTGTTGGAAAACCCGCTTTTCCGCGATGGCCTCGTGGTCGGCGCCCGCATGCACCGTTCGGTTCAGACAACAATCGGACGGCAATGAGGCGGGCGGTGATTGTCTGACAGACTGTGGATAAATCATTGTGGCGGGTGGCTGCACGAACACATTATCCGAAAGGTGAGTTTCATTGCTTTTCTGAGGCCGCCGAAGCGCTGCTGCCGTCGTTTGCGGGGGGCTTGTTGCGTTTGCTGGCAGGTTGCTTTTGACCGCGTTTTTCAAGACGGGCTTTTTGGCGTTGTTCGCGTAGGGCTTTGTTTCTTGCGCGCTGGGCGGCCTTGGCCTTGCGGCGTTTGGCAAGTATGGCCTGACGGCGTTCACGGGCCTCGCGGCGTTGTTTTCGGAGTCGGCGGCGCTTCTTGCGGGCGAGTGCCTTCTTGCCATATTGGCGCTCGCACTTTTCATGGGCGAACTTATTGATCTGCTTGATCATTGCGGAATGAAAAATGCCCAGACTGGCTTCTAGCTTGGCGGTCGTCCAGACAAACGATGATAGCGGTTCGGGGCCGTCGATGTCCTTGAGCTGGACCCATACCTTCTTGGCTCGGCCACCCTCGAATTTGAACTTGGGCGCCAGGCTGGCCTTCAGCGGCTTCGTTCCCTCGCTGGTCTCAACAATGCAATTGACGTCATGGCGCCTTGCTGTGAATTCGTATTTGGGGGCACTTAGCGCATTGATGATGTGCTGGCGTTTAAGGTTGAGCTGAACCTTGCATTGGGCGTCGCCGAACCCCCATGAAATCGATTTGCTCTTGGCGCCCTTGTTGATGTCCTTTTCGACCCACGTCTTGCCCAGGTCGCACTTCAGCCGGCCGCGCCTGGGTGCTTTGTCGAGGATTTGACGGCATAGCTGGCGCTCGCATGACGACAACATTGCCTTTTCATCCTTACCCGCCTCAAGTGCGGCGGCCTGCGATGAAACGGCCAGCCCGATGATCGTGAACACCGCA
This sequence comes from Alphaproteobacteria bacterium, assembly GCA_022600345.1. GTDB lineage: Bacteria > Pseudomonadota > Alphaproteobacteria > Rhizobiales > Hyphomicrobiaceae > Filomicrobium. The sequence continues at coordinate 33,798 of JAHZKP010000105.1, read as the reverse complement.
AAATGCACCCAACGTGTCGGGGTGTTGGGTGTCCGGCAGATCTGTTTGAGGAGCGCGTGAGACATCTTGGATCCTGCTTCTTGATTGCGATGCGCGGCCGTAATAGGAAGAAACCAAGGCACCCACACGGCGAGTGGATATCTTGACATTCCAAGCGGCATCACCGTTGTATGACTTTTGTTGTCGCTTGGTATACACGAGGTCAAGCGGTGCTATTGTTCCGGTTCGGAAAAGCCCGTTGGCATTATCCGTGGCGGGGCAGGCGGATCTACCGACTGAAGTTCTCAGGCGAGTGTCGTGGTTTCTCAATAGCGAGTTTGTCCGCCGATTGGTGGTGCAAGGCCGTTGGAGCCCGAAATCCGCCCGACCGACAACTGCCGACTAAAGATTGAAATTGCAAATCGAGGAGCTTGCAAATGAGTGTCGACCTTTCTGGCGGACATCCTGACATGGACTATGAAGAGCATCGTCGCACATACAAGGGTTTCCTGATCGGCGCCGAAGTGCTTGTCGCTTTTGTCGTGGTGCTGCTGGTCGGAATGGCGTTCTTCTTGTTGTGAGGCCAAACTGGGGGCGGAACCCCAGAAAATGTGGCTTTTTAGTGCAAAAGTCTTGTTGTCACCCGGCATAGACTGGGTGACCTTCCATATAGATGACCGGGCTGCGGGGCTTGTTGCTTTATCGGCAACAAGGTTTCGTGGAGCTGTGTCCACCCCACCCCTCTTCGGCCGCCGGTCCCGGTGGTCTAGCGACAATCGGAAAACTCAATGGTCACGATCGCTGTTACGGCAGAGCCTGAAAACGAGCCTCGCGTCGCCGTCTCTCCTGATACCGTCAAGAAACTGGTGGCGTCGGGCTGTAAGGTGAAAATCGAAGCTGGTGCCGGATTGCGGTCGCGCTGTTCGGACGAAGCCTATACGGCGCAAGGTGCTGAGATTGCGGCGAGCGGGGCCGATGCGTTGAAGGGCGCGGACATATTGCTGCGGGTTCGCCGGCCAAGCAACGAAGATATCGCGCAACTGGCACCCGGCGCGGTTGTTGTCGCGATGCTGGACCCTTTTGGGGACCGATCAGAACTGGAAGCGTTGGCTGCGACCAAGGCGACCGCGTTCAGCATGGAGTTCATGCCGCGCACGACGCGGGCGCAATCGATGGACGTTTTGTCCTCCCAGGCCAACCTTGCCGGCTACAAGGCGGTTGTCGATGGAGCTGCGGAGTTTGGTGCAGCCGTTCCGATGATGATGACGCCCGCTGGTACGGTTCCGGCTGCCAAGGCCTTCATCATGGGGGTTGGTGTTGCCGGCCTGCAGGCCATTGCAACAGCGCGGCGGCTGGGAGCAATCGTGACGGCGACCGATGTGCGCCCTGATACAAAAGAGCAGGTCCAATCGCTGGGTGCGAAGTTTGTCGCGGTTGAAAACGAAGAGTTCGAGCAGGCCCAGACGGCTGGCGGATACGCCAAGGAAATGTCGGCTGAATACAAGGCCCAGCAAGCCGAACTGGTGGCCAAGCATGTCGGTGGTCAGGACATCGTTATCACCACGGCGTTGATCCCTGGTCGACCCGCTCCGACACTGATTACCGCTGAGATGGTTGCTGCAATGAAGCCTGGTTCGGTGATCGTCGACCTTGCTGCCGAGCGCGGTGGCAATTGCGAACTGACCAAGCCGGGCGAGACAATCATCACCGATAACGGCGTCAAGATCGTCGGAACCGAGAATTATGCGGCGACCGTGCCGGTGAACGCCTCGGCACTTTACGCACGAAACCTTCTGTCGTTTCTCGACCTGATGATCGACAAGAAAGAAGGCAAGCTCGAAATCGATTGGGAGGACGATCTCATTCAAGGCACGCTGATTGCCAAGGATGGGGCGCTGGTCCACCCGAATTTCACCAAGCAAGCAGCCTGAAGGAGCGCTCACAGTGAACATGAAGCAGCTTTGCAGGGGGCTCGCGGCGGCGATGGCCATCGGCCTTGCCTCAACCACGCCGGCGTTGGCAGCCGGTGGCGGTGCCGTCGATCCGTGGGTCTACCAGATCATGGTGTTCGTGATCGCGATCTTCGTTGGATATTATGTTGTCTGGAGCGTCACGCCGGCTTTGCATACGCCGTTGATGGCGGTCACCAACGCGGTGTCCTCGGTCATCGTCGTGGGTGCGCTGCTGGCGGTGGGAATCGGCGGGATCACAAGCGGGGGGAGCACGGCAGCCAAGGTGTTCGGCTTTCTGGCGCTGATCATGGCCTCGGTCAACATCTTCGGTGGGTTCCTGGTCACCAGCCGAATGTTGGCAATGTACAAGAAAAAAGAACCGAAGCGCTGAGCGCTGTCGACCGACGATCCACTTAGCATCCGCGCTACTGCCCTGGGGGCCATTTAAAAAATGCACGACCAACTCATCCCGCACAATCTTGTCGCGATCCTTTATCTGGTGTCGGGGATCTTGTTCATTCTGACCCTGCGTGGTCTTTCCCATCCTGAGACATCCCGCCAGGGCAATATGTACGGCATGATCGGGATGACGCTGGCCATCCTGACGACGCTGGCCGTGTTGCCGGGTATCGGAGATTGGATGACCTGGCTTTTGATCGTCCTGGGTATCGGGATCGGCGGTGGTATTGGCGCCAAGGTGGCACGCGATATTCCAATGACGTCGATGCCTGAACTGGTGGCGGCGTTCCACTCGCTGGTCGGCATGGCTGCGGTGTTTGTTGCCGCTGCTGCACTTTACGCGCCTGAAGCATTCAACATCGGTACGCCGGGCAACATCAAGGCGGCAAGCTTGTTGGAAATGTCGCTTGGTGCGGCGATCGGTGCGATTACGTTTACCGGGTCGGTGATCGCGTTTGCCAAGCTGTCGGGTAAAATGTCGGGTGCACCGATCATCCTGCCGGCGCGTCACGTCGTGAACATCGGCGTTTTCGTGTCGATTATCCTGTTCATCGTCTTGTTCATGCAGTCGGGCGGAGATGCGACCTATTTCTGGCTGATCGCCGGGTTGTCATTGCTGATCGGCGTGTTGATCATTATCCCGATCGGCGGAGCGGACATGCCGGTTGTGGTGTCGATGCTGAACTCTTATTCGGGTTGGGCTGCTGCCGGCATCGGTTTCACGCTGGGCAATATCGCTCTGATCATCACCGGTGCGCTGGTTGGTTCGTCGGGCGCCATTCTGTCCTACATCATGTGTAAGGGCATGAACCGTTCGTTTATCTCCGTGATCCTCGGCGGGTTTGGCGGCGAGACGGCCGGTCCTGCGGGAGACGGGGAACAAAAGCCTGCCAAGATCGGTGGCGCGGAAGACGCTGCCTATATCCTCAAGAACGCTCAAAAGGTGATTATCGTACCAGGTTACGGCATGGCGGTTGCCCAGGCCCAGCATGCTCTGCGTGAAATGGCCGAAGCGCTGAAGGAAGAAGGCGTCGAGGTTTCTTACGCTATCCACCCCGTTGCCGGTCGTATGCCGGGGCACATGAACGTCCTCCTGGCAGAGGCTAACGTTCCATATGACGAAGTCTTCGAGTTGGAGGATATCAACTCGGAATTCTCGCAGACCGATGCGGTCTATGTGATCGGCGCCAACGACGTGGTCAATCCATCGGCGGAAGACGATCCAGCCTCGCCGATCTATGGCATGCCGGTTCTGCAAATCTGGAAGGCGGGCACGGTGTTGTTCAACAAGCGCTCGCTGGCTTCAGGTTATGCTGGGATCGACAATCCGGTCTTCTACCGTGACAACACGATCATGGTTCTGGGCGATGCCAAGAAGATGACGGAATCTATCGCGAAGTCGGTGGCTGAATAACGGCAGTCGCGATGGGGGCGGAGACGTTGCCCATGCGCACTGCGGCCGAAGAGATATGGGAATTGAGGAAGGCTTCGTCTGCATACCGTCACGGTCTGCTGCGAAGCCTTCTTTGTTGGGGGCGTGAATTTTACGATCTCGGGTGTATCAATGTTCGCGCGTATCTTGAAGCTTGGATTGGTCGGTCTGATTGCCGCTTATTGCACGCTGGCAATCGGCATGTATCTGATGCAGCGAGATTTCATCTTCCCTGGCAAGGGCGAAGGTGAGCTGAGTGCGCCTGGCGCATTGGCTATCCAGGGTAGTCAGCGCATCCAAATCAAGACCAACGACGGCGAAACCCTGGCTGGCTGGTATCTTCCTCCGGCGCGGGACGACGGTGTGGTTTTGCTATTCTGCCACGGCAATGGCGGCGGACTGGCGAAGGACGTTGAGCGATGGGCGCGGATCAAGGAACACGGTGCGGGCGTGTTGGCATTCTCGTATCGCGGGTTTCCCGGCTCGACGGGAACGCCAAGCGAACATGGGCTTTATAGCGATGCGCGTGCTGCCTACACCTGGCTGCGCCAGAAGCATTCTGCCGATAGAATTGTCTTGCATGGACTGTCGCTGGGGACCGGCGTGGCGGCCAAGCTGGCAACCGAGGTCGAGGCCAAAGCGTTGGTTCTGGAAGCGCCATATGCTGCGCTGGTCGATGTTGCGGCCGCACGCCAGAATTGGATGCCGGTTTCCTACCTGCTTTGGGATCAGTTCCGGACGCAGGATTTCATCGGGCAGGTCAAAATGCCGATCCTGATTGTGCATGGCACCAAGGACCGGGGCATCCCGTTCGCGCATGGTCAGAAACTGTATGATCTGGCAGCCAAGCCCAAGAAGCTCGTGGCCAAGGAGGGCGGCGGTCACACAACCCTGGTGCGCGATGGGCTTTACGGGGACATCTGGGAGTTTCTGGCAACATTGGAACCGGCCGCGAAGCCGGACGAGGATGAGCGGGTTGGGGCCAATTAGGTGCAGCGCATCTTGGGCCTTTTGATAAACGGCGGGTGAGTGAGTTGTCTGGCGATGATGCGCTTCATCAAAATTGCTCTCGGTCTTGGTGTGTTGGGATATTGCCTTGTGCTGGCTGGCGTCGTGGCAGGTCAGCGCAGTCTTGTTTTCTATACCTATGACACGGGGGGGCGGCTGGACCTGCCATCGGGGCAGGCGATCGAAGGTGGTCGGCGGGTTGAAATTGTGACCTCGGATGGCGAGCGGCTGGCCGGCTGGTATCTGGCACCGAAGAGGAAAGACGGCGTCGTCTACTTGTTCTTTCACGGTAAGGGCGGGGGACTGGAGCGCAAGAAGTGGCGCTGGAAGCGAGTCAAGAAGCGCGGCGACGGGGTGTTGGCGTTCTCCTACCGGGGCTTTCCAGGCTCAACGGGGAGCCCGAGCGAATCGGGGCTTTTTGAGGATGCGCGGGCTGCCTATGGGTGGCTTGCCAAGAAGCACCGGCCAAACCGGATTGTCCTGCACGGTTTGTCGCTTGGGACGGGTGTTGCCGCGAAGCTTGCCACCGAAGTGAAGCCCAGGGCGCTGGTTTTGGAAGCGCCTTACACCGCGATTGTCGACGTGGCGGCAGACCGGCACCCCTATTTTCCTGTTTCGCTGCTGTTGTGGGATCAATTCCGCACCCGGGAATTCATTGGCCAGGTGAAGGTGCCGATCCTTATTGCTCACGGTACGGCAGATACGATCATTCCATTTTCACATGCACAGGAACTTTATCGGCTGGCGCCCGATCCCAAGAAGCTTGTCGCGATGAAAGGCAGTGACCACAACACGCTGGTCCGGGATGGGCTTTATCCCCACATCTGGGAGTTTCTAGACAATCTTGATGATCCAGGCGGGTCGTAGCCGCGTTGTTTTCGCGAGGCTTTTGACTTTGTGATCGCGCGGTTGTGAAGACAACTTTCCTCAAGTGGTCTTCGGAATCCCTTGATTCGATGTATCATCACTCGCTTCGAAACGCCCAATTCTGCTTTGCATAGGGGGGCATCTTGGTTCGCTGGGCATTCGGTCTTACTGCGATTTTGACTTGCCTGTTGGTGCTGGCGCCAGCAGCCAATGCGGCGGCCCCATTCAACGTGGCCGGTCAGCCCATGAGTTGCACGGATTTTCGTGGCAGGTCGGTTGTGGCCATCAAGGTTCCCGATCTGGGTGACGTGGGACGCGCCTGGGTGGTTAACGCGGTACCATACATCCTGCTCGACCCCGAAGTGATGCGAAGGCTGCCCAAGGCGCTGCAGATTTTCTTTTACGCCCACGAATGTGCCCATCATACGCTGGGGCACTGGTATAACCCCTCCGCCATGAGTGAGCGGGAGGCGGATTGCTGGGCAATCAATTTTGGCCGCGACAACGGACTGTTCCGGCGGCAAACGGTGGTCGACTTCCTGCCGTGGCTGGCCCATAGCAAGGGGTCGAAATTTGGTCATCTGCCCGGCCGGCAGAGGGTCCGCTACATGTTGTCGTGTTTTGACAACGATGTTGAGACGGCCCAGCAGTAATTCAAGCATCTGGGTTGCTAGGTTGACGGTTTCCCCGGCTATACCAGTTTCAGGCTTAGAAGTTGCCAGACTTTGAATGGGGCAGGAGGATGATCAGCACAAGGAGCCGTTGTGCTGTTCTAGCGGTGCCGGTTGGTGAATTCTCGGGGTTGGAGACGTACAGAATGATCTTAACGGGTGTCTTGATCGCTGCGCTATGCGTTGTGATATGCGGCGTCGTTATCGGTGCACCGAAGCTGGAAAGGGCACTTATGTATGCGCCAGATCCTGCTTATACGACACCCTCGGAAATCGGTCTGGCCGGTTATTCTGAGCGGATCTTGGAGACCGCCGACGGCGAAGCGTTGGTGACGTGGTATGCGCCGCCCAGGCGGGGGCAACCGACGCTGTTATACATTCATGGCAATGCGGGGACGCTGGCCGACCGGATGGTACGGCTGGCGGGCTATAGGGCCATGGGGCGGGGCGTCTTGATCATGAGTTATCGGGGCTATTCAGGGTCGACGGGTCGCCCAAGCGAAAAGGATAACGTCGCCGACGCGATGTTTGCCTACGACACCTTGATGAGCTGGGGGATCGACGCTGAGGACTTGTTGGTCTACGGCGAGTCGATTGGGACGGGAATTGCGGTTCAAGTCGCTGCCAGCCGCCCGGTTGCCGGTATTATTCTGGATGCGCCCTATACATCGATCGTCGATGTCGCTGAGCGATGCTATCCGTTCCTGCCAGCCCGCCTGTTGATGCGTGACCGCTACGAAACGTTAAAACACCTCGACAAGGTGACAGCGCCGCTATTGGTCATCCATGGCGAACAGGACAGCATCATCCCGGTGGAGATGGGGCGAAAGGTTGCCGAACACGCACCAGGAGAGGCTCATATCGCGACATTTCCTGAAGCCGGGCATACAGACCACGGGGATTTTGGGTCCTTTGAAGCGGTCAATGACTGGATCGACCGGCTCAGACAAAAGGGCCGCCACCGCGATGTGCGGCGGCAGGCATCGTGAGTTGCAATGCAAATGTGGGCCTGGTTCCTTGGATTTATCGCAGTTTATGCTCCCGGCTCCTGCGTGAATAAGGCTCATGAATGGTCTGTGTACGCAGGTGGAACCTATTCGGTACTTGCCGCAGCCCCGGGCCCCCTGAGATGAACTTTGTTCATGCGCGATTTTCTGGCGTGATTTTTTGGTAGGATCTTCTGGCGCGATTTTCTGGTAGGATTTTCAGGTAGGATTCTCAGGTGTGATTTTCAGGTAGGATTTTCTTGCGTAATTCTCTGGCGTGATTTTTCGGGCAGGTCGATCCGGTCCAGAGTGTGTCTGAGTTATTCAAACGAGAAAGGCCGGCGCGCACAACGTGCAGCCGGCCTTTTTGAATCTATTTGCTGCCTTCGCCTGAAGGGCTTCAGCGGCCACGTGCCGGCTTTGCCTTCATGGGCAACAGGCCTTCGCGCTGGAGGCGTTTGCGGGCCAGCTTGCGGGCGCGGCGAATGGCTTCGGCCTTTTCGCGGGCGCGCTTTTCGGAGGGTTTTTCATAATAGTTCCGGAGTTTCATCTCACGGAAAATACCCTCACGCTGCATCTTCTTCTTGAGCGCCTTAAGGGCTTGGTCGACATTGTTGTCGCGAACGAGAACCTGCACGCGGGTCCCTATCCTTTCTGTTAGCGGTCTCAGACTGCTGTGTTCAATAGGCTACGCTGGCCGGGCGGGGTGCCCGTCGCACAGCGGCGAAACTTGTACGGATTGGCCGGTGGATACCATGGATGTGAGGTTCATGTCCACCAAGGCGGTGTGATCCCTTTGTTTGGGGACTTTCTGCGACTGGGTCAAGTCGTTAACGGCTTTAGCCGGGTGACGTGGCCCATCTTGCGGCCCGGCCGGGCGTCGCGTTTGCCATAGAGGTGGATGCAAGTCGAAGTTTCGCGCGCCAGCTCAGGCCAATCATTGGCCGCGTGACCGATCAAATTGGTCATTTCGGCATCGCTATGGCGGGTTGTGGGGGCAATAGGCCAGCCGGCGATGGCGCGAATGTGGTTGTCGAATTGGCAGGAGGCGCACGCATCGATTGTCCAATGGCCGGAATTATGGACCCTGGGGGCGATTTCGTTGACGACCAGCGGCGAGCCGGCATCTTCCCCGGCATAGAACAATTCGACTGTGAGTATCCCGACATAGTCCAGTTCATCGGCAATGCGCCGTGCGATATCGCGGGCGCGGTCGACTTGGTTGGGCGGCAGGGGCCCGGGAACGGTCGAGGTCGCCAATATGCCGTCGACGTGGGTGTTGAGGGGGATATCGTAGAATTGCGTCGCTCCATCGAGGCCACGGGCGACGATGACGGAGACTTCGCATTCGAATTTTACGAAGCCTTCAAGGATGGCTGGTGCGTTGCCGATTTCGTCGAGCGCCCATTGCGCCTGGTCGGGGCGGGCCATTCGGGCCTGACCCTTGCCATCGTAGCCAAAGCGGCGGGTTTTCAGGATGCCGGGCGTGCCGATTTTTTCTATCGCGGCTTCTAGATCGGCCTTCGAGTTCACGGCGGCAAACGGGGCGAGCGGAATGCCGAGCCGATCGATGAAGGTTTTCTCGGCCAACCGGTCTTGTGCGGCTTCGAGCGCGCGTGCGCCGGGGCGCACGGGTTTCAAAGCGGCGGCAGCGGCGGCGGCCTGTAGCGGAACGTTTTCAAATTCGTAGGTGACGACGTCGACTTCATTGGCCCAGGCTGAAATGCGTTGCGTGTCGTCATAGGGCCCAAGCGTGTGCTTGTAGGAAACGTCGAAGGCGGGGCCGCTGGTGTCGGAGTAGGTGTGGGTTTGCAGGCCAAGCCGGGCGGCGGCGATTGCCAGCATTCGTCCAAGTTGGCCGCTGCCTAGAATTCCGATGACGGAGCCGGGGGGGAGAGCGGTCATAATCAGCCCGACCTAACCATTAGGATTTCGACGCGTCATCGACGGGGATGTCGGCAACGGCTTGCGTTTGGCGATCTCGAAAGGCGTTTAGCCGCCCGGCCAACTGCGGGTCTGTCACTGCGAGGATCTGGGCGGCCAGAAGGCCGGCGTTACTGGCGCCGGCATCGCCGATGGCGAGCGTTCCAACCGGGATGCCGGCCGGCATCTGGACGATGGAATAGAGGCTGTCGAGGCCGCTCATGGTCTTTGATTTTATGGGGACGCCGAGGACGGGAAGAATGGTCATCGCGGCCGCCATTCCAGGCAGGTGGGCGGCGCCTCCAGCGCCGGCGATAATGACTTTCAATCCGCGTGAGTGGGCTGACCGGGCATAGTCATAGAGGCGGTCTGGAGTGCGGTGGGCAGATACGATGCGGGTCTCATGAGCTACTTGGAGTTCTTCGAGGATGGCGGCGGCGCGCTGCATGGTCGGCCAGTCGGATTGGCTGCCCATGATGATCCCGACCAGCGGGGCGGCGGCGCTTTGGGCGCTAAGTTCGGTTTCGCTCATTCTCGTTCCAGTCGACTATCGGCCTGTGATTTTCAAATCTGAGAGTGATCCTGACGGACACATGGTTCCAACGCCTCGCTCGCACGCATGGCCTTGGCGTGCCGGGCTTTTAGATCCGGGCGCACAACTGGTAGGGCGAATCTGACTTAAGCACACGGGAAAACGGGCCTTCTATACGAGGCAGGCAGGCGGCGCAAGCATCGAGCATGGTGCGGCGCAGCATCCGCGGGCATTGCAAGGTCGGTGGCTCAATGGTCCGTTCGCCTCCTGTCGGGCTGAAAAGGCGGAGCAAGACACGCGACTGCCATTGCCGTGCTGCGAGCTCGGTTATAGACTGAAAACAGGGGCCTGCCGGTAAAAAAGAAGTCCGTTGCGCGTGGGGGTGCTCGGACTACGGAGGAAACCGATGAGAGTGTCCGAAATCCTGGACGAAAAAGGCCGTCATATACGCACCGTTCGCCCCACGCTGACGATCGGCGCGCTGGCGCATCGCTTCAAGGAAGAAAACGTCGGTGCAATGATTGTATCGGCGGACGGCAAGAGCCTGGATGGCATCGTTTCAGAACGCGATGTGATCAACGGTCTGGCTGAAGTTGGCAGCGCTGTCGACTCGATGCGCGTTTCCGATCTTTGCCGGGACGCTGTGCACACGTGCAAGCCTGACGACACGATTTCCAAGGTTGCCGGCGTAATGACGATGCAGCGCATTCGCCACGTACCGGTCGTGGAGGATGGAAAGCTTGTCGGTATCATCAGTATCGGTGACGTATTGAAACACCGCGTCGTGGAGATGGAGCTGGAAGCCAACGTATTGCGCGATGTGGCCATCGCGGTCAGGTAGTGGCCCGGCAATATTGTCGTCGACGGGTGCCGGCTGAATAATTGCCGGGCCAGAAGCGGTATGCCCCGATTTCAAGCGATGATGTCGGGAGTTAGCTGATCTTCGATCGCGTGGATGCGATCCTTCAATACAAGCTTTTCTTTTTTGAGGCGCTTGATTGTCAGCTGATCGACGCTGGCGGAGAGTTCCAATTCTACGATCTCTTCGTCGAGCGCGCGGTGGCGCTGCTGGAGCGCCACAAGTTCGTCGCGCAAATTGTTCTCTTGATCGCGGTCCATCGTTTTTGCATGACCCCTGTCTGAACGGCGGCAGACTATCGTCTGCTTAGGCAGTTTGCGCAAGTGTAGCCAGTTGAAAATAACTATCGCGCTGCAAAGGTTCCTGACAACTGAACCATGAGACCGGTAATGGGTGGCCCATCGTGAGACGTGTTTTGATAAATCGTTTAATTGTTAACAGGTGACCAATGGACAATTCTGCGCCAATCTGCCACGTTTTGAGGGCGTAGAATCCGCAACAGGAGGAGCACATATGTCGCTTGAAGGTCATCTTGCAGAGCTCGCTGAGAAGCACCGTCTCTTGGATCAGCAAATCGATCAAGAGGCTGCCAGGCCCGGTTCTGATGATCTAGTTCTTCGACGAATGAAACAAGAAAAGCTCAGACTGAAAGAAGAAATTGAGCGCCTCAAAAACGAGACGCGGCACTAATCGAATTCGTGCCGGGGCGCCGTTGTCCGGATTTCTCCGTTCGATAGTGCGACCCCGGCGATTTACATTGAACAGTATGCCGGGAAACGGTGTGCCGGGCCGGTCAGCCCTTCGGGCTGACGTCGGTCTGCAAGTTGTTTATTGCGCGCAAACTGCGATGCCGGGCGAACGGAAAACGCGAGGCAGTTGCGGAAGCGTTGGGTATCCTTTCGGCCATTTGACCTCCGCCAAGGCCGTGGGCCGTAGGGTGGTGAATGGGTTCGCCTAGCCCGCTCTAATTCGCCGAAGCGGTGGTCGCGGCGGCGCGTTGAGGTGCGGGCGTCGGCAATGGGAAACCCTGCGGCCAAGCGAATTCGCGAGGGGAAAAGCGCATCGCGAACCGATCGAGCCGTTGGCGGCTGCGGGCCAGTACTTCGGGTTTGATCAGACCGCGCTCGTGGGCCTTGAGCAGAGCGTAAAGAACTTCAAACACAACGTCCCCATCATGGGTCAGCAACAAGATGTCGGTGCCGGCTGTGAGTGAGTCGACGGCGGCTTTGCCAATACCGCCAGGGCGTTTGGTGATGGCGCCCATGTCCAGGTCATCGGTGACGATAATCCCATCGTAATTCCACTCGCCGCGAAGAAGCGTGCCAATGACGTGCTTGGAGGCGGAGGCCGGGTTGTGCTTATCGACCGCCATCAGTTTGGCATGCCCGATCATCATCGCGGCAGGCGTCTTGTCGATCAGTTTGGAGAATGGGAGCCAATCGGATGCCTCCAGTTCCTGGCGGGTCTTCTTCAATTCGGCCTGCGAGATATGCGTGTCAGCCTTGACGCCCTGGAGGCCGGGGAAATGCTTCAGCGTGCACAGAATTCTCCAGCCGGCCAACGTGTTGCAATAAGTCTGGGCGGCTTCGATGACGATCTGCGGGTCGTTGGATATGGCGCGGCGCTTGAGATGCGTTTTGCGGTCGCGGCGCAGGCGTTTTGCGGGTTTCAGGTCGACGACCGGGGAAAAGTTGAGATTAATGCCCAGGTCGGAGAGACCGATTGCCTGCTTGATGGCGAATTGCCGTGCGATTTCTGAACGTTCTTGAGGGGTCTTGGCGCGTTTGACGGCGTCGCCAAGCGAGGTCTGGCGTTTGAGCGGTGGCGTCATGTGGGCGACGAGGCCGCCTTCCTGGTCGGTGGCGATGAGTAGCGGGCGACTGCTGCCTTCAGCAGCCAGGGTTCTGAAGGACTGCAGTTCCCTGGCGATGGCTTTGCGGGAACGGCGCTTGGCGTTACGGCGGGTGACGAACACGCCGCCGATGGCGCCGCGTTTCAGCAATGGCGTGAGCTGCCAGCCGCGGTAGTAACCGATCATCACGTGGCCGCCAAGCATGCGCAGGACTTCGGGCGGGGCGTTCAAGACGACGCGCTTTTTCTGCGCAAGTGACAGGGTCCGCTTGCTCTTGCTGGCTGCCTGGGCTTGGTCGGTGGCGGCAGTGAGCGAGCCTGCGGCCACGCCGAAAGCCAGAAGCGTCAGGAACGCAGCGGTCTTGGTCGCTGATTTGGCGTTAGGCCAATCTTGTTGCAACGAGATCAAGCTGTGCCTCCTCTGGCAGCGGAAAGCGGGCGGCCGATGTTATCGGAACGCACGGATCTGCTGCCAGACTTAACACATCGTACCGATTCGGTGTGCGGAGTGTTTTGTGTATGGTGTATCGGCAGTCTGGAATTAGCCGTTTGCACGCTGCCTGGGCTCTAATTGCCTTTGGCCATTTCCCGCAACTTGAATTTCTGGATCTTTCCAGTCGAGGTCTTGGGAACTTCGCTGAAAATGACGTGCCGTGGACACTTGAAGTTGGCCAGACTTTCCCGGCACCAGCTTATGACTTCGTCCTGGGTAAGGGTTTCTCCGGGTTTTAATTCGATGACGGCACAGGGTGTCTCACCCCATTTTTCATCGGGTTTGGCAACAACGGCGCAGGCTGCGATGGCGGGGTGCTTGTAGAGGACATCTTCGACTTCAATTGAGGAGATGTTCTCGCCGCCGGAGATAATAATGTCCTTGGAGCGGTCCTTGAGCTGGATATAGCCGTCTGGGTGCATGACGCCAAGATCGCCTGAGTGGAACCAACCGCCTTCGAAGCTTTCGTCGGTGGCCTTTGGGTTCTTGAGGTAGCCCTTCATGACGTTGTTGCCGCGGAACATAACCTCGCCCAGGGTTTCGCCATCGGCAGGCACGCGGGTCATCGTTTGGGGGTCCATGACGGTGAGGTCTTCCAGGGAGACATAGCGCACACCCTGACGGATGCGCTTGTTGGCGATCTGGGCGGGTTCCAGATCATTCCAGGCCGAATTCCACTCGTTGATGACGGCGGGCCCGTAGGTTTCGGTCAGGCCGTAAAGGTGGGTCAGGATAAAGCCCTGTTCGGCCATGGCGTTGAGAACGGATTGCGGCGGTGGGGCTGCGGCGTGATTAAAGGCGACCTGATGGGAGAATTCGCGGCGCTCTTCTGGTGTCGCGTTGAGCATGACGGACATGACGATCGGGGCGCCGGAGAGGTGGGTGACCTTGTGGTCGGCGATGGCATCGAACATGGCCTTGGCGCGGACCCATCTGAGGCAGACGTGGGTTCCGGCGACGGCCGACAGCGACCAGGGGAAACACCAGCCGTTGCAGTGGAACATCGGCAGGGTCCACAGGTAGACAGGGTGGCGATCCATGGCCGTTGCGAGGGTGTTTGAATAACACATCAGGCCGGCGCCGCGGTGGTGGTAGACGACGCCCTTGGGGTTGCCGGTGGTGCCCGACGTGTAGTTGAGCGAGACCGCGTCCCATTCGTCGTCGGGCATTTTCCAGGCGAATTCGGGATCGCCTGATGCGATGAACTGTTCGTATTCGGTATAGGAGAGCTGTTCGCCGTCCTGGGGGAATTCGGGGTCCTGATAGTCGATGATCAGGGGCTTGACCTTGGCCTGGGCCAGCGCGTCCTTGATGACGGCTGAGAATTCGCGGTCGACGATCAGCACCTTGGTGTTGGCGTGGTCGAGTTGGAAGGCGACGATGGGCGCATCAAGCCGCGTGTTGATTGAATGCAGGACGGCACCCGTCATCGGCACACCGTAGTGGGCTTCCAGCATTGGCGGGGTGTTGGACAGCATTACCGAGACGGTGTCGCCCTTGCCGACGAACTTAGCTGCCAGTGCGGAGGCCAAACGGCGCGAGCGGGCGTAGAAGTCGCGGTAGGTATAGCGGGCGTTGCCATGAATGATTGCGGTGTGGTCGGGATAGACCTTGGCGGCGCGCTCCAGGAACGTCAGCGGGGTCAGGGGCTGATAATTGGCTGGGTTGCGGTCTAGGTTTTGCTCGTAAGGGTTTGCTGTCATGTCTCAACTAAGCTGCTGGGTTTTAGAATTTTCTGCGCTCGACGATAGAGCAACATCCGATCTAACGGAATCGCCTTCAGCGATTCATTGATCGGATAAAGTTGCTCTAGAATTATAGGTGTAGAGCATCTTTATCCGACCATTCGATCACGAAGTGTGACCGCGTATGGTCGGATGATGTCTAGCCAATGTGAGGCCTGTCATCAATGGGATACTTGTTGCATCGCGGAACAACAGGGCTGCGTGGAAACTTGTTTTTGATTGAAGTCAACCGTTTGGCTGTTTTTTTCTACGCGCATTGTCGTATTGCGCAATGCGTCAAGACAGAGAACATTGGCGCCTTACAATCAAAATTAGAGCAATGCACCCGGGAGATGCCCTAATGACTACTTCGGCCAGCCAATACCACGAAGTCTACAAGTCCTGGCTTGACGACCCAGAGGCGTTTTGGGGCGAGGCGGCCAAGGATGTTTCCTGGTATAAGCCGTGGGACAGTGTGCTTGACGCTTACTCAGGTCAATACGGGCGGTGGTTTTCGGGGGCTGAGTGCAATACCGCCTACAACTGTCTGGACCGCCATGTCGAGGCCGGGCTGGGCGATCAACCGGCGCTGATTTTCGACAGCCCGGTGACCGATACCGTCAAGACCTTCACCTACAGCGAACTGACCGACGAAGTGGCGACGCTTGCAGCGGCGCTGGTCGACTTGGGCGTCAAGACGGGCGACAGGGTCGTCATCTATATGCCGATGATCCCCCAGGCCGTCATGGCGATGCTGGCGTGTGCACGGATCGGGGCGGTTCATTCGGTCGTCTTCGGCGGATTTGCGGCCTCAGAGCTTGCGACACGGATCGATGACGCCAAGCCAGTTGCGATCGTTTCTGCCTCGTGCGGCATCGAGGGCAGCAAAGTCATCCCCTATAAGCCATTGCTCGACAAAGCCATCGAACTGTCGCAATCGAAGCCGTCAGCCTGCCTGATCCTGCAGCGTCCGATGGCCGAAGCCTCCATGATCGCCGGGCGCGATTATGATTGGTTGGAAGTTACGACCAGTTTGAAGGAGCGCGGGCGCAAGGCTGGTCCTGTTGCCGTTAAGGCGACTGACCCGCTCTATATTCTCTACACATCGGGCACTACCGGGCAGCCCAAAGGCGTGCTGCGCGACAATGGCGGGCACATGGTTGCGCTCAAATGGACCATGAAGAACCTCTACGACATCAAGCCGGGCGAAGTGTTCTGGGTGGCTTCCGATGTCGGTTGGGTCGTGGGGCATTCCTATATTTGTTACGCGCCGCTGCTGCACGGGGCCACGACGCTTGTCTACGAAGGAAAGCCTGTTGGGACCCCGGATGCGGGCGCCTTCTGGCGGGTGATTTCGCAGCACAAGGTAGCCTCCCTGTTTACCGCGCCGACGGCGTTCCGGGCGATCAAGAAGGAGGATCCTGACGGGTCGTTTGTGGGCAAATACGATATGTCGTGCCTCAGGGCGCTATTCCTGGCGGGTGAGCGGGCCGACCCTGACACCATCAAGTGGGCGGAGGCGCAACTTAAGGTGCCGGTGATCGATCACTGGTGGCAGACCGAAACGGGCTGGGCGATTGCAGGCAATCCTGTGGGGCTTGGCCTGCTACCGATCAAGTATGGTTCGCCGACGGTCGCGATGCCGGGCTATGAACTTCACGTTCTCGATGAAGCCGGGAAGCCTGTTGCTGCCGGTGAGAGCGGTACGATTGGCATCAAGCTGCCGTTGCCGCCTGGCAATCTGCCGACGCTGTGGGGCAATGACGAACGTTTCCGGGAAAGCTACCTGTCGCAATTCGAGGGCTACTATTCGACTTCGGATGCGGGCTATCTGGATGAGGATGGCTATGTCTACGTGATGGCGCGGACCGATGACGTGATCAACGTGGCCGGTCACCGGTTATCGACGGGGCAAATGGAAGAGGTTGTTGCAACCCATCCCGATGTTGCCGAATGTGCGGTGATCGGCGTTGCCGACAAGTTGAAAGGGCAGTTGCCTGCGGGCTTCCTGGTGCTCAATGCCGGGGTGACCAAGGATGAAAAAGAGATCGAGGCGGAAGTCGTAAAGCTGGTACGGGCGGAGATCGGTCCGGTTGCGGCATTCAAGAATGTGATGGTGGTGCCAAGGCTTCCCAAGACCCGTTCGGGTAAGATCTTGCGGGCGACGATGCGCAAGATTGCCGACGGTGAGGATTGGACTGCACCTGCGACGATTGACGATCCCGCGATCCTCGATGAGATCCAGGGCGTTTTGTCGAGCCGCGGAATGGGGGCCTGAAGCGTACGCCATGATCCTGAAGGCGGACATGAAAAAGGGCGCTACCGGTATCGAGCCGGTGGCGCCCTTGTTATGTTGCCGAATATTGGAATACCGCGCTGGGCGGGGTGATGGTGAATGGTTCGGGTTAGACCCTGTTCATTTTGGATGGACGGGGGTGCGGGCTGCGGTCCATGCGGAGCATGGCGTCGCCATGGCAGCCCAACATCGGCCTGCCGAATGTTGGTGAGAAAGCGTCTTGCGGCTCCGCCCCCTTGAGGGGGGCGGACGGAATGCCATCACTTGGCCCCGACCTACAGTCGCCAGCAGTCCACAGTTGAAACGCCAAGGGACCAAGTGATCGTGGCATTCCCAGGCGGGGGTGAGTCATTTTCTTGCGCCTCCAGATGCCCACAGCTTCGCGGCATCCGGCGCCGTATGATTCTCCCCGGAGGTTTGGTTAGTACCGACTAGATGCAGCTACCCCCTCCTATCCGCGCCATGATCGCTTAGCCCCTCAGCTTGCGATCGAGCAAACGTCACCTGTTAAGGCCGGGGCTAAACGAAAAGCGCGGAGTCCTCCCCCTGAAGACAGAGGGAGGGGCTGCGGTCCATGCGGAGCATGGCGTCGCCATGGCAGCCCAACATCGGCCTGCCGAATGTTGGCAAAATGAAACCAGCCCAACATCGGCCTGCCGAATGTTGGCAAAAAAGGCTCCAGCATGCCGGCAAGGCCTGTGGGTGAAAAAAGCCAAGTCCAGCAACGGTGAATACGCTGGGCCGGTCAGCCCTTGAGGGCTTCGAGCTGTTCGAATTTTTCCGCCAGCAGGTAGTAGAAGATGACGCGATGTTTGCGGCGTGTGTCCTTCATGCGCTCGCAAACTTCAGCGATGGCTGCATCAAGCGTTTCATCGTCATGATCGAGTGCGAGCTTCTTTTTCAGGAAGCTATCGCGGACGCGGGCTAATTCGTCTTTGCTGGAGCAGGACACAAGGGAGGCATCCGTGCTTCTGAGTGCAATGCCGCAGAATTTGACGATGGCCTTGACGGCGTCAGCATCGAATGGGTCGGCGTAGGCTGCCAGGCCATATTCGTCAGCGGCTTTTTCGGTCTGGTCGCCAGCCTCACCTGCACCAGCCTCACCTGTCTCTGGGGCGTCGGTGGCGGGCTGAGTGGAACCAGCGGAAATTTCATCTGACACGGGTGTCGGCTGGGCGCCGGCATCAGATTCGCTTGTATCGGTTGGCTGGGAAGCCTGGTCGGTGAACACGCTATCGGGGTCGATGCTGCCGGTTTCTTCCTCGGCATCGGCTCCTTCGCCGCCTGAAATCTGTTGCAGGCGGGCGAACACCTCGGCGTCTTCTTCAGCCTCGGACTGGACGCGGTCGGGTGGCGCGAAATCAGGTTGGGGGCCAAGTCCGGGGACGGTTTCAGAGGCGGGCAGCAAGCCGCCACCTGGAGGCGGTGGGATGCCGCCGGGGTGCTCGGCTGCAACACGCTTTGCTGCTTTTTGAACCTCGGCGTCCAGATCGAGCTGCTTGCACAATCCGAGCATGACCGGGTCCTGGGGTGTCAGGTTTGGCGAATTCCAGTGCGTGCGGTCGCGGATCTGGGTGATGGTCGGTTTGGTGGTTCCCACCAGCCTTATAATCTGGGCGTCCTTTAATTCGGGGTGCTGGCGCAACAGCCACAGTACCGCGTTGGGGCGGTCGTGGCGACGCGAAACGGGCGTGTAGCGGGGACGCTTCTTGCGGGTCGATGTCTGGGGCAGGATGACCTTTTGCTCTGCCATGCGCAACTTGTGGTCCGGGTTCTTCTCGCCGCGCTCGATTTCGTCGCGGGTGAGCTGGCCGGAGGATACCGGGTCCATGCCTTTGATGCCTTGTGCAACGTCGCCATCGGCAATGCCCTTAACCTCAAGGTTGTGCAGCCCGCAAAGCTGCGCAATCTGGTCGAAGGTGAGGGCGGTGTTGTCGACCAGCCAGACGGCTGTCGCTTTGGGCATAAGTGGCTTGCGGTCGCTCATAGGTTCTCTTTTCCGGTCTGCGGGCGGAATGGCGATGCAATCCGGCAGACGACAGTTCTAAAGGTCGAGACATAAGGGAGGAGTCAATACATAAGCGCTCAAGGGGCTTCTTTGCAAGAGTGCATATTCGGCGAAATGTTGCTTTGGGACTAAGGCGTTAGTTGTCTGGAGGCGTAACCCTTACTAGGGTGCTCGATTGTTGGCCTACTTCCCGGGGGTGGGTTGTGGGGTGTGTCGCGGCGGTCTGGAGTTGATGAAATTGACGGTATCCACCGGCAAAACCTTCTATTTCGAGGATCTCGAACTGGGCATGGAGGCGACCGTTTCAACGACCGTCACGATGGATGACATCGAGACGTTTGCCAGTGTTTCAGGTGATTACAACCCGGTTCACCTTGATCGCGAATACGCCGCGCAGACGATTTTCAAGCAGCCGATTGCTCATGGCCTACTAACGGCTAGCTACATTTCGACGGTGTTCGGGATGAAAATGCCGGGACCAGGGGCGATCTACGTTTCCCAGTCCCTCAACTTCAAGGCGCCCGTTTTGGTGGGTGATGAAGTGGTTGCCCGCGTCGTCGTGGCTGACCTCATGCCGGCGAAGCGACGCGCCAGATTCGATTGTTTTTGCACCGTGAAGGGCAAGATTGTGCTCGACGGTGAGGCCAACATGATGGTGCCGGCACGTCCGAAATCGGATTGATCGGTCTCATGGCGGATGCCTTCGGGTGAACGTGCAACGATCAGTTGAGCGATGATCAAAACGGCGAACCTGCGGAAAAATGCGGATACGACGGGCGGCGGCATGATAGTTATTCGCAATTGGGATGCGGTGCAGGACGACGTCCGAGGGGGTGTTTTCGCCATCGGTAATTTCGATGGTGTCCACCGGGGCCACAAGGCGCTGATCAAAAAGGTTTTGGAGAAGGCCCGCCGTACTGGTGCAAAAAGCGGTGTCATCGTGTTTGAGCCGCACCCGAAGGTTTATTTCCATCCCCATGAACCGCATTTTTCTCTGACGCCGCTGGACGAAAAACTCAGGCTGCTCGAAGGTCTGGGGATCGAGGTTGCGGTTGTTGCCGACTTCGATGCCGAGTTGGCGTCACAGCCAGCCGACGAATTCATCGATAATTTCCTGGTCGGCCGGCTGGGCGTTTCTCATGTTGTGGTCGGATACGATTTTTCCTTCGGCAACAGGCGAAGCGGTTCGGCGGTGACGCTTCAAGCGGCAGGGGAAAAGCGCGGCTTTGGGACGACGATCATCGAACAGCAGGCGCAAGAGGGCGAGGTATTTTCGTCTTCGGTCATTCGAGAGCATCTCGCACAAGGTGATGTGGCGGCGGCAGCGCGTTTGTTAGGCCGTTGGTGGCGGATCAGTGGGCGGGTGACCAGTGGCGCGAAATTAGGGACCCAGTTGGGATTTCCGACTGCGAATGTCGAGCTACCGGCGGGTACGGCGCTGAAGCATGGGATTTACTCGGTGCGGGTGCTGATCGGCGAGGAAGCCTTTGGAGGTGCGGGATATTTTGGGGGCAGGCCCAGTGTCGATTGTGGCGGGGCGCGGCTGGAAGTGTTTATCTTCAATTTTTCCGGAGACTTATACGAGACGGTCATCGGCGTCGAGTTTATCGGCTATGTGCGTGACGACCGCCGCTTCGACGACCTTGAAGAAATGAAACGGCAGATCGCTGTGGATTGTGACACGGCAGCCGTTCAACTCAGAAAAGCTGGTTTTGATACCAGGGTATGAATTGAGGCCGTGCCGTGCCGTGCCGCTGCGGCGGTAACTCGTCGGGTATGCGAGCGGTCCAGGCTTGCACAAAATTTCGCCCCTATGTCCAAACGGTGCGCTCGCCGAAGTCCGACCGGGCTGCTAGTCTGATGGCGGTAACGGCTGTTCAATCCTAACCGGATTGTGCGGGTGTTGGGCACGCGGGCTTTGTCTCATTTGAACTTGGCCGCATTCATTACCGTCCATTCGCGCCGGGGGTTTGATGGAAGAGCAACTGCCATTCCTGTTATTGATTGCAATTGTGACGCTGGCTGCGGTGATCAGCGGGCTGTTCATGGTGTGGGTCAAGCAACCGCCAATGGTCGGCTACATCCTGGCCGGGCTGGCGCTGGGGCCTGCTGGGATCGGCTTCATGCCGCATGTCGACGCGATTCCCCTGATCGCGGAATTCGGCGTGCTGTTCTTGTTGTTCGTGATCGGCATGGAGATCAGCCTGAAGGCGTTCATTGCCGACCTGAGGCCGGCGGTGCTGACGGTGATCGGGCAATTGACGATTGCGCTTGTGGCGATGGCGGCGTTCGGGGCGTTCCTGGATTGGCGTTTCGAGCAGGTGTTATTACTGACCTTCGTGGTGACCATGTCCTCGACGGCCGTCGCCTTGAAGCTGTTGGATGACATCGGGGAATTGCGCTCCGATCTGGGGCGGATTGTTGTGGCGGTCATGATCGCGCAGGACATCGCCATCGTGCCGATGCTGATCATCGCGACATCGTTTGAGGCGGGCGGTTCAATCGAACCGATGACGCTTGTGACGGTGGCGCTGGCGATCGGCGTACTGGTGTTGTTCATCGCTGTCGTCGGGCCGAAGGGCAAATTGCATTTCCCCTGGCAGGACAGGATCCTGGGCCGGGTTGAAATGGTGACGCTGGTGGCGCTTCTGGTGTGTTGCACGACGGCGGTGATCACCGGGGTTGCAGGGATGTCGCCGGCTTATGGGGCATTCCTGGCCGGGCTGATCATTGGCAAGACGACGCTGAGATCGGAGGCGATCCATGCGATGGAGCCGATCCAGGGCGTGCTGATGGTGTTGTTTTTCGTGGCGATCGGGCTGTTGCTCGACGTTACGTTTATCCTGGAGAACATGGCGCTGGTGGCGGTGTTCGTGTTTGGGGCGCTGATGCTGAAATCGGTGGCCAACATCGCCATCCTGCGACTTGTCGGGATGCCGTGGAAGACGGCTTATCAGGCCGGTCTGATCATGGGGCAGATCGGGGAATTCTCGTTTGTTCTGGCAGCCGTCGGGCTGGCGAACGCGGTGCTCGACCCGGTCGGCTATAAGCTGGCTATTTCGGTGATCGTGCTGTCGTTGTTGTTCAGCCCGCTGTGGATCCAGGCGGTGAAGTATGTGCATGAAGCCTCCGAGCAGCGCGTTGAGGGTCTGAAAGTGGCCTTCATGGCGGGGCCGATGCCGCTGGCGCGCGAAATTAAGCGCACGGTGGGGCGGCGCAAGGGGGCGGGCAAGGATCAACCGCCGGCCAAAGAGGACGCTTAGCGGCCCCTGGTCTATCCCACGTCGCTAGCAAGTTCATGATTCCAGTGTAGCTTTTGTCTTCGACGTTTGCGCGCCAACAGAGCTGCGGAACGGAGGCAAACGTCGAAGACGCTACACTGGCTGGCGTCAGCTCGAATGCGTGCTAGAAGGCCCTTCAAACAACTGATTTGATTTGGCTGAAAGACACATGTCGAAAAAAGATGATGGCGCCGCTGGTGAAGGCCGCGACTGGGGCAAGACGCTTTATCTGCCCAAAACTGATTTTCCGATGCGCGCCGGGCTGCCCAAGCTCGAGCCGAAGCTCTTGGAGCGCTGGGAAAAAATCGGGCTTTATTCCAGGTTGCGAGATGCGGGCAAGGGGCGGGACAAATTCGTGCTGCACGATGGGCCGCCATATGCCAACGGCAACATCCATATCGGGCATGCGCTGAACAAGATCCTGAAGGATCTGGTGGTGAAGTCGCAGCAGATGCTGGGGCACGATTCCAACTACGTGCCGGGCTGGGATTGTCACGGGCTGCCGATCGAGTGGAAGATCGAGGAGCAGTATCGCGCCAAGGGCCGCAACAAGGATGACATTCCGGTCAACGAGTTCCGCGCCGAGTGCCGCGAGTTTGCCGACAAGTGGGTCGATATCCAGCGCGAGGAATTCAAGCGGCTGGGTGTTATCGGCGATTGGGAAAATCCGTACCTGACGATGGCCTATCCGGCGGAGGCCACCATTGCGGCTGAGATCATGAAGTTCGCCATGTCGGGGCAGCTTTATCGCGGCTCGAAACCGGTGATGTGGTCGGTCGTCGAGAAGACCGCACTTGCGGAAGCGGAAGTCGAGTACGAGGACTATCAGTCGGATCAGGTCTGGGTGAAGTTTCCGGTGGCCGTCATGGCGTCTCCATCCGGGGTGAAAGCGGAAGACCTGGACAAACCGGCTGTAAAAGATGTTAGCGATGCCGAATTTGCCCGAGCTAAAGATCTGATCAATGCTTACGTCGTGATCTGGACGACGACGCCTTGGACGCTTCCTGGCAACCGTGCGATCTCGTTTTCAAAGCGGATCGATTACGGCCGATATGAAGTCACGTCTGCGCCGGAAGGCAATTGGGCTGCGGTCGGTGAGAAATATATTCTCGCAGACAAGCTTGCCGAGCAGGTCATGAAAGCTGGTAAGGTTGAATCCTTTGAGCGGCTTGGTTCGGTTACTCCCAACGAACTAGCCGTTTTAGCCTGTGCTCATCCATTGCGCGGGCAATTCGAAGATGCCTATTGGTTCGACGTGCCGCTGCTGGATGGCGATCACGTTACCGATGATACCGGTACGGGGTTCGTGCATACCGCGCCTGGGCACGGGGCGGATGACTACATCATCTGGATGAACAGCCAGAAGATGCTGCGCGAGCGCGGGATCGATACGACGATTCCGTTTACCGTCGATGCCGATGGCGTCATGACAGATCAGGCACCGGGGTTCACCGGCAAGCGCGTTCTGAAGGAAAACGGCAACAAGCCGGGCCGCGACGAGTCTGCCAACGAGGCAGTGATCAAGGCGTTGGCAGATGCGGGCAAGATGGTGGCGCGGGCGCGTCTCAAGCACCAGTATCCGCATTCGTGGCGGTCCAAGAAGCCGGTAATTTTCCGCAACACGCCGCAGTGGTTCATCCGCATGGATGGGCCAATTTCCCCCAATCCCAATGTATGGGGTGAGGGGCAGCGGCAGGATGAAAAGTCAGCGGATGGGTCTGCCCCTCACCCTAGCCCTCTCCCCGCGAGCGGGGAGAGGGGACAGGTTGGCAGCGCTGCTGGCAATCGGTCGCTCCGGGAGATTGCGCTTGAAGAGATCGGCCGGGTCGAGTGGGTTCCGGCCGCCGGAGAGAAACGCATCACGGGTATGATCGCGAACCGTCCCGACTGGGTGGTCTCGCGGCAACGGGCCTGGGGTGTGCCGATCTGCGTATTCCGCAACCCTGAAACCGATCAGATCATCCCCGGTCCCGGCTTTGTGCAATCGGCCGAGTTGGCTGGGCGCATCCAGGAGGCGTTTGCTGAAAATGGTGCGGATGTCTGGTTTGAGGATGGGGCGAAAGAGCGTCTGCTCGACGGGCTGGTGGATGACCCTGCCCAGTGGGAGCAAGTGCGCGATGTTCTCGATGTGTGGTTTGATTCCGGATCGACACACGCGTTCACACTGGAAGACCCGGAGCACTTCCCAGGCCTTGCTGGCATCAAGCGGAGCAAGGATGGCGGGCATGACCGGGTGATGTATCTGGAAGGTTCAGATCAGCATCGTGGTTGGTTCCACTCCTCGCTTCTGGAAGCCTGCGGAACACGCGGCGGTGCGCCTTACGACGTTGTTTTGACCCATGGTTTCGTCCTCGACGAAAAGGGTCTAAAGATGTCGAAATCGCTGAAGAACGTGACAGCGCCACAGGATGTCATCGCCAAGTCGGGTGCCGATATTCTGCGGTTGTGGGTGGCGGCATCTGATTATTCTGACGACCTGAGGGTCGGCCCGGAGATCATCAAGACGTTTGCGGAAACCTACCGCAAGATGCGCAACACCATCCGCTGGATGTTGGGGGCGCTATCGCATTTCGATGAAAGCGACCGGGTCGAGGTTGCCGATATGCCGGATTTGGAAAAGCTGATGCTGCACCGGTTGTCTGAAATCGGACCCGAGGTGCGGACTGCGTATGCGGCTTACGACTACCGCAAGGTTGTGGCGATCCTGACGCAATTCCTCAACACGGACCTGTCGGCGTTCTACTTCGATATCCGCAAGGATGCGCTTTATTGCGATGCGCCCTCGAGTTTGCGGCGCAAGGCTGCCTTGACGGCGATCGATCAGATCTACAAGGCGACGACGTTGTGGCTGGCGCCGATCCTGTCGTTTACGGCTGAGGAAGCCTGGCTGGACCGGCACCCATCTGATGACGGTTCGGTGCATTTGCAGGACTTCCCGCTGATGTCGCGGCTGTGGCGCAACGAGGATGTTGCGGAACGCTGGGAGAAAGTGCGCGATGTGCGACGCGTGGTGACGGGCGCGCTTGAATTGGAGCGGGCCGACAAGCGGATCGGGTCCAGTTTGGAAGCGGCGCCTGTCGTCTATATCGAGGATGCCGACCTGAGGGCTGTCGTGGAAGGCGTCGACCTTGCGGAAGTCTGCATCACCAGCGGTATCGAGATCGTGGCTGGAGCACCTCCTAAGGGGGCGTTTACATTGGCGGATGTGCCCGGCGTCGGTGTGGTCTCGAAAAAGGCTGAGGGGTCGCGGTGCGCTCGCTCGTGGCGGGTGACGAAGGATGTGGGCGCGGATGCCGACTACCCTGACCTTTCGGCGCGCGATGCGGCCGCGATGCGGGAAATCGACGGAAAGGCTGCATGATGGGGGAGGGCGACCATTCTGATAGCGTGGCAATCGGTGGCGCGTCGTGGATCTGGGGCCGCTGGTCGCGCATTGCGTTCTGGACGGCGCTGGTGACGCTGATCGTCGATCAGGCGCAGAAGTGGTGGATGATCCTGGGATTGGGAATGAAGGAGGGGGACCGGTTTCCGGCTCTATCCTTTCTTGAAATCATCTATGTTAAGAACACGGGCATCAGTTATTCGCTGTTTGATAGCGCTAAATGGGAATGGCAGCTAACGCTGGCAGCCTTCGCGGTGGTCGTCAGTGTCGCACTGTGGGTGTGGCTGGCGCGCTCTGGAACCGGGCGCCTGATGGCCCTGAGTCTGGGGCTGATCATCGGCGGGGCGGTCGCAAACGCCATAGACAGGGTGATTTTGGGCGGCGTGGCCGATTTTTTCCTGCTGCACGGGTTTGGATATTCGTGGTACGTTTTCAACATCGCCGACGTGGCGATAGTTGCCGGTGTCGTGGGGCTTTTGTATGACTCGCTCGTGCTGAGTCGCAATGATGACACAAATGCGGCCTAGCGCCTTAGGTGAGAGACGGGGTGGAGTGCATCGTTGGAGCCGGTTGAGGTTTCGACGCTATGGAGACACATAACATGTCCGCTGACATGTCCAGGGGGACGCCCAACATCAAACGTTTCCAAAATATCCGTGCCGCGGCTTTGGTGCTGGTGGCTTCGCTGTGTCTTGGCGCGTGTTCGCCAGGAGAGGTGCAGTTGGAAGGCAAGCTGTTTGAGCTGGCAGGATTGAATAATACCGGAAAGCGGGGGCCTTCGGCGAAATTGGCCGAGCGTTCCGGTCTTGTGGTGCCGCCTGATTTGAAACGTCTGCCAGATCCCAACCAGCCGGCGGAACCCAATCAGGCTGAAGCGGTCTTGGCGACGATCGACGATCCAGACATCGCGAAGGTGAAGAACAAAGAAGAGCTGCAACGCCAGCAAGCAGAGATCTGCGAGAAAGAGTATGAGCCGGCAGAGGCGCGCGGCGATCCTGACGCCCACTCGATTTCGGGGCCACTTGGTCCGTGCCGCAAGTCGGTGTTGACCGGCCTGGGCAATTGGATGGGCGGGCAGTAGCCCGCCTCGACGTCTGGTCTGCACCAGTTTGGAGCCGCCTGGGATGAACCGGGCGGCTTTTTTGTGTCGGTTTACCATGTAAGCCGGGATCGCAAAAACCTACATGAACCGGTTGTCATTTGACTTTAGGGCACTCAGCACTGAAATCTTTGGTCCGTCAGTTTGCGGTGGTGCGATGTCGTGCCTGCCTGATCTTCGACCTTGAGCGTTGCCTGGCAATGCCCAGGTGACAGCAACGCCAAGCTGATCGTATCAAACCGGACTACGAGGATAGCCTTCATGCGCAGACCGGGCATTCGCCGCTTTCCGCAATTCATCGCAACCTTGATTTTGGGTCTCATGATTTCGCACACGCTTTCACCTGTTGTCGCCCAAGCCTCCGAAAAGGCCGGGCGGGCCACCGAATTCAAATTGGCAAACGGGATGCAGGTCATCGTCATCCCGGACCGGCGGGCTCCGGTGGTGACGCACATGGTCTGGTACCGGGTGGGGGCTGCCGATGAACCCAAGGGGGCGTCTGGCATTGCCCACTTCCTCGAACACCTGATGTTCAAATCGACCGAAAAAATTGCTATGGGCGAGTTTTCGAAGATCGTGGCGCGCATGGGGGGGCAGGACAACGCCTTCACCAGCCAGGATGCGACTGCCTACTTCCAGCGGATCGCCAAAACACGACTGGCCGATGTAATGGCGATGGAAGCCGACCGCATGGTCAATTTGCGGTTGACGGAAAAGGAAGTGCTGACTGAGCGCAACGTTATCCTGGAAGAGAGGCGTTCGCGCACCGATAACAATCCCGGCGCTATCTTGAGCGAACAGATGGATGCGGCGCTTTATTATTCGCATCCCTATGGGACGCCGGTGATCGGCTGGTCACATGAAATCGCGCAGCTCGACCAGAAAGATGCGATCGATTTCTACGAGCTGTTTTATGCGCCAAACAACGCAATCCTCGTGGTGTCGGGCGATGTCAGCGTTGAAGAGGTCCGCAGTCTGGCGGAGAAGACTTACGGCAAGGTTCCAGCCAATGCCAAAATGAAAATCAAGCGAGAGCGCCCGCAGGAGCCGCCGCATCTGGTGGCGCGCCGCCTGCAGCTCAACGACCCGCGCGCTGGCAAGGCTTCTGTGCATCGCTTCTATCTGGCACCAACCTATGTGACGGCGCCTGATGGTGAAGCCGAAGCACTCGATCTGTTGATGAAGATCGTGGCGTCTGGGGCGACGAGCCGGCTGTACAAGCGGTTGGTGGTTGAAATGAAGATCGCCTCGAGTGCGGGTGGCTGGTATTCGGGCGATGGCTATGACAGCGGGAAGATCTCCTTTTATGCGGTCGCAGCCGATGGCGTGCCGCTGGAGAAAGTCGAAGCCGAAATCGACGAGGTTATTGCAGAAGTCGCGCGCGACGGTGTCACTGAAGCTGAACTGAAGCGGGCGAAGTCCAAGCTAATGGCCGATTACGTTTATGGTAGCGACAGCCAGTCGACGCTGGCACGGCGATATGGCTGGGCGGCGGTTGTCGGACAAGGCATTGATGACGTGGAAAGTTGGCCATCGGATATCGACAAGGTGACCGTTGAGCAGGTCAAGGCGGCGGCGACGAAGCAACTCGATCTGCGCCGCTCGGTGACCGGGTATCTCATTCCTGAAGAAGCAACACCACGGGCGCAACGCGCGGATGGTGAAGCTTCCGCCAGCAAAGGTTAAAGAGGTAAGTTCTTTCATGCGCACACAATCCAATGCAGCAGCCGCAAGGACCCAGACCAATCTCGCAGGTGTCTTAGCGGGCCTTTGTCTGCTAACCCTGCTTGTCCTGATCACACTTATTCGCCCGGCTCATTCGATGGAAATCAAAGAAGTCAAAAGTCCCGGTGGCATCAATGCCTGGCTTGTAGAATCCCACGGCAATCCGCTGCTTGCCTTGCGATTCGCCTTTACGGGTGGCAATTCGCAAGACCCGGAGGGCAAACCAGGTGTGGCCAATTTTCTGACCGCAATGCTGGATGAGGGAGCTGGCGAACTAAAGTCGGCTCAATTCCAGGAGAGCGTGGAAGAAATTGCCATGCGGATGAGCTACAACGCCGGGCGTGATACGTTTTATGGTAACTTTGAAACGTTGACCGAGAACCGGGATGAAGCGGTCAAGTTGTTGCGGTTGGCGATCACCAAACCGCGCTTCGATGAAGATGCGGTTGAGCGAATCCGCCAACAATTGCTTGCCAACCTGGCTTATGCCGCGCGTTCACCGGAGCGGCTTGCCTCAAAAACATGGTACGAAACGGCATTTCCAGATCATGCTTATGGCTCACCGACCAGCGGCACCGTGAAAAGTGTCAAGGCGATTGGGGCTGACGATCTTGAAGCCTACCGGAAACGGATTTTCGCACGCGATAACCTGAAGGTTGTGGCGGTTGGCGACATTACGCCGGAGGAATTGGGCAAGCTGCTGGATGATGTCTTTGGCGGATTGAATGAAAAGTCCGAACTGAACCCGGTCGCGGAGGTTGAGCCGGTTCAGGGCGGGCGCCTGGAAGTTGTCGAACTGGACGTGCCGCAATCGGTTGCCATCTTCGGAATGGGGGGGCTGAAGCGCAAGGACCCTGACTTTCTGGCCGGCTTCGTCTTGAACCATATCGTTGGTGGTGGCGGGTTCTCGGCGATCCTGATGGAGGAAGTGCGAGAAAAGCGCGGGCTTGCCTACTCGGTTTACAGCTATCTCAGCCCGCTGGACCGGACGGCGATCTATCTGGGCAGTGTCGCGACCAAGAACGACGCTATTGCTGAGTCGCTTAATATCATTCGTGCCGAATTGAAAAAGATTGCCGAGAACGGGCCGACCGAAGAGGCCTTGAAGAATGCCAAGAGCTACCTGACTGGGTCGTATGCACTGCGCTTTGACACCAACTCCAAGATCGCCAGTCAGCTTCTGGGTATCCTGGTGGAGGACATGGGCATTGACTATGTCGACAATCGCAATGCTCAGATCGAGGCGTTGACGGTGGACGATTTGAAGAAAGCTGCTAAGCGTTTTCTGAAGCCCGACGATCTCATTGTTGTGGTCGTGGGCAAGCCCAAGGGGTTGAAGCCTAAGGGCTGAAACTTTTTTGGATGATGAGGACGTATGACGGATACCGCGCAAGGCCAGAAGGCTGGGGCTGATGCCTCGCCGTCCTACAGCATTGATGTTAGCGGCTGTCTTGAGGCAGCGATTGGTGAACACGGGCTGAGCCCGGCTTTGGTCTCGGACTATTGTGCGCGGTTCGAGCCGGAACTGAAGCGGCTGCAAGAAGAAGCGGTGGCCGGCTCACTGCCGATTTTAAAAATCTGCAAGGCGCGCGACGACCTGAAAGTTGCTGAAGCTGCGTTTGAAAAGCTTATTGTTGGCGCCAATACGCTGGTGTTTTTTGGCACGGGGGGATCGGGGCTCGGTGGACAGGCGCTGGCTCAGGTTGCCGGATGGAATATTCCAGGCGTAGCACTGCCGGGGCATATGAAGCGGTGCCGGACGCGGTTTTACGACAATTTGGATCCCTCGACGCTCGATGGCGCGTTCAAGACGCTCGATCTTAAGAAAACGCGGTTTGTCGTAACGTCGAAATCAGGCGGAACGGCCGAAACTCTGGCACAGGCGATTTCGGCGCTATCGGCTGTGAAGGCTGCGGGCCTGGAAGCGGAAATCCCAAACATGTTTCTTGGGATTTCCGAAGAAGCGGTTGAGGGAAAGTCGAACGGGCTTCGCGAATTGTTCGAGAGCTTTGGCATTGCCTTGTTGCCGCACCCCGATGATATTGGCGGGCGGTTTTCGGCTCTGAGCATTGTGGGCCTGTTACCCGCGATAGCGCGCGGGCTTGATGCAGTGCAAGTTCGCCAGGGTGCACAAGAGGTCGTCGACCAGATGTTGGCGGTTCAGTCCGTTGCTGATTTCAGTCCGGCGTTGTCGGCTGCGATTTCTGTTGGCATGTCGAAAGAGCGCGGCACGCGGTCACTGGTGATGATGCCGTATGCCGACCGGCTGTCATCGTTGGCGCGATGGTTCGTGCAGCTCTGGGCGGAAAGTCTTGGCAAGCGTGGCGAGGGGACGACGCCGATTGCGGCCTTGGGCCCGCTCGATCAGCACAGCCAGTTGCAATTGTTCATGGATGGTCCGCGCGAACATCTGGTGACGCTGATGCGGGTTCCGATTAGAAACACCGGGCCGGTTATCGATGCCCAGATGGCGAAGCAGGCTGGTGCGGACTATATGGCCGGGCGGGCGATTGGCGATGTTGTGGACGCCCAGGCCGGGGCGTTGCCACAGGCGTTGGCCAAGGCCGGACGGCCTGTGCGGGTGATAGATATCCACAGCCTGGGCGAGCGGGCCATTGGTGCGTTGATGATGCACTTTATGATTGAGACGATTCTCACCGGCCGTGTGTTGGGGATCGATCCATTCGACCAGCCGGCCGTGGAGCTTGCCAAGGTTCTGACCCGCCAACGGTTGAGCGAGGGTTCGAAGCCTTAAGAATAATCATCAGAGGCCCCCGCTTTGCAAATCCGTCAGCTTTCGCCAGAAACGATCAACCGGATTGCCGCGGGCGAGGTCATTGAGCGGCCGGCCAGTGTGGTCAAAGAGCTGGTTGAGAATGCCATCGATGCCGGTGCCGGCCAGGTCGAAGTGGTGACGGCGGCGGGCGGTCTGACGTTGATCCGGGTCAGCGACGATGGCCAGGGGATGTCGCGCGATGACCTGGGGCTGTGCGTGGAGCGGCACGCCACCTCCAAACTGCGCGAAGACGATCTATTCGATATCCAGAGCTTTGGGTTTCGCGGCGAGGCGCTGCCGTCCATCGGATCGGTTGCGCGGCTGGAAATCGCCAGCCGGTCGAAAGACACAGGCGAAGCGTTTGCGATTGTCGTCGACAAGGGCGCGAAGCTGGAGCCCAAACCGGCGGCGGTCAACCGGGGAACGCGGGTCGAGGTGCGCGACCTGTTTTCGGCGACGCCTGCGCGGTTGAAGTTTCTGAAGTCGGAACGGTCGGAAAACCTGGCTGTCTCAGATACCGTCAAACGGTTGGCGATGGCGCATCCGCAGGTCGCCTTTACGCTTGTCATGGGCGAACGGGCGAGCCTCAAGCTGCCGGCGCAATCCGCCGACCCGAAAGGTTTGCTGCAACGTCTGGCGCGGATCATGGGGCGCGAATTTCAATCCGATGCGGTCGAGGTGGCCGGTGAGCGCAACGGCATCCGCATTGCAGGCTACATCGGGTTGCCGACCTTCAATCGCGGGGATGCGTCGCAACAGTTCTTGTTCGTCAACGGGCGGCCGGTGAAGGACCGGTTATTGATCGGGGCGCTGAGGGCTGCTTATGGCGATACGCTACCGCGTGGGCGGCATCCTTATCTGGCGCTGTTCATCGATCTCGATCCGCACGACGTCGATGTCAACGTTCATCCAGCCAAGTCGGAAGTGCGCTTCAAGGATGCAGCCGGCGTGCGTTCGTTGGTGATCGGTTCGGTTCGTCACGTTCTGGAAGAGACTTCGATGCGGGCCTCGGCGCAGGGCGGCAAGGAAACGTTGGAAGCGTTCGCGGCGGCGGGCGGCATCGCTTCAAATGCGGGTGACCGTGGTTCAGGGCTTGCCAATCCGACGTCTCCGGTTGGTGTCGGCGGGCGGAGTTTCGTTCCAAGTTACCGGCCAAGCCAAGGGCGCGCTTACAGCCCGATCAGCGCTGAATTGGGGGAGCGCGCACAGGCGCCGTTCCAAGCTTTCGATGCGACATCGGCTGAGGCGCGCGCGCATGACGAACCGTTAAACGAAGACACACAAGGGCGACCTTTGGGGGCAGCCCGCGCGCAGCTTCATGAGACCTACATCGTTTCGCAAACCGAAGATGCGGTGATCATCGTCGATCAGCATGCGGCCCATGAGCGGCTGGTGTTCGAGCGGCTGAAGAAGATGCTGTCCAATGGAGGGGTTGTGCGCCAGGGACTACTGATCCCCGAAATTATCGAAATGCCCCTGGATGAGGTCGAGGCACTTTTGGAGCGGGCCGGTGAACTGGAAGGCCTGGGATTGGTGGTCGATGGCTTCGGTTCGGAGGCGGTGGCCGTGCGCGAGGTGCCAGCACTTCTGGGGCAGTGCGATGTGCGAGGCCTGGTGAAGGATCTGGCTGCCGAGATCATGGATGATCGTCAGCAAGGTGCGTTGACCGAGCGGCTGGAAGCGGTTGCCTCTCGGATGGCGTGTCACGGCAGCGTTCGGGCCGGCAGGAGATTAACGCCGCAAGAGATGAACGCGTTGTTGCGTGAAATGGAGGCGACACCGTTTTCAGGCCAATGCAACCATGGCCGGCCAACCTATGTGGAACTGAAGCTTGGCGACATCGAGCGGTTGTTTGGCCGCAAGTGAGGAGGGGGAGAGTTTGGGCGGGTACCCCCTCCTATCCGCGCCAGGATCGCTTAGCCCCTCATGTTACGATGTCGGAAACGCTGCGATTTGCAGGCGGGGCTAAACGAAGGCGCGGAGTCCTCCCCCTGAAGACAGGGGGAGGGGCTGCGTCGGGTCAAACATGACCCTAGGAAATGTTGGCGAGAGCGCACCTTGCGGCTCCTCCCCCTTTGACGGGGGAGGACGGAATGTCATCTCTTGGGCCCGGTTTGCAATCGACAACAGTACCGCACCCGCTACGCCAGGGACCAAGTGATCGTGACATTCCCAGGTGGGGGTGAGCGTTGCTTGGCTCGCGGTTGGGGCGGAGAATCGTACGGCGCCGGATGCCGCGAAGCGGTGGGCATCTGGAGGCGCAAAAAAGAGAATTACCCCTCCTATCCGCGCCACAATCGCTTAGCCCCTCATGCTGTGAAGGCCGAAGCGTTGAAGTGTTAAGGCGGGTCTAAACGATGGCGCGGAGTCCTCCCCCTGAAGACATGGGGAGGGGCTGCGACGGGTCAAACATGACCTTAGGAAATGTTGGCAAGAACGCCCAGCGGCTCCTCCCCCTTTGACGGGGGAGGACGGAATGTCATCACTTGGGCCCG